>DAOTVR010000452.1:0-2387 GCA_034436315.1 Anaerolineae bacterium
ATGCGCTCCAAAAGCTCCTCGCTGGCCGTCTCACCGGTGATCTCCCCCAGGGCATTGACCGCCTCGGTGACGTCAATGGCCAGCAGGTCGGTTGTCCTCCCTTCCTGCCGGGCTCTGTAGGCTTCTAGGATGTGTTCTCGCGCGCGGCGCAGGATCTCGCGGTGGCGAGGGTTGCTGACCAGCGGCTCATCGCTCAGGGCGATCTGGCCGGAAAAGACGGTCTCCACCAGTAGCTTCTCTAAAGCCGGGATACCCGCCCCGCTGAGGGCCGAGACGGCGATGTGTTCGGCCTCCGGGAGGAGCGTCGCGTAATCGGAGGCCGGGGGGAGATCACTCTTATTGACCACGACGATGGTCGGCCTGGTCGCGGCCAGCGCCGCGACCTGAAAATCGGCCTCGTCGGGCGGCTGGCTGCCGTCCACGACCACCAGGGCTAGGTCGGCCCCGTGGAGCGCGGCACGGCTGCGCTCCACGCCCAGGCGCTCGATGGTATCTTGCGTCTCGCTGATCCCCGCCGTATCTATCAGCACGAAGGGGATCCCCTCCAGGGCGATGGTCTCCTCCAGGGTATCGCGGGTTGTGCCGGGTATAGGGGTGACGATGGCCCGTTCAGTGCGCAGCAGGCGGTTGAGGAGGCTGCTTTTGCCTACATTCGGCCGGCCCACGATGGCCGTGCGCACGCCTTGGCGATAGATCATCCCCCGCTCTGCCTGGCGCAGAAGCTCAGCCAGCTCTCCCTCGGCCAAAAGGAGATCGGCTTCAACCTCGTGAGGGGGAAGCTCGTCCTCGGGGAAATCCACGCTCGCCTCCAGATAGGCCAGTAAGTCCAACAGCCTGGCGCGTATCTCGCGAATGCGACGGGAGAGATGCCCGCCCAGTTGCTGCATGGCGATGCGCAGGGCGCTCTCCGTCCGCGCGGTGACGATGTCCAGCACTGCCTCGGCCTGGGCCAGGTCGATCCGCCCGTTGAGGAAGGCGCGCAAGGTGAACTCGCCCTCGTGGGCCAGGCGCGCGCCGGATTCCAGGCATAGCGAGAGGATCTCGCGCAAAGCGACGATCCCCCCATGGGCGTCGATCTCGACCACGTCTTGGCGGGTATAGGTGCACGGGGCGCGCATATAGCAGAGAAGCACTTCGTCCACGATCCGCCCGCTCCGGGGGGCGACGATATGCCCGTAATACAGGCGATGCGAGACGAAGCCATCGGCGAGCTCGCCCCTCGCGGGCACGAAAAGCTTGCGCGCGATGGCCAAGGCCTCCGGCCCGCTGAGTCGCACGATACCGATTCCCCCCTGGCCGATGGGCGTGGAGATGGCGGCGATGGTATCATCCAGGGAATACATGGGCATCCATCCCTATGAGGACAGGTTTCAACCCCGCTCCTATGTTTGAGCCTCTGCCTGTCCCTCTGGGCGAGGGGCACGCGAGATGAACGTCTTGACACGCTTGTTGAATTCGCGGCGGGTGAGCAGGACGTAACGCCCACAGCCATGGCACTTGAGCCCGATATCGGCCCCAATGCGCCGCACTTCCCACTCGTAGCTCCCACAAGGGTGGGGTTTGCGCAAGGTGACCACGTCGCCGATTTGCACATCCACCCAGCGCATCGTTTCGCCTCCTACCTTTGCTCCGAGCCGTCCGGTTCCTCAGGGAGTGTTTGGGACGATGAAACGTGCTCTGTGGCGGCCTGCTCGCTCAGGGCATAGAAGCATAACAGGGTGCTCCCATAGCGACGCTGGCGCAATAAGCGCAGGTTGGATGTAGCCAGCTCGCGGAACTCTTTGGGGTGGATTTGCACGATGATCAGGCCGTCCTCCGTGAGCAGAGGCTTTTCGTTCAGGGCGAGCAGGGTTCGCGCCCAAAGCCCCTGATATTGCGGCGGAGCGACGTATACGTAATCAAAGCGGCGCTCCGGCGGGGCCTGCTTGAGGTAGTGAAAGACGTCGCCGTGGATGACCTCAGCCCGCTCCTGGAATGCGAGGGTGGCCAGGTTGCGCCGAATCGTCTCTACCGCCCGGTGCCCCCGCTCCACAAAGACCACATGCCTGGCGCCGCGGCTGAGGGCCTCCAAGCCCACGCTGCCCGTGCCCGCAAAGAGATCCAGCAAGGTGGCATCCTCAATCTGCCCGCCCAGGATATTGAAGAGCGCCCCCTTGACCCTGTCTGTGATGGGGCGCGTGCCCGTGCCCGGCACCGAAGCCAATTTGCGCCCTTTGGCCGATCCGGAGATGATGCGCATAGAACTCGCCTCGTTAAGGATAATTAAACGCTTGTTGTGAATTGGACAGTTGAGAGGAAGGTGTCAATCGACTAGAGTTAGCTCACTATCCCAGTCAAAAGAAAGGAGCTAACCCGTGATCGATGAAGACACCTTCCTGACCATATTG
>DAOTVR010000453.1:0-15333 GCA_034436315.1 Anaerolineae bacterium
CGATCACCCGATCGGAGACCTCCTTGGCGATGATCACCAACTTCCGCACGCCGGCCTTGGCGCACTGCTCCAAGACGGGCGTTAATTGCCCGGGCTCTTGGAAGGTGAAATCGCTGATGAGCAGGGCCGCGTCCTCAAAGACGGTCCGTTTGAAGCTCGGCTCAGTGACAAACAGGGGCGAAAACCAACCGCTCAGGTCCCAATAGGTTCCCTCAACGTATTCCCGCTCCAACCCCAACCGATTCCCCTTGTCCACCGCAATGAAGCCGTCCGGGCCGACGATGTCAAACACCTCGCCCAACATCTTGGCCAACTCATCATGGCCTTGGACCAAGCCCCTGGCCATGCGGGCGATCTCCTCGCGGCCCGCGAGCTGGATCACGTCCTGGCGCAAAGCTTCCTGAACGGCCCTCAAGCCCTTCTCCAAGCCCTCGCGCAGCAACATGGGGTGACAACCGAACTGGATAATGGCCCGGACGCCCTCATCCACGAGCACCTGGCAGATCACCGCCATCGTGCTGGAGCCGTCGCCGGCCTCCAGATGCATCCGCCACAGGGCATTGCGGATCAACATGGCCCCTACATCGTACTCGCGGGGGACGATCTCTATGATCCGCCGGGCGATCGTCGCCCCGTCATCCAGGAACTCGGGGGCCTCGTTTGGCTTCAGGCGCTCGAGGGCCACCAACCGGGGCAACGGCCCCAGCGTAGGCCGAACGGCCTCAACGATCAGGTCTATGCCCCTCTGGAGGGCCCGATGTACCTTGGGCTGCAAGACAACGCCGGGCGTCCGCGGGAGCGGCACCTTGCGGCCCGGCGTACGAAAGCCCGGCAGGTTCTGCTTTCCGGCGCTGGGATAATCACGAGGATCTTCCATACCCACCCCTTCTGGGGTGGAGCGCATGCGAGTGTGCTCCACCCAGCTTTCTGGATCCGGCGAGGCCGGCGCCTCGCCGGATATCGCCTACCCCTTCAAGCCGCTGGCAACCAGTCCTTGGACAAAGTAGCGCTGCAACAGGAAATAGACTGCTGCGGGCGGCCAGGTGGCCAGAAAGCTGCGCACCATGATGGCCGGATAGTTCGTGGTGCCAACCGGCGACCATTCCCCCAGCGTTACGGCGAGGTACTGGGTGCGCAGAGCGATGGGATAATACTCCGGATGGCCGGAGATCGTCATGCTGGGCCACAGGTAATCGTTCCACGTCCCCAAGAAGCTCACGATGATCAGGGCAACGATGGGCGGCCACAGGAGAGGCCCATAGATGCGAAAGATGATGGTGAACATCCCCGCGCCATCCATCTTGGCGGCATCCTCATATTCGCTGGGGATCATGTCAAAGCTTTGCTTCAGCAGGAAGATCGCGAACGGCGGCACCCAGCCGTAGATAAACAGGACGGGCCATTCCCCGATAAAGCCATGCCCCCCCTGGCCCAGGATATTGTTGCCACCTACCAAGGGGAACCAGGCCATCTGCAAGTACATGGGCACCAGCATCAGCACGCCGGGCATGACCATCCCCGAGAGGAAGAGCAAGAACACCCTGTTCTTGCCCGGGAACCGCAGCTTGGAAAAGATATACCCACCGATCAGGCCCACCAGAACGGTGACGGTGATGTAGAACGCGCAGCGAATAAAGGTGAAGCGGTAAGCCTCCCATACACCGGCGTCAAAGGTCGCCTTGAAGATCTTGGGGTTCAGCGTGTTCGGGATGGGCAGGATGAGGGCTTCCAGGAAGCGATCCTGGGTGGTGAACGCTCCCAGAGCCATAAAGAGCACCGGATAGACCATGATGAAGCTGGTGATGCTCAAGAAGATATAACTCAGGATCGTGATGATACGTCGGCGCTTTCTCATCGTTCAGGCCCCCCTCTAGACACCATACTGTTTGCGATACTGGTTGAGCTGCCAGCCGATGAAAACCAACAACATCACGAACAGCACCAGCGATTGGGCCGTCCCCATGCCCATCTCCAGAGCACCAAAGGCGTCGTTATGGATGCTGTAGAGCAGCGTGTAGGTCAGGTCGTTCGGCCCGCCGGCGGTGATCAGCTTGGGCACTTCCCACATCTGCATGGAGCCGATCATCCCCGTGACGGAGATAAAGAGCAGCATCGGGACCATCTGCGGGATGGTGATATATCTTAGGAGCTGCAAGTCGTTCGCGCCGTCAATGCGGGCCGCGTCGTACAAGTTGAGATCGATGGCTTGCAGCCCGGCCAAGAAGAAGATGACGGTGAAGCCGATGCCCTGCCAGACGGAAAAGAGCACGGTGATGATGGGCATCCAAAAGGGGTCATGGGTCCAATCAACCGGCTGAATCCCGAACTTGAACAGGATCATGTTCAACACGCCTTGGGTAGAAGGCGCGAGATAGATCCTCAGCAAGAGGGCGATGACCGCCCCGGAGAAGACGGAGGGCAGATACCACAGGGTGCGGAAAAAGCCCTTCCCCCGGAGGTCCTGATTCAGCACCAAAGCGACAAAGAACCCCCCGACGATGTTCAGTACCAGGATCGCTACCGCGTAAAGGACCGTCCGACCGATCACCTTCAGATAGAACCAATTCTTATAGGAGGAGAAAATCACCTTGAAATTCTGCGAGCCCACCCAACGGGGAGGTGTGATGATGTTCCACTCTGTGAAACTGATCCCTATAAGGAAACCGAGCGGGACAAAAGTCATGATGATGAAATAGATGACCATGGGCGTCAGAAACGACCAGGCGATGACCGCCTCGCGATGACGCCGATACCATCGGGCGAGCCGCTGAAGTCGGGTTAACTCCTCTTCTCTCGGGCGCAGGGCAACTGAGGCCGTTTTCAGAGTCATGATCCTCTCCCTCAAGATGAATTGAGTCAACTCAAAAAGCTGGGCAACGGCATGATAACCTGCCCAGCTTTTCGAGATCAACTTCACCAGCTCGGCATAATCGGGCGCTTTAGCCGGTCTTCCTTACCAGCCCTTCAATCGTGGCCTGCAGGTTATCCAGCTCCTTCTTGATCTCGTCGGCCTTCAGCCGGCCCTTCCAGATGCGCTGGTAGGAGTTATTCCACTCGGCCCAGATGCGCGAGCCGTTCTTCGGCCATCCGGGCAGGGGCCCGGCGCCGCCCTCCAGCAAGGCCTTCATGGTCACACGCACTATCTTCTTGGCGATATCGGTCTTGTAGCCGCCCAGCCGGTCGTAGGTCGGGTACTGCACCAGGAGCGACTTGAGGGCCGGGATCCAGATGCCCGCATTGTCAGCCAGGAACGCCTGGGCCTCCACGTTGGTCAAGGTCTCCTCAACGAGGGCGATGGCCAGATCCGGGTTCTTGCCGCCCTTGAGCGGCGAGTTGATCTGGTTGCCGATGACGATCGTGGCCGGATGGCCCCCTGGCGGAAGCGGGAACTCAATGGCCACCGCGTCCACGTTCCCCGCACCGACGGAGGTGGCGTCGTTGTTCCAGCCCGGCTTGATGGCGATCACGCCATCGTTGAACAACTTGCCAGAGCCGGCCTCGCTCTCCGCCTGCATGATGAGGGCCTCCGTAGAAGTCCACATCAGCTCATTGTGGAAGAGCCAGGTATCCACCGCCTTCGGCAGGTTCGCCGAGGGCACCCCCAGATCGCTGCCCAGCGGCGCATCGTTCTGGTTGAACCAATGGAGGATACGCATCGCCGTGCCGTAGGTGTTGGGGTCGGGGCCGTAGGTGAAGTAGCAGTTGTTGCCCCACTTCGGATCCGAGTTGATCTTGGAGATCGCCTTACAAGCCGAGACGAGCTCGTCCCACGTCTTGGGCAGCTTGTTGCGGTCAAGGCCGGCCTTTTCCCAGAGGGTCAGGTTAATGAACAGCACATCCGCGCCGGAGGACATCGGCAGGCCATAGGCTTTGCCCTCTACCATAGCGCCCCGGATCGGGCCCTCGGGGAACTGGTTCTTGGCCGCGTCGGAAACGGGGTTATAGACCCCTAACTGGACGAACTCGTTGACGTAGGCCTCGCCATAGGTCACATCGGGGATGATCCCTGCCGCCAGGGCCATGAGCTGGTTCTGACGTAGATCCCAGTCCCAGCTATGCGAGGTGATCTTCAGGCTAACGCCGGGGTGCTTCTCCACGAAGGGCGGATACATCACCCGGGCAAGGCCGCCCCAATACCAGGTCTTTTTGAATACCTCGTTATCGGGGTTCGCCTCCCATTTGGAGACCCACTCGAGATCGGGGATGTCGGCATTCCACCAGACATCCAGCACGACGGGCTCCTTAGGCTTGGGAACCGGGGTGGGGGTGACCACCTTCTCCACCACCTTCTCCTTTTCCACGACCACGGTCTTCTCAACGACCTTCTCTACCGGCTTTTCAACGACCTTCTCTACCGGCTTTTCAACGACCTTCTCTTTTTCTACGATCTTGGTAACTTCCACCACCTTGGGCGCACAGGAAGCCAAGAGGGCCGCGCCCGTCACAAGCCCACTAGAGACAATGAAATCCCGCCTGCTGACAGTTCTGCTCTTCATATCCTCCTCCTAAGGGGAATAAATGAATGGAAGCGGCCACAACACCAGCACAAACCAACAGACGATCAGCCTCTCATGGAACACAAACAAAGTATATCATAAAGCAAAACAAAAGTCAATGCATTTGACACCGCCGCCCTTTCTGCCTAGAATATTTGTGTTCTTGGGGCGCATCGGCCTTCGGCTGGGCTCAAGATAGTCCCTTTCGGGCCGCTAGCTCAACTGGCAGAGCCACTGACTCTTAATCAGTTGGTTCGAGGTTCGAGTCCTCGGCGGCTCACCTGGGCCATCTTGGGGAAGTGTCGGAATTGGCAGACGACCGTGACTTAGGATCACGTGGAGCAATCCGTGAGAGTTCAAGTCTCTCCTTCCCCACTGGCCTTTTAACCCATGCGGAAGTGGCTCAGCTGGTAGAGCATCTCCTTGCCAAGGAGAGGGTCGCGAGTTCGAATCTCGTCTTCCGCTCTCCATCACGATGCTGGTAGATCGCGAGGCTCATGCACATCTCAAGCTGGTTCTCGGGAATCGGCCCGCGAGCCAGCCTTTTCACGTATACAGGCTAATAGCAGGGAGGATCCAACGTTGAAGACGACCACCGAGACCATCGGCCCCCGCGAGGTGCTGTTGACCGTTGAACCTGACCCACAGACCGTGGAGAAGGCGCTGCGCAAAGCCGCCCAAGTGCTCTCGCGGTGGCGGCCTTTGCCGGGGTTCCGCCCGGGCAGGGCACCTTACGCCCTGGTGGAGCGCACCTTTGGCCGCGAGGCCCTCTTGGAGCGGGCGGTTAACGAACTGGCCCCCGAGCTCTATCGCCAGGCCATCGCCGAGGCCCAGATAGAGCCCTTTGACCAGGGCCAACTGGAGATCGGCTCCCAGGACCCCTTGGTGCTCAAGTTCAGGGTGCCCCTCGGCCCGGTGGTCACCCTGGGCGACTATCGCGCCCTCCATATAGAGCCGGAGCCGGAGGTGGTCGTCACCGAGGCGCAGATCGACGAGGAGATCGAAGCCATCCGCCGGCGCCACGCCACCTACGAGGTGGTAGACCGCCCCGTGCAGTTGGGGGATCAGGTGGTGGCCACGATCGTCGGCACCCATGAGGGGCAAGAGATCGTCAACCACCAGGATGCGACCCTTAACGTCGTCGACTTGCTCCGCCCGGCGGGCTTTGCCGAGGCCTTGGTGGGCATGCGCGCCGGCGAGTCGCGCGAGTTCTCCCTCACCTACCCTGAGGATTACGACGACGAGAACCTGGCGGGCAAGAACGTGACCTTCAACGTCACCATCAAGACCGTTCGCCAGGCCAACCTCCCCGAGATCAACGACGACCTGGCCAAGATGGCCGGCGATTACGAGACCTTGGCCGAGATGCGCGAGGGCCTGGCAGCAGCCCTCAAGGAGCGCTTGGAGAACGAAGCCCGCGCCCGAGAGGCCAACGCCGCCATAGAGGCCCTGGTGAGCGTGTCGCAGGTGGAGTATCCCGCCGTCGCCTTGGAGCGCGAGATCAGCGCCACCATTGAGAACCAAAAGGCCCGCCTGCGGCAGATCGGCTTTACCTATGAGAATTACCTGCGCATGATCGGCAAGACCGAGGCCGAGCTGCGCGAGGAGATCCGCCCCGAGGCCGAGCGCCGCCTGGTACGCCAGCTCGTCCTGGCCGAGTTCGCCCGCGCCGAAAAGCTGGAGGTGAAAAAAGAAGAGATCTCCGCCGAGGCCGAGCGCATCGCCAGCCGCTACGGCGAGCGCGCCAACGAGGTCTTGGAGCGCCTCAGCACCCCCAGGGCCACGTTATCCATCCACGCCGACCTCTTGACGCAGGCCGCCGTGAAGCACCTCACGGACCTGCTCACCGGCCGTAAGCGGCCTCAAGCCGAGGCCACCGCCGAATCCACCGAGAGCGCGCCCGCTGTGGGGGCACAGGGCGCCGATGCGGCCCTATCCGCCGAGGATAAAGGCGCGTCAGAGGGCTGAGGTCTATGGGTTCGCGGGCAAGTGTTAGCACTAGAAGGAGAACGACATGCAGGCAACTTCTTTAATTCCCATGGTCATCGAGCAAACCGGGCGCGGCGAGCGTGCCTATGATATTTACTCCCTCCTGCTGAAGGAGCGCATCATCTTCCTGGGCACGCCCATAGACGAATCCGTGGCCAACCTGATCGTCGCCCAGATCCTCTTCCTGGATCGCGAGGACCCCGAGCGCGAGATCAGGCTGTATATCCACTCGCCGGGGGGGATCATCTACTCCGGCTTGGCCATCTACGACACCATGCAGAGCGTGCGCTGCCCGATAGAGACCATCGCCGTGGGCTCTACGGCGAGCATGGCCACCGTGCTCCTGGCCGCGGGCACGCCCGGACGGCGCTATGCCCTGCCCAACGCCACCATCCACCTGCATCAGCCAATGGGCGGCGTGCGGGGGCAGGCGGTGGATATGCAGATCCAGGCCGAGGAGATCTTGCGCCTGCGCAGGCGCCTGAACGAGATCCTGGCCAAGCACACCTCTCAACCCCTGGAGCGCATCGAGCGCGATACGGACCGCGACTTTTACATGGATGCCTACCAGGCTCGCGAGTACGGCATCGTGGATGATATCATCCAGCCGCGAGACAAGAGCGTTCAACCCAAGTCCGAGGTTAGAAAAGCGTGAACGCGCCCATGGGCAGTGAGCCGCGTTGTTCCTTCTGTGGTCGGCCTGAGCGCCTGGTGAGGCGGCTCATCGCCGGCCCGGGTTCGGTCTATATCTGCGATGCCTGCGTCAACCTGTGCAAACAGGTCCTGGATTCCTCCCAGGACGCTCCCGCCGGCGGCCCCACATCCCTGACCCAGGTTCCCCCGCCCAAGGAGATCTTTCGCGCCCTGAACGATTACGTCGTGGGGCAGGATCGGGCGAAGAAGGTGATCGCCGTAGCGGTCTATAACCACTATAAGCGCATCCTCTCCGGCCAGACGTCCGACGACGTGGAGGTGCAAAAGAGCAATATCCTGCTTATCGGCCCCACGGGCTGCGGCAAAACCCTCTTGGCCCAAACCCTGGCCAAGATCTTGGATGTGCCCTTCTGCATCGCCGACGCCACCACCCTGACCGAGGCCGGCTACGTAGGCGAGGACGTGGAGAATATCCTCCTGCGCCTGCTCCAAGTGGCCGATTTCAACATCGAACGCGCCTCGCGAGGGATCGTCTACATCGACGAGATAGACAAGATCGCCCGCAAGAGCGGCGATAACCCCTCCATCACCCGCGACGTCTCCGGCGAGGGCGTGCAGCAGGCCCTGCTCAAGATCCTAGAGGGCACCATCGCCAACGTGCCCCCTCAAGGGGGGCGCAAGCACCCTCATCAGGAGTTCATCCAACTGGATACGACGAACATCCTCTTCATCTGCGGCGGGGCCTTCACCGGCCTGGAGAACATCATCAGCGAGCGCACCAAGACCAAGGGCGTGCTCGGCTTCAATCCCCGCGACGAGGGCCGCCCGGCTCCCACGCCGGCGGAGCTACTCCACCAGGTGACTCCTGAGGACCTGCTGCGCTACGGCATGATCCCCGAGTTCGTGGGACGGCTGCCGGTCGTCGTCAGCGTGGAACCCCTGACCGAGGATGACCTGGTGCGCATCCTCACCGAGCCCAAAAACGCCCTGGTGCGCCAATACCGCAAGCTCTTCGCCCTGGATAACGTGGAGCTGGAGTTCACCGAGGAGGCCCTGCGCGCCGCCGCCCAGGAGGCGCTGGAGCGCAAGATGGGCGCCCGCGGCTTGCGGACGATCATCGAGGAGGCGCTCCTGGAGATCATGTACGAGCTCCCCTCGCACCCCGAGATCAAGCGCTGGGTCGTGGACGCCGAGGCCATCCGCGGCCGGCGCAAGCCGAACCGCCAACTCCTCGGCGAAGCCGCCTGAGCAAGCAAACCAAAAGGGGCGATCTCTTTGCGAGATCGCCCCCTTTTTTTGCTGAGCGGCTATCGCCAGCCCAAAGGCTCAGCGTACGTCGCGAAAGTTCTTGCGCACGTTCACCAGGTACTGGATGTACCGCGCGGGCGGGATCGTCGGCGTCGGTGTCGGCGTCACCTCTTCGGTGGGCGTCGGCGTGGGCGTCACCTCCTCCGTCGGCGTGGGGGTGGGTGGCCCTACCCAGATCGTCCACGCGCCCGTCGCCGGCGCCTCAGGGCAATTGCTACAAGCGGCGCTGACCACGTTGACCGTGACGCCCCCGGCCTTGATCCAATCCGCAAGCTTCACGTCCACCGCGAGGTCCACTTTACTGCCGACGTTCAGCGAGTCCACGGTCCAGGTGATGACGTGGTCGTCGGGGTTATAAACGCCATCGCCGGTGCAGCTCTGATACACGACGCCCAAGGGGAGGTCGTCGGTGATGACAATGCCCTGAGCCACGTCGGTGCCCACGTTCTGCACGCTGATCTCGTAGTGGATGGTGACCTCGGTATCGTAGAGCGGCCCTTCTGGCCCGGTCTTGACGACCGACAGCCTGGGCTCAGGCACGGCCGGCGGCGGGGTGCCGGTGGGCGTGGGGGTGGGCAAGAGGCCGTAGATGACCTGCAGGATCGGGCGGAACGCCGGCTGATAATACTCGGCGCTGGCCGCCTTGTACTCCACCGAGACCCCCGGCAGCGTCTTGACGATGAGCCCGCGGTTCGCCGCCACTCCTTCAACCCACTCCTGCACGATGTGCGTCACATCCAAGGCGACCCATTTGCCGGCCCCGGAGATCTCCAGCGGGTCGGAGCCGGTGCCCCCTCTATCGGCGGGGACCCCGTTGCACCCCGGCTGGTCCCAGCGCGTCGTCACCGTGGCCTGAAGCCAGTTCGCCTCTCGCGCCACCCAAGGCCGGTTCACCGCATAGGCCACGGCCGACAACGTGCGGTGATCCTCCGGCCCCAGGATGTACAGCCTCAAGGTGGCCTGGGCCACCAACGCCTCCCTGGGGATGGAGGAGAGGTCAAACCTCAAGAGCGCAGCGGAGACATCCCCCGAACGCAGGAACAAGTTCTGATCGAGCCCATAGTTCTTGGTGGGAAACCAAGAATGCAACGTAGTGTCCTCCAGGACAGGGAGCCTCACGGTGGTGAAGCGCAGCCCTCCCGGGCCCGCGTCCCCAACGACGCCGGCAACGCCCGGCCCCGCTCCAGCCCCCAAGGAGCTCACAGCGAAGAGGGCACTCATGACGAGGATTGCCGTCAGTGCCAAAGCCGTGACCTTGCGCGAAATGCTCATATCGTTTAGCCCTCCTTCATTTCTCCAACTCATTATAGCACACTCTGAGGCACCCCTCACGTAAAAACACGGTAAAAATCAACACACAGGCCCAAAGCATCGCATAGCCTGAGCCTGTGTGTTGACCAGAGGGCCTCAGCTAACGCCCCGACAACTGAACACCGCCGGCAACGTCGCCAGCAGGATCTTGAGGTCCAACCACAGCGAACGTCTGCGGACATACTCGATATCCAAGGCCACCATCTCATCAAAGGATAGCTCGTTACGCCCCATCACCTGCCAAAGCCCGGTGAGCCCTTGCGCGACGGTCAGGCGTTGCATGTGCCAGGGCTTGTACTGGCGCACCTCATAGGGCAGAGCCGGACGCGGCCCCACCAACGTCATCTCGCCTTTGAGCACGTTGTACAACTGGGGCAGCTCGTCCAGACTGGTCTTGCGCAGAAAGCGCCCCACGCGGGTGACGCGCGGGTCGTGGCCCAGCTTGTAGAGCGCCTTGCCCGCGCTCATGGAGGGCTTGCCGTTCCCGTTGATCAATTCCTCCACATACTGACGGTGAAGGCTCTCATCCGCCTTATGGACCATGGAGCGGAACTTGTAGAATTCAAAAACCCGCTCGGCCGGATCGTGCCCGTCGTCCAGGGATTGGCCGCCGAGGACGCGCTTCTGGCGAAAGATCACCGGCCCCGGCGAATCCAACACGATGGCCAGGGCGATCAGGGCCATCAAGGGCGAAAGCAGGATCAACAGCGTCGCCGAAATGAGGATATCCAAGGCCCGCTTAAGGAAAAGGTAAAGGGCATCCCCCGTAGAGGATTCCAAGCCGGAAAACACGGTCGTTGTGTGAATGTGAGCGATTTTGGTAGCCAAGGGCATCACCTCGGAGAAGCTCGACGGCCCTAAACTCAGCCGTTGCTCTCACACTATATATCGTGTAGATGAAGGCTCAATGAATGCCACTTGGCGAGGATATGACAATTTGTTCATTTTTCTTCTGCCGGGGCCGGTGTACCCACCGGAAACAGCCCAAGAGGAGGTCGTCCCTCCTCTTTTAGGCTCCCCATGGGGCGGCCTCACTCCTCCGGCGGCCCATGCCAATCCAAGGTGCGCTCATCCAGGGGGCGCGTATCCCCACGGCGCGCGCTCCCCGTCGGCGCGGGAGGCGCGCCGGCCGCGGACGGAGGCGGCGTCGAGGGGACCGGGGGACGATCCTCAAAGGGCGCCAGGGGCGGATAGGGTTGGGTGCCCAGGCGGGTCAAGACCACGGCCCCTAGCCCCCAACTCAGGGCCAGAAGACCGAAGAGCCAGCCGATACAGGGCACTTTGCCGGCGATGCTGATCAGCGCCACGCCCAATACGATCTCCACCAGCGGGGGCTGGCTCTTGGCCTGGAGCGCCTGCAAGACCCTCCGGCCGACGAATTGCCCGGCCGCCACCCAGCCCACCAGCGCGGCCAACAGGAGCGCCAAGCCCAGGGCCAGGGCCAAGGGGATGCCGATGCAGGTGACCGCCAAGATCACCGAGCCGACGGCCACGACCGCGATGGTCAACAGCCCCACCCCAACACAAAAGGCCATTTGCTCCTCCAGCGCCCGGGTGATGCGCCGCAGGTTATCCGGCAACAGGGCGAGCAACAGGGCCGCGCCCAGGAGCAGCGCGAGCAGCCCGACCAGATCGGCCCACAGCCCTCCCCAGGACCAGCCCAACCTCCGCCAGGGCCTCGTCGGCAGGGGAGCCGGGCGTGCCTGGGGCCAGCGTTGTCGGCCGAGGATCCCCGGCACCGAGCTGAGGGCCCCGCTGGCCTCCCAGCCCTCCACGATATTCCCCTTCACCGTGGCCCCCTGGTCGCGGCGCAACTGGCCCAGCACGACCAAATCCTTCTCAATGACCGCCGTGGCGGCCAACTCCGCCGAGCCGCCCAGGACCAACACGTCGCCCTTGATCCTCCCCTCCAGGATGGCCTGCCCGCCGGTGATGAGCACATCCCCCTCCACGAGGCTATCGCGCTTCAGATGCACGCGCCCACCAAAGACGAGCAGGTCATGGTCCAAGCGCTCCCCCGGCTCCAGGGTGTAATCCTGGCCAAAGAGAGCCGTCCGGCCGCCGTCGTCCGCGAGGACGGGCCAGGCCGCCAGCCACAGCACGAGGACTAGGCAAACTATAACGCCCATCCATCGTCTACGTCTCATCGCTACCTCCACATTCCGAGATCGGGCACAACTCGCTCAGGATGACGATCTTTGCCGCGAGACGGCCCGCACCGGCCGGGCCACCAGCCGCAACCACCATAAGGTCAGTAACCCGGCCAGAAGCACATAGCCCGCCAAGGCGATCCAACAGGGGCTGGCGAGGAGCGCCCGCCAGAACAGCCCCACCGCCCCCACCAGTGTGCCCAGGATATCCAGGAGGCGCACCAAAGCCCCCGCGAGGGCATTGATCAGCGGGGTGTTGCCCAGAAACGCCAACAACACCGACCGCGGGCCGACGAGCAGGCTGAGGCTCAGGGCCCCCAGGATGATCAGGCCGAGGGAAAAAAGCAGGGCCTCCCTGGCGATGGAAAGCCAGGCACTGCGCCGGCGGATACGGACCATCACCCGCCGGGCGAAGCTCGCCGGGGGGGCGACGAGCCCCTCCTGGGCGAAAAGCAGCTCCATGCGTTGCATCGCCTGCCATTCGGCCGCGCAACGCTCGCAGCCGGCCAAGTGCTCCTGAAGGGCTTGTTCCTCTGCCTCCCCCAAATCCACATCCAGGCGCAGGGACATCAGTTCAGAAGCTTCTTGACACTGCATGTTCCTTCATTCTCCTTTCGTTGGCCTCTTGGATGCCCTTCCCGGCCTCTATCTGCGCCAACATCGCGGCGATCATCTGTCGCGCCCGGTGTAACCGCGACTTGACGGCGCTCTCGGTGCTTTGCGTCATGGCGGCGATCTCCTCGTACGAACAGTCATACCAATAGCGCAAGACGACGACCAGCCTGTATTGCGGGGGCAAGCGTTGCAGCAGGTCCTGGATGATGGCGCTTTGCTCGCGCCGTAGGGCCAACTCCTCGGGCTTGGGCCGCCTATCGGGAAGGGAGAACGCGGTCGCCCCCTCCTCAATGGACACCCAATCCCCCTTGCGTCGCCGAAGCCTATCTACGCAGTAATGCGCCGCGATGGATAAAATCCACGAGGAAAACCTGCGCTCGGGATCGCAGGTATCCAGCTTGGTGTAGGCGCGGATAAAGACCTCCTGGGCCGCATCCTCGGCCTCCGCCGGGTTGCCCAACAGGCGATAGGCCAGGTTGTAGACGGGCGCCTGATAGGCCTCCACCAACCTGGCAAAGGCGCTCTGATCGCCTTTCTGGGCCTTGAGCACCCACAGGCGCTCCTCTTCCGCTGCCACCCCGACCATGCCTCCATGCTGCCAACGCGGCGGATCGTTCCCTCGGTTCATTGTCTATACGCCTCCGCGTGAGGAAAGGTTGCGCGGGCCGGGCGCACCATCCGGGGCAAGCGTACCCCATACGGCCTTGACAAGGCCACCTTCACCCTCTATGCTAGATTTATCCTGGCCTTGCGGAGGGAGAGTGGCCGAGCACTATTACCTGGCCATTGAAGGGGTCATCGGCGTGGGCAAGACGACCCTGGCCCGCTTGCTCCAGCCCGAATTGAACGCGCAGCTTTTGCTGGAGGTCTTTGAGGAGAACCCCTTCCTCAGCGCCTTTTACACCGACCGCGCCCGCTACGCCTTTCAGACGCAGATCTTTTTCCTCCTCAGCCGCTACCATCAGCAACATCACGTCTTGGCCCGCCTCCTGCAGAGCGGCCCGGTGATCAGCGACTATACCTTCGCCAAGGACCGCCTCTTCGCCCACCTGAACCTCAAGGGCGACGAGCTGGAGACCTACGAGCGGCTGCACAACGCCCTGGCCGAGAACGTCATCCGCCCCGACCTGATCCTCTACCTGGAGGCCGATACCCCTGTGTTGATGGAGCGCATCGCTGTGCGCGACCGCCCCTACGAGCGCAACATCTCGGAAGAATACATCGAGAGCCTGAGGGCGGCCTACGAGGCCTTCATGGCCAGCTATACGGAAGCCCCCGTCCTGCGTATCGACACCAACCGCCTGGACGTGGTGCGCAACCCTCAGGACCTGGCCGAGGTCGTGCAGCGGGTGCGCTCTGCCCTGGGACAAGGCACCCATCAGCGTGCCCTACCGCATCTGGCCGCCCCCGGCACGGTGGCCGCTGAGGAGGCTCTGGCCACCGCGCGCCGCCGCCTCGCCGATCTCCAGCGCCTGCGCCGCCTGGCCGACGCGGATAGCGGCCTGCGCGATAACCCCTATTATACCATCATGTGCCTGCAGGCGCGGGTGGGCGAGCTGGCCAGCCACCTGGCGCGAACCTGGGCGCTGGAAGAATCGCTACGGGCGCAGTTCGGCAACCGCGAGGAGGCCCTGGAGGCCGCCGTGCGCCGCTCACGGGAGCAATTCCAGGAGGCCCTGGCCGATTGCCTCACCTGCATGTTGCGCCTGGCCAACCGCTTGGGGATCGACCTGGAGGGGGCCTATATGCGCCGCCTGCGCGAGCCGGACGCACCGCGAGACGAACGGGATAGCCCATGAGCAAATACTTTATCGCCCTCGCCGGCAACATCGGCGTGGGCAAATCCACCCTGACGGGCCTGTTGAGCCGCGAGATGGGCTGGCAGGCCTTCTACGAGGCCGTGGACGACAACCCCTACCTGGCCGACTTTTACCGCGACATGCGCGCCTGGGGCTTTCACTCGCAGATCTTTTTCCTCTCCCGCCGCTTGCGCCACCATTGCCAGCTCAGCCGCCAGCCCGGCTCGGTCGTCCAGGATCGCACGGTTTACGAGGATGCCGAGGTCTTTGCCCGCAACCTCTACCGGCAGGGGTATCTCGGCGAGCGCGACTATGCCTGCTACCGCGAGCTCTACGAGACGGTGCGCGACCTCGTCCCGCCCCCCACGCTGCTCGTCTACCTGCGCGCCTCGGTGGAGACGCTCTTGGAGCGCATCGCCCGGCGCGGGCGCGATTTCGAGCGCCGGATCAGCCCCGAATACCTGCGCCAGCTCAACGCCCTCTACGAGGAGTGGATCGCGGGCTTTAGCCTCTGCCCGGTGCTCACCATCCCCGCCGACGAGCTGGATTTCGCCCACGAGGGCGAACACCTGCGCTGGATCATTGCCCGCATCAGGGACAAGCTGCGGGAAAGGTAACACCGTGTTGACGCGCGGAGGGGACAGGAGGTCCCCTTCTTTCACTCCGCGGCCTCTGCGCTGAACCCCCTCTTTCCTCCAAAAGCCGCAAACCGCGCTGCCCCTCGGCGAACAAGAGCCCTGTGGGGGCGATTTTTTTCCCCCTCTTGACAAAAGCCAATTTATATGCTATATTTTTTATGGATAATGATTATCCATAAATATACTCTCTGCGAGCAAGATGGATACACAAACGTCGCGGCTAGAGGGGATCCTCCAACGCTTGCGCGCCAGGGGGTTTCGGATCACCCCCCAACGCCTGGCCATCGTGCGCCTGGCCTTGTCCGACGCGCGCCACCCCAGCGTGGAGGAGCTATACGAGAGCATCCGGCGGGATTTTCCCACCACCAGCCTG
>DAOTVR010000454.1:0-2281 GCA_034436315.1 Anaerolineae bacterium
CCCGATGGACGCGAGTCGCATCGCTTTTCATGGCACGTTGCAACAACTCCTGGAGAAGGTCAAGAAAGGGGAGATGATCCCCAAGCTGCAAGCCTCCCACGCTCCGCCCTGCAAATTCTGGACGGCCTTTCAGGTGCTCAACGGTATTCGCCACATGGCCCCTGTGATTCACGGCCCCAAGGGCTGTACCTACTCTGTGGCCAGCTCCTACAAGATGCGGGGCTGCGAGTATCGCGGCGTGCCTCTAGAGCCAACCTCCTGCACCGCCCAAAATGAGGCCGATGTCGTCTACGGCGGCGAGGGTAAGCTCTTGGAGGCGGTCAAAGAAGCCGACCGGCGCTATCATCCCGAGCTGATTGTGATCCTTTCTTGCTGCTGCTCGGGGATCACCGGCGACGATGTAGAGACGATTGCCCAAGTGGCCGCTAAAGAAGTCAGCGCGAAGGTGTTAGCCATTCGCAGCGAGGGCTTCGGGGGCGATTTCCGCAGCGGCTATGAGGATGCCTTCAGGGTGCTCATGGAGCTAATGGAGCCGCGCAAAGAGGTGATGAAGGGCACGATCAACATCATCGGGGCTCGCGAGGGGCCCACGTACACCGAGTGGGTTGAGGATCTGGACGAGATCAAGCGTTTGGTCGAAGCCATCGGGGCCAAGATCAACGGCGTCCTCTGTGGCGGCTGCACGTTGGAACAGATCCGCAAGGCGCCCTCGGCGGAATTGAATGCCTCCTGGTGTTACGACTGGGGACAGAAACTGGGAGATCTGATGGAGGAGCGTTTCGGGGTGCCCTATGCGCGCACCGGCCAGCCTTACGGCCTGAAAGCTACAGAAGAATGGATCATGGGCGTGGCCATCCCTCTGGAGCTTGAGGAACGAGCACGGGAAGTCATCCGCAAGGAGACGGCAGCGGTCGCCGAGGAGCTGGACACGCTGCGAAGCTACTTCCAAGGCAAGACGGCTTTGATCGAGATCGCCGAGTTTCCCGGCCCAATCCGCGCCCTCTCTCTAGCCAGCATGGCTGAGGAATTTGGCGCTCATCCTATCATCATCAACTTACACCCCTATACGATCAAGGAGCGTATGCCCAGCATAGAGTTCCTGCTGAAACGTGGGCAGAATCCTGAGGTGATCCTCACGCAGGGCCTCTTCTCCCTGGGCAGCTTCAACTCTTCTACAGAAACCCAGGAGGAGGTGGAGATGATCGCCGCCCAATATGACAATGCTATTTACTTGGGCAGCCCCCTTAGACAACCCGGCATCCCGCAGCTCAATATGACCACCATCACGGGTTATCCCCAGTACGGCTACCAGGGGATCCGCAACATAGCCAGGTTGATGCGCGTCGGTATGGAGCAAGCCGCTCATCCTCGCTCGCGCCTATTCCGCCAAGTGCTTTACGGGGAGTGAGGCGATGGCTGAAAGCAGACAGGCGCTCCAAACGACGGGCGAGAAATGTCACGATCCCTATCTTCGTTGCGCCCTTTACGGCGCAGCCCAGGTTGCCTTGGGCGTGAGGGGTTGCTGTGTCCTCTCGCATTCACCTCAAGGCTGTTACCAGCTCGTGGGAGCGGCATTCGGCTGGCAAGATGCGGATTATACCGAGACGTTGACCCTTTGCACCAAGCTATGCGAGGATGAGATCGTCCACGGCGGAGAGGACGTGCTGGCGCGGACGATCCTTGAGGCCCAAGAGCTCAACGTCCCCATCCTCTTCGTCCTTACCGCCTGCGGCCCCGAAATCGTGGGCGACGATGTCGTTGCCGTTTGTCAAGATACGAGCTCGCGGGTGAACTTTCGGATTGTGCCCATCCTTTGCGCGGGCTTCCGTGGCGATCAGAATCAGGGTACAGATATCGCCCTAGAGGCCATCTTGAGACAACTGGTGCCCGAAGACGGCAAGAAGATCCCTCGTTCCGTACTCCTCATAGCCCCTCACGCGAATGCGAATCCCACTTGGATGGGCGATCTAGCTTGGGTCAAGCGGGTGCTTGCCGAGATGGGGTGTACCGTTGCGGCGACTTTGACTCACGATACGGCTCTCAGTGACTTTCAGCAAGTCCCTTTGGCCGAAGGCTGCCTCGTCCTCAGCCACGATGCAGGACAAAAGGCAGCGGATTACCTGCTTCAGCGCTACGGGATCGAGCAATGGTGTCAGGGCCTCCCTTTGCCCGTGGGTTTCACCAACACCCGACGCTGGTTGACCGAGCTGGGCCAACGTCTTGGAGCGGAAACCGTGGCTGAAAGGCTGATTTCCGAGGGCGAGAAGAGAGTGGTTGAAGT
>DAOTVR010000455.1:0-1556 GCA_034436315.1 Anaerolineae bacterium
CCTTGTCTCCAACGAGGAAAAGAAAGCTGTCTGGGATGCCTACCGCCAAGGTAAACCCTTTCGCGTGCCCGTGCTCATCGCCACCAACCCACGCATCATCCTCCTGGACCCCAAGCTCAATACCAAAGGATACACCTTTGAGCGCTATTTTCAGGACCCCTACGTGATGCTTGAGGTGCAGCTCCAACATACTCTGTACCGTGCCTCGGTGCTCCATCGCTACACCGATGATCCCACGGGGCCTCCCGAGGTCTGGCGTGTGGGTGTGGACCGGCAGAATATCTACGAGGCGGCTTTCTTCGGGGCCCCGATCGTCTACCGGCCGGGCCAGGTGCCCGACACCAAACCCATTCTAGATGACAGCAACAAGGAACGCATCTTTGATGTGGACATCGAAAACCCCCTAGAGCGCGGTTTTTTCCGCGAGGCCTTGGAAATGTGCCTGCGCATGAAAGAGCTGGCCAAAGGGATGGAGTTCCAAGGGCGCCCCGTTGAAGTGCTCAACTATACCCCTTCGGGTACCGATGGCCCCCTAACGGTAGCCGCCAACCTCCGTGGCCAGGGGATCTTCTTGGACCTGCTCGCCGACCCCGATTATGCCATGCGCTTGATGGCTTTTATCACCCAAGCAGCGATCAACCGCGTTTACGCCCTACGCCGCTACTGGCAAGACGAGACGATCCCCGTCGGCCTGGCCGACGATTCGGTACAGCTCATCAGCACGAAAACCTACCGCGAGATGGTTATGCCTCATCACCGTCGCTTTTACGACACCTTCCTCCCCAACAAACCACGTAGTATCCACCTCTGCGGTGATGCCACGCGCCATTTTCGCACCATGCGCGATGAACTGAACGTGCGTTCCTTTGATACGGGCTTCCCCGTGGATTTCGCCTGGTTGCGTCGCGAGCTGGGGCCAGATGTAGAGATCCTCGGCGGCCCACCCGTCTCTCTCCTCCTCCACGGCACGCCAGAAGCCGTGTACGAGCGAACAAAGGAGATCCTCCTCTCGGGCATTAAAGAGGGGGGACGTTTCATCCTTCGTGAGGGCAACAACCTTCCACCAATGACTCCTGAGGACAATTTGGCCGCTATGTACAAGGCCTGCCTAGATTATGGATGGTACTGAAAACGAGGAGTTACTCCATGGGCCCAGCGATTATGACCATCGTTATGTTTCTCCCCTTCATGCTGATCCTCTGGCTCGCCAACTGCGCTGAGAAAGCCAAGGGCGAAGGCGGGAAAGCCAGTGCTCCCGTAATGCTTACTTATGTCTTGCTCCTTCTCCTGTTGGCCTTTTTCGTCTTTGTGGGCGTCAGCCTGCAATTCCTTGGCTCTTTAGCGCCGGGCTTATTCGCTTTTGACCCGAGTACTGGCGTGCCCTTGCTCCCTGCAGAGACCGTGGCCGCTATACCCAAAATGGGCTTTGGGCTGTGGTTGCCTTCGCTATTGGGCATGTTCGTCTTGCTTCCCCCAGCACGTCGTGTCCTCGCGCGCTTGATTCCAATCAATCCAAGCAACACGATCCACGCCGTAGCGCTTTCCTACTCTATGCT
>DAOTVR010000456.1:0-10672 GCA_034436315.1 Anaerolineae bacterium
GATCCGGTGATCACCGCTACGCGGCCCGTGAGATCAAATAACTCTCTACCTTTCTCCCTCATGGACTGCTCCTTGCGTGCAGCTGATAAGGCCGATCCCAAACGAGGGCACCGCCTATCCGCCAGGACAATTCTACGCAGCCAACAGGTCGCGAAGGGCTTGAGCGATCGTCTCTACGTTGGGTAGTAAAGCCTTTTCCAACGGGGGGCTGAAGGGCATGGTCGCAAAGCCCATGTTCACCCGGCGGATGGGTGCATCCAAGTAATCCAAAGCGCGCTCGGCGACCTGTGCGGCGATCTCGGCCCCTGCCCCACAGGGACTATAATCCTCATCTACGATTAACAAACGGCCCGTCTTTTGCACCGACTTGAGGATGGTCTCTATGTCCAGGGGCATCAGCGTCCGAGGGTCTATGACCTCTACCGAGGCGCCCTCTGCTGCCAGGCGCTCGGCGGCCTCAAGGGCCCTATGCAACATCGCGGAAATGGCTACTACTGTGACGTCCCTTCCTTCCAAGGCCACCCGCGCCTGGCCAAATGGGAGGAGATATTCTTCCTCTGGTACCGGCCCTTTGACGTTGAGCAGTGACCTGTGCTCTAGGAAAACCACCGGGTTATCGTCGCGGATGGCTGCTTTGAGCAGCCCTTTAGCGTCGTAAGGGGTGGCGGGCAAGACGACCTTGAAGCCGGGTATGTGCATAAAGAAAGGATAATAGTTGCCCGAGTGATGCGCGGCAGAGGAGTTTCCCCCTCCTATACATCCTCGGAAGACCAGGGGCACCTTCAGACGTCCGTCGCTCAAATAGCATATCTTGGCAGCCTGGTTTATCAACATGCCCAGCGCGTCTAGACCGAAATCGGCGAACATGATGTCCACAATGGGGCGCAGGCCGGTCATCGCCGCACCAATGCACAGCCCGGTGAAGCCAGCCTCCGAGATGGGCGTATCGCGCAGGCGTTCCTCGCCGTAGAGGGCAAAGAGCCCTAGCGTCGTCTGAAAATTGCCCCCTCGCGGGCCGATTCCCTCTCCGAGGACGATCACCGTGGGATCGCGACGCATCTCCTCGGCTAGCCCTTCGCGCGCGGCCTCCATGAAGGTGAGCTCACGCATCTGCCCCTCCTCCGACGTAGTCGGCATAGACATTCATCAGTGCCTCCTTGGGGTCTGGCCAAGGGCTATTACGGGCGAATTCTACTGCGTCGTCGATGAGCGCCCGCACTTGCTTTTCCACTTGCTCAAGCTCTTCCGCGCTGGCCCAGGACTCGGCCAATAGCTTCTGCCTGAAGCGTTCAATAGGGCAGCGAGCTTTCCATTTTTCGATCTCCTCTCTTGGGCGATAGCCCGTCCCCGGATCACCCACGTAATGGCCCACCGTGCGATAGGTTTTGCATTCGATCAGCGTGGGCCCCTCTCCTGCTCTGGCCCGGCGGACAGCCTCCCCAGCGGCCTCATAGACGGCCAGGACGTCGTTACCATCCACTCCCACTCCCGGCAATCCGTAGCAGGCCGCGCGTTTGTAAACATCTTGTACCTTGGTTGCCTTGGCAAAGGGCATTTGCGTCGCATAGAGGTTATTCTCGCAAACAAAGATAACCGGAAGCCCCCAGACTGAAGCCAGGTTGATCCCCTCATGGAAGGCCCAGTTGTTCACTGCTCCATCACCAAAGAAGGCTACGCTCACTCGGTCCTGTCTCAACATTTTGAACGTGTAACCCGCGCCGGCGGCCAGCGGGATGCCGGCCCCGACGATGCCGTTAGAGCCTAACAGTCCCACTTCAGGAGCAAAGAGATGCATGCTCCCTCCACGCCCTCGCGAACAGCCCGTTTTGCGCCCAAATAGTTCGGCCATCGTCTCCCGCGCGCTGACCCCTTTAGCCAGAGCATGGCCATGGCCGCGATGCGAGCTAAAGACCACGTCGTCCTGTCGGAGATGAGCACAGACCCCTGTAGCAACCGCTTCCTCGCCGATATATAGGTGGATGAAGCCGGGAATCAGCCCCTGCTGAAAGCTTTCAGCGGCCGCTTCCTCAAAACGACGGATCTCCAGCATCTTGCGATACAGTGCGAGATACAACTCCTTATCGGCTTTCATGCTCTCCTTTTCGCGAAATAGCCACACCAGCCCGACGTGTAGTGGCTTTCATAGTGAAACACCGCTTAAATCTTACCCAGGGACATTAAGGCGATCGTGCCTCCATCGACGATGAGCGTCTGGCCTACCACGTAAGACGCCTCATCGGAGGCCAGGAAAACACAGGCCTTGGCGATATCCGCGGGCTGGCCTACCCGCTGAATGGGGATCGTCTTCCCTCCGGCTTTGGGATCGTAATGGGCGTAGCGCGTATAGTGACTCGGCACCTCCACCCAGCCGGGAGCCACGCCGTTGACCCTGATCTTCTTGGGAGCCAACTCAATGGCCACCTCACGCGTCCAGGCCAGGATGGCCCCTTTGGTGCCCGCATAGACGGAATGGCCGGGCATGCCGGCAAAACCGTGTACGGAACACAGGTTGACGATGGCCCCGCCACCTGCCGCCAACATGTAGGGGACGGCCCGTTGGGCGCAGAAAAACTGGCCACGAATATTCACGTGATAGAGCCGATCAAAGTGCTCCGGCGTAACCTCCAGGAAATCCACAACCTCGGTGATCCCCGCGTTGTTAATCAGGATATCCAACCCTCCAAGGAAGGCGGCCGCCTCGTCCACCACGCGGAAGCATTCCTCAACGCGACCCAAGTCGGCTTGGATGCTGGTGGCTATGCCACCGGCATCTCGGATCTCTCTCACGGCGTTTTCGGCGCCGGCTTTACTGCTAGCGTAATGAAGTACGACGTGGGCTCCCTCGCGGGCAAATTCCAACGCTATCCCCAGGCCAATCCCTGTGCCGGCGCCGGTAATAAGGGCTCTCTTTCCTGCCAGTCTACCTACCATGTTAGACCTCTCGCGTCTTACTTCCTTCGCTTGTGTAAAGTATGGGGGGCAGTTGGCTCAACGTTCGGTGCCTGCGATGACCAACACGTACTCGCCTTTGGGTGTCACATCTTTCAGGGTGGCGATCAGTTCGGAAAGCGTACCCCGTATAACCCGCTCGAACATCTTGGTTAGTTCGTTCGCCAAGGCCGCGCGGCGATCCCCAAAGATGGTTAAGGCGTCCTCAAGTGAGGCCAATAGCCGATAGGGGCTCTCATAGTAGATCAACGTGTAAGGCAGATCTTTGTCCAGCCCATAGAATCGGCGGCGTTCGCTCCTCTTTCGAGGGGTAAACCCCCGAAAGACAAAACTGTGCGTAGGCAAACCGGAGAGCACCACAGCCATGACAAAGGCGCTTGCGCCGGGTATCATGGTCACGGGTAGGTCGTGAGCGATGGCCTGGCGCACTATAGAGAAACCCGGATCCGAGATGCCAGGTGTGCCGGCGTTACTCACCAGCGCTACGGAGCGCCCCCCTTGTAACAGGCTCACGATCCTGTTGCCCGCTTGCTCTTCGTTGTACTCGTGAAATGATAGCTGTGGTTTTTGGATGCCGAAATGCTTCAGCAAGCGACCCGTCTTGCGCGTATCCTCGCTGGCGATGATATCCACCGCTTTTAAGGTCTCAAGTGCGCGCAGAGAGATATCGCCGAGGTTGCCTATGGGCGTGGCTACGAGATAGAGAGTGCCCAAAGGACGACCAGCCATAGACCTTCCCGGAGGACTTATCTCTATCGCACCAAGAGCTACAAATTGACTATCCTTGTCGCTGCCAACGTAGAACCGGGTTGCGCGCGGCACGCACTTCATCCAAGCGGCCCACCGGGGTTTTGGTCGGTGCGTCGTGTAAAAGCTGTGGGTTCTCGCGCGCTTCTTGAGCAATGCGGATCAACGCCTGTGCGAAAGCGTCCAAGGTGCGTTTGCTTTCCGTCTCGGTGGGCTCGATCATCAGCGCCTCGCGAACGATGAGCGGAAAATAGTTCGTGGGCGGATGGAAACCATAGTCGATGAGGCGTTTGGAGATATCCAAAGCCCTAATACCCTCTGCTCCCTCAATTCTGCCTTCCAACACGAACTCATGCATGCAGATGCGGTCGTAGGGTAAAGGATAGACCTTCTTGAGGATAGACTGTAGGTAGTTCGCGTTGAGCACTGCGGCTAGACTGGCTTCCTTCAGCCCTTCGGCCCCCAGCATGCGGATGTAGGCATAAGCCTTCACCATAACCCCAAAATGTCCATAGAACGACTTGACTCGGCCGATGGAGCGCGCGGGCATCTCTAGCCGGTACCACAGGCCTTTGCGGCAGAGGGTTTCCTCTATTTCCTCATCCCAACCCTCTTCCTCGCCCAATGCGTCTTTGACATCCTCCCAACGCTCGCCGGTGACCGTGTCAAAAAGACATTCCTCGGCCACGACAATCGGCCCTGGTAGAAAGTCGGCCAGGGCTTTTGTCGCTCCGACCGGACCGGCACCTGGGCCACCGCCGCCATGAGGCGTGGAAAAGGTCTTGTGCAGGTTAAAGTGCATGATGTCAAATCCAAGCTCAGCGGGCTTGGCCACGCCCATTAAAGCGTTAAAGTTGGCTCCATCACCGTACATGAGGCCACCCGCTTCATGCACTAGCCTCGTGATCTCCAACAGGTTCTCATCGAACAGGCCCAATGTATTAGGATTCGTCAACATCATCCCGGCCACGTTATTTCCCAAGTGTGCCTTGAGGTCTTCCAAGTCCACATTGCCTCGCCGGTCCGACTTGAGCTCCACCATCTCGTAGCCCGACATGGTGGTTGAAGCAGGGTTGGTGCCGTGGGCCGAATCGGGGATGAGGATCACGGTGCGTTGGAAATCGCCTCGCGCCTGATGGTAGGCGCGCATCATCAGCACGCCGGTCAATTCACCCTGTGCACCGGCTGCCGGCTGCAAGCTGACTGCATCAAAACCGCTCAGCTTCTTGAGGAATTCCTGTAGCTCGTACATGAGCTGCAGGCAACCCTGAACGGATTTCTCCGGCTGGTAGGGGTGGATCGCGGTAAAGCCCGGAAGGCGGGCTGCATCCTCGTTGACCTTGGGGTTGTACTTCATCGTACAAGAGCCTAAGGGATACATACCCACGTCTACCCCGTAGTTCATCCGCGATAGGTTGACGTAATGTCTTATAAGATCAACCTCAGCAACCTCGGGCAGGTCCAAATCCTCGCGCAGGAGCGACGCTGGCGGCAGTTCTGATTCAGGGACATCCAGATCGGGTAAGCTCACTGCGCAGCGCCCTGGGGAACTGAGTTCATAAATAATAGGCTCGCTCATGCTGCGATCTCCTCTAAGGCCTCAACCAAGGCTTCGATCTCTTGGGCGGTGTTCATCTCGGTCACACACAATAGCATATGGTTGGCCATATCCGGGTAAACCCGCCCCAGGTCAAATCCACCTATGATGCCATAGTCGTCCAGGAGGGTGGCGTTCAGCTCCTCAACGGGCATCGGGCAACGCACAACGAACTCCTTGAAGAAAGGCTCCGCTAGCCTCACTTCGTATCGGTCTAGTCTAGCTATGAGCCGAGCCGCATGGTGTGCTTTGTGGTAGCAGAGGCGGGCCACCTTGGATAGCCCGCATTTACCCAGTGCTGCCAAATAGACGGCCGCGGCCAAGGCGTTCAGGCCTTGGTTCGTACAGATATTGGAGGTGGCGCGTTCACGACGAATATGCTGCTCGCGCGTTGAAAGCGTCAGGACATAACCGATGTTTCCGCGAACATCTACTGTCTGGCCCACAAGGCGGCCGGCCGTGCGGTGGACGTACTCTTTCTTGCAGGCGAAAAAGCCCAGGTAGGGGCCGCCGAAACTAAGAGGATTACCGAGAGACTGCCCCTCACCGATGGCGATATCGGCGTCGTAGCCTCCGGGAGGACGCAGCATGCCCAGCGAAATCGGATCACAACAGACTACGAACAAGGCTCGGTGGGCGTGGACTATGTCCGCCAAGCCCTTGAGATCCAATATGCGCCCCAAGAAATCGGGATTCTGCACGATGAGGCAGGCCGTCTCGTCATCTACCATATTGGCCAATGCGCCGAGGTCGTTACTGAGGCTCTCGTCGCCAACGATGGTAACGCCCATGCCGCGTGTATAGGTGCGCACCGTCTCGCGGTATTCAGGATGTATGGTTGGCGACATGACCACTTTCTTGCGGCGCCCTCGCGCCACACTAAGGGACATGATCACCGCTTCAGCCATGGCCGTTGCCCCATCGTAATGCGAGGCGTTGGAAACGTCCATCCCGGTCAGTGCGCAGATCATGGTTTGATACTCAAAAATGCTTTGCAAGGTGCCCTGGCTCACTTCGGGCTGGTAGGGCGTGTAGGCCGTGTAAAACTCTGAGCGGCTTATGACATGGTTGACCACACTGGGCACAAAGTGATAATAGGCACCTGCTCCGAGGAAGCAGGCAGCATGTTGCAGGTCAGTATTTTCCTCGGACATCTCCCGAAGCTCGGCCATCAGCTCCAGTTCGGAGAGGGGCTTGGGTAACTCAATATGGGGAAAGCGATATGCCTCTGGTACGGTCTGGAATAGATCCTCAATTTGTTGGACCCCGATCTGCGCGAGCATCTCCTTTCGCTCTGCCTCAGTATGGGGAACGTACGTCATTTAATGGCCTCCCTTTTCTAGAGCGCGCTCGGCGTATTTGAGGTATTCACTGGGGCTCATCAAGCTGTTTAGCTCCTCAGGATCCTCAATGGCGACTTTGACGAACCAGCCATCGCCATAGGGATCCTTGTTGACAAGATCTGGGCTATCTTCTAGCTCCTCATTGATCTCCACGATCTCGCCCGCGACCGGCAGATAGCAGTCAGAGGCGGCCTTGACGGATTCCACGACACCGAAAACCTCTCCTTTACTGAACGTGTCGCCGACTTCGGGCATTTCAACGTAAACGATATCGCTGAGCTGTTGTTGTGCATAGTCTGTGATTCCGACGTAGGCATACTCGCCCTCTACACGAATCCATTCATGGGTCTTGGTGTAGCGGCATCGTGGGTCAACTTTGACTGCCATCTTGTCTTCCTCCTTACTTGGGCTAGGCTTTTGCTTGAATACAAGTACAGAACATGCAGGAGCTTACATGCAAATATGTTGCACTAATCCCGAAACACGCGCAAGTTTTTTGCTTGGCACGTTGGCACCGACAAGATCCCACTGCGGGGCAAATATCGTGGCGCCTGCCAGCGATCACGCCTTGCGCTTGCCTTGTAACCTATAGGCCGGGGTGTAGAAGGGCCTTTTGACGACGACTGCCGGCTTGACCTTCCCGCGGATGGAAATGCCGATCTCTGTGCCGGGCGCGGCGTATTTGGCAGATATGTAGGCCATCCCCAGGAACTTGTCCAACGTGGGCGCGTACATCCCGCTGGTTACCCAGCCACAGACGACACCATCCTTGACGACCTCATACTCGTGGCGTGGGACCCCACCCTGGGTCATCTCAAAGCCGACGAGTTTTCTGGCGGCTCCCTCTAGTCGTGTCTTGAGCAGAGCTTCTCGCCCGATAAAGTCTCCTTTATCAAAAGATACCGCCCACCCCAAGCCGGCCTCAATGGGCCCACATGTAGGAGAGATCTCCTGGCCGTAGAGAGGCATACACGCCTCAAAGCGCAACGAGTCACGCGCGGCCAGGCCGATGGGAAGAAGGCCCTCCGGGGAGCCGACCTCCATAATAGTATCCCACAGGAGCCCAGCCTGACTCGCGGGGAAGAATAACTCAAAGCCGTCTTCGCCAGTGTAGCCCGTACGCCCTACAAGGGTTTGCACCCCACACACCTTGGTCTCTATGACGGTGTGATACGCGAGGTTAGCCAGGTTATCATCACACACTCGTTGAAGGATGGACTCGGCCTTGGGCCCTTGGAGGGCCAGCATATAGGTCTGCTCCGAGACATTCTCTATCTTTACATTGAACCCCGATTGATGGTAGTTCAGCCAGTAGGTATCTTTGGCGTTGTTTGCCGCATTGATGGCCACAAAGTAACGATCCGGCAGCCGATAGATAAAGGTATCGTCGACGGTTCCACCGTCCTCATAACACATCAGGGAGTAGTTAGCGCTACCCACCTCAAAGGCACTGACATCGGCGGTCATGATTCTCTGAAGAAAAGGCAGCGCATCCGGGCCAGAGATCACCACTTGGCCCATGTGGTCGATATCGAAGAGGCCCGCCGCCTGGCGCACGCGATGATGCTCTTCCAGGGGACCTGTGGGGTACTGTACAGGCAATATCCATCCTGCGAATTCAACCATTCGACCGCCAAGCCGGATATGCCGATCATACAGCGCGGTTTGCCTAGCCATGTTTCCTCCTGTCCCGGCGTCTTTCCTGTGATGACGAACCAGATACGAAGGCGATCCGTGGTCCGCCGGCTAATAACGCAAGGTCCCTAGGAGAAGCTCAACTTCATGGGACACTTCTTCGGCCTTAAGCGGGCGAGGGTAATTATACATCACGCCCCCTGGGCGCTCATTATAATAGGGCCGATTGCAACCCGGGCATCCTGCCGTGCGAAATGCCTCGCCATCGGCAAGCAACGTCATCAGGCGATCCTTAGGCAACCCATAGCCGAGGAGCGCTCCCGTGTGCTCATCATACTCAAACTGCTCGGCGCGTGCTAATCCTTTGACGATGAGCCAACGCGCAAGTTGTACACGTCGGTACTGTGCCGGTTCCGGAGGCCTCCGCTGGGCAAGGACCGTCCCCTGGACCGGAGTAAAGGAGAAAAGCCCAACGCTCACCCCTAGATCGGCCATTTTCTGAATGCACTCGCTCATCTCGCGCTCGGTCTCGCCGAGGCCTACGATGAGATGGGTGCCCATCCGTCCCGGGTAGAGGCGAGCGCACAACTCGAGTAAAGCGCTGGTCTTTTCCCATGAGCCGTCTTTGGTCTCACGATAGACTCTTTCACACGCAGCGTCAAGAGCGATGGTCACTCGCTCGGCCCCTGCATCCAATAAGGCGGCAACATCTTTGGGGTCGCGTGGCACTATGGAGACCCCGATCGGCATCTGACAGTGCTGCGCTAGCGCAGAGATCGCCTCTTTAGCCTCCTGGACGTAGTTTCGGCTGGCCGTGACCTGAAAGCAAGCGCGAAGGATCTTGGCCTCTTGAAATGCCCGCGTGATGGCCGTGATCACCTCCTGCTGCGGAAAGGCAGGCCAGGTTACACGGGAAAGAGCCGAGGCTTGGGCTTGGCTTTCGCGCGCCTGGGTGCAAAAAGCACAATTACGGCTGCAACGCTCGCCCAGCATGAGATACACCGTCGTGGGAGGAGCATCCTGACGGATTTCCAGCAAGCCCAGAACACCAGCGCTACCCGAAGAAACCCGCCAGGTGTCTTGCCCTTCCTGGACAATAGCGGTTTGGGAGCTCAGGGTAGTGCGCAACACTCTTCTCCCCAAACGATATGTAGGCCCAATCCGATTGCCACCCGTTCGGCGTTCAGACTGGGATTGACGATGCCGTTCACCCCGGCGCGTAGCGCCAATTCGTCCAGTTTCTGCCGATAAGCTCCGTGAGGACGCATGCATCCTAGAAGGAGACGGGTCTCGGGCAGCATCAGACGAGCCTCAAGCAAGAGCTCTGTGACCTCGGCCAGTAGAGGAGGCTTACAATGAGCAAAGGCCGTCCCTTCGGTGGGGATCAGGACAAGGAAGATGAGCGCTTCCGGCTTGCGCGCCTCAAGCGCTCTAAGCACCGCACGCTCGCCGCTGAGCTGGCCACCCCGCAGCCCTATCGTCAGATGGGGAACTACTGGCGCATAGCGGCGCAGCAGGTCAAAAGTCCTCAGGTAATCATCCAAGGTGAGCGCCAGGCCATACACTTCGCGCGCGGTCTCGGCATCGCCGACCATGTCAAAGGAGATCACATCCACATAGGGGGCGATAAGGCGGAGCTCTTCTTCCCCGATAAGGCCCACGTGCCAATTAAGTCGGCGTCCCTGCCGAAGGCGGGCCACCTTCTCCAAGTGCGCCGTGACCGGCACGCGGCCGACGGGATCGCACCCTCCGGAGATCAGAAAGCTCTTTGCCCCGTTAGGCTGCACCTCCCAGATAGGCTGCATATGTCGTAGATAATGCCCGTTGCAGTGAGCGCATTTGAGGGCGCAAGCCCAGCCCGTGAGGCTAACCGGGAGGGTTTTGGTGGGGCGATCAAAACGAATGATGGGTGGATGATACAGGTTGCGGATCTGCCAGGCCTCACGCCATCGGGAGGTGGCGATAGCCAGCGCTCCTCGGAATTGAAGGGCTATGTCTTCTTCGCTCCATGCACCTGACATTTGCAACATCGCAAGGCTCACTCTGGGCTAGATGTTGCGCAGTATAGCCCTGAAGGTAGGAACCGTCAAAGTGGGGGCTCTGCTTCAGCGGGGATTGCTTGACATTCACTTAGGCGTCATTACAATCGCTCACGAGAACTAATGGTTTGATGTGTGGGCCCATGGGTTGACAGGAGGTGGCCATGGATTATGAGAGGATTCGCGGCTTTAACTATCAGCCGAGCTATGGCTCCAGCGGGTTTGAGCTATGGCAGAAATTCGACGCAGCCACCATTAGGTTGAACTCGGCCGCGGCAAAAGATACTTCCCCCATATGAACGCTATTCGCCTGTGGCTCTCTTGGGATTCCTTCGTGCGCAATCCGAAGAGGTTCGCCGACA
>DAOTVR010000457.1:0-6063 GCA_034436315.1 Anaerolineae bacterium
TTACGCCCGCGACGCGGCCCTCGCCGGCGCGGACGGCCTGATCGTGCCCGACCTGCCGCCGGAGGAGGCCGACCCGCTGCGGGGGGCCTGCGAGCGCGAGGGGCTGGCCCTGGTGTTCTTGGTCGCGCCCACCAGCGGGGAGGAGCGCATCGCGCGGATCGCCGCCATCACGCGCGGGTTCCTCTACGTGGTCTCGCGGCTGGGGACCACCGGCGCGGGCCGAGGCCCCGGTGAGGAGCTGGCCCGGCAACTGGAGCGGGTGCGCCGCCATGCGCGCACGCCGGTGGCGGTGGGCTTTGGCCTCTCGCGCCCCGAACAGGTGCGCCGGTTGGCCCCGCAAGTGGACGGCCTCATCGTGGGCAGCGCCGTGGTGGAGCGGGCCTCAGAGGGGGCCGAGGCGCTGTACGCTTACCTCCGTTCCCTGCGCGCGGTGCTCTAAGGTGGCGCATGGCGGGATAAACGAGATAGCGTCGCCGACGATCAAGCCTTTTCCCCTCACCCTTTTCGCGCGAGGAATACTTGAAGGAAAGCGCATGTGAACGAATTGTAAGCTGAAACGCGGGCCAAGTTCATCTCGGTTTCATTTTTTAGTGCTATATAAGCTCTGAAGTCATTTTAAGCGCCTTGATAGCATCTTGGCTCTTTCAGTGGGGGGAAAGGCAATGGTCCTGTACGTTCGGGAGCTCGCTGAAGGGGAGAAACAGCAGCTTGAGCGCCTGCTGACCTGCGGGGATCCCGCGTTGAGGCATCGGGCGCGGGTGGTGCTGCTCTCCGCAGAGGGCTATCGCATTCCCGAGATAGCCCGGATCGTCGGCGCGCATCCGGCGAACTTGCGCAAGTGGGTTCGCCGCTTCAATCGTTGCGGCTGCGAGGGGCTGTTGACGGTACGCACCGGCGGGGCCAAGCCCCGCTTCACCAAGGAACAGCGGGCGCGCATCATCGCTCTGGCGCAGAGCAAGCCGCGCGAGCTGGGGTTGAATTTCAGCTCGTGGACCTTGCACAGGCTCGCCGAGCAGGCTCAGAAGCAAAGGATCGTGGATCGCATCAGCCACGAGCACGTTCGCCAGATCCTGAAGGCCGCTAACTGTTCTTACTAAGCAGCTCGTGCGCGACCTCAAGGAAGACGAGGCATCTCGCGCTGGGGGAGCGATCCCCCAGCAGATGTATGCACGGGTTACTTGAAAATCCCTCGGCTTGAGCTATAATAGACCCCTTAAAGACCTCCAAGAACCGGGGCGCAAAGGGCCTGGGTCTTACCCTCTATTCGCAGGTTATCGGGTGATATGCGCATAGCCTTGGTCTCTCCCAAATGGAACGAGATGGTCAACAGCTACCCCCCGCTGGGATTGGGGTATCTCGCCGCGGTGATGGAGGCGGAGGGGCATGAGGTGGCCATCTTTGACCTTGGCCTGGAGCCGCAGACGCCCTTGGAAGAGGAGGTGCAGCGCATCGCCGCCTTTGGGCCGGAGCTGGTGGGGATGACGGCGATGACCAACAACTACCACAGCGCCGAGGCGACGGTCGCCCTGCTGAAGGAGCGCCTCGGCTGTACGGTGGTGATGGGCGGGCCCCACGCGACCCTCTTTCGCGAGCGCGTGGCCGCCGACCCCAACGTGGATTACGTGGTCTTTGGCGAAGGGGAGGAGACCCTGCGCGAGTTGGTGCGGGCGCTCGTGGCCGAGGGCCCCAAGCCGAGTGAGGGGCGGTTAGCCCAGATCCAGGGGCTGTGTTTCAAGTCTGGGGAGGGAGTGGTCTGCAACCCGGCACGGCCGCTGATCCGCGACCTGGATTCCCTGCCCTTCCCGGCGCGGCACCTGTTCGCCCTCTCGCGCTATCCGCTCTATGCGCCCAACGGCGAGCGCATGGTGACGCTCCTTTCCAGCCGGGGGTGCCCCTACAATTGCAGCTATTGCTTCAAGGGGATCGTGGGGCGCACGTACCGCCAGCGCAGCCCGGAGAACATCCTCGCCGAGATCCGCAGCCTGATGGAGAGGTATGGCTACCGCTACTTCTATTTCATCGACGACCTCTTCACCATCGATCGGCGGCGCCTGAGCGCCCTCGCCGAGCGGATGATCGCCGAGGGGCTGGATATCCGCTGGCAATGCCTGGCGCGGGTGGATCGGGTGACGCCGGAGCTTCTGAAGCTCATGTATCGCGCCGGGTGCCGCGAGGTGCATTACGGCATTGAATCGGGAAACCAGGCGATCCTGGAGCGCATCGGCAAGGAGATCACCTTGGAGCAGGTGCGCCGGGCCGTGGCCTGGACGGCCGAGGCGGGCATCCTGGCCAAGGGCTACTTCATGCTGGGCTTGCCGGGGGATACCGAGGAGACGATGGCCGAGACGATCCGCTTCGCCTGTGAGCTGGAGCTGGACCAGGCCATGTTCAGCCTAACCACGCCCTTCCCGGGCACGCGCCTGTGGGATGAGCTGGTGGCCAAACACCCGGAGGTGGAATTCAACCAGGACTTTTCGCGCGCCTTTTACTACCTCAACTACGACGAGATGGTCAAGCCCTTTTTCAACGTCTCCGAGGTCTCTGACGAGCGGCTCGCGCAGTTGGCCCTTGAGGCGCGGAGGCGGTTCTGGGAGGCCAAAAGGCGGCGCAAATACCTGCGGGCCTTGGGGCCGGTGGTGGGCCGGGTGGTTTATGAGCTCTCGCGGCTGCGGCCGATTCGCCTCATCGGGCGAGGGCTTTTGCGCATTGGCCCCTTGCGGCGTATCCTGGGCCGCAACCAACTGGGCGACCATGCCCTAAAGGAGGAGTATCTGCGGACGTGGAGTTGATGGACAAGATCGGCCGCCGCCTGGGGCGCTATCGGCGCCTGGCGCGGATGCCCTGGCGCTATGTGAACTATGCCCTGCACAATCCCCGGCCTTGGTGCTATCCGGAGCGCATGTACTTGGAATCCACCAACGCCTGTAACTTGCGCTGCGTGATGTGTCCCACGGGGCGCGGGCTGACCCGACGCAAGAAGGGCTTTATGGATTGGGACCTATTCCGGCAGATCGTGGACGAGATGGCCCCCCACGTGAGCACGACCACCCTGCACATCTGGGGCGAGCCGCTCTTACATCCCCGGATCGTGGAGATGATCGCCTACTGCCGCCAGCGGCGCCTGCACGCCGAGATCTCCACCAACGCCGTCCTATTGACCCCGGAGATGAGCCGGGCGATCCTGGAGGCTGGCTTGGGGGCGATCTACCTCTGTCTGGATGGGACCACGCCGGAGACCTATGAGCAGGTGCGCCGCGAGGCCAGCTTCCAGCAGACCCGCGAGAACATCCTCAAATTCCTGGAGCTGCGCGTGCGCGGGGGGTACGCCCAGCCGCGCACCAAGCTGCAGATCATCGAGATCGCCCCGACGGCCAAGGAGATAGAGGCCTTTAAGCGGGCCTGGAGCATCCCCGGCGTGGATCAGATCAACGTCAAGGCCTTTGATTCCTGGGGGGAGCAGATCCAGGATATCAGCGCCCTGCGTCCGGGGGAGAGGCCCAAGCTGCCGGCGCGCTTTCATTGTCCCAACTTGTGGTATCACGTGCACATCTATTGGGATGGCACCTTGGTCTGCTGTGACCGCGACTTTGATGCCGCCTATCCCCTGGGGAACGTGGGGGACGGGGTGATGAAGGCCTGGCGGGGGCCGGCGATGACCCGCTTGCGGCTGAAGCACATCAACCACGACCTGGACGATGTGCCCTCGTGTGGCCGGTGCGTGGAGTGGGCCTGGTGGAGGCCGACCTGGACCACCGCGCAGGGCAATGTCCCCCTGGAGGGCAGGGCGCCTACAGCATGAGCACACGCCTGACACGCTTGGGGGAGTCGCATCGGGGGCTGGTGGGGGCCTTGGGCCTGTTGGTGCTCTTGGCCCTGGCCACCGCGCTGCGGCTGGCGGGGATCGGCGCCGAATCCATCTGGCTGGACGAGGCCACCAGCCTGATGCTGGCGCGGATGGATCTGCCGGAGCTGATCCGGGCCGCCTCGGTGGATGTACACCCTCCGCTTTACTATATCCTGCTCCATTTTTGGATCCCCTTGGGAGAGAGCGAGGCCGTCCTCCGCGGCCTTTCCACCGTGGCCGGGGTGCTCAACGTGTGGGTGCTCTACAGGCTGGGGCGGACCCTCTTTGACGTACAGACGGGCTGGATCGCGGCGGCGCTCTTGGCGGTATCCCCCTTGCATATCTGGTACTCCCAAGAGGCGCGCATGTACGCCTGGGTCGCGGCGCTGATGTCGGGTTCCATCCTGCTGGCCCTGTGGTTCTGGCGGCGGGGCGATGGGCTGACCTGGCTGGGCTATGTCCTGGTGACGGCGGCGGCGATCTACACCCACTATTACGCGGTGTTCGGCATCCTGGTCGTCAACCTGTTTTTCCTGTACCTTTGGGCGCGGGGCGCGTTGAGGCGGCGCGGCGGGGCCCCGGATGGGCGATTGGTTTGGGGGTGGATCGCGGCACAGGTGGCGGTGTTCGTCCTCTTTATCCCCTGGCTGCCCCTGTTCCTAGTCCCGATCACGGTGGGCGGAGAGGGCTGGGTGAGCTTTGTGGGCAAGCCCTCCCCGGAGGCGCTGGCGCAGACGCTCGTGCTCTATATGGTGGGCAGCGCGCGGGCAGAGTATCCTGTGTTGGTGCGCCGCCTGGCCTATGTGCTCTTCGTGGGAGCCTTCCTCCTCGGGCTGTGGCCGCGATGGGGGGCAGGTAGGGGACAGGGGGCGGGGATCAAGGATCGGACTCCTGATCCCCGATCCCTAATCCCTGAGGAAGCTGAGGCCCTGGGCTTTTGCTTGGCCTATCTGGTGTTGCCGCTGGGGATCGCCTGGGGGGCCTCGCAAGTGTTCAAGCCGATGTATTCGGCGCGCTACATGTTGCCCTTCCTGATCCCCTTCCTCTTGATCGTCGCCCGGGGGCTGCGCAAGGTGCCCTGGGTGGCGCCGCGGGCGGCGCTCTTGGTGGCCCTGCTCGTCGTCATGGGGGTGGGGGTCGCAGCGCAAGCCCGGACGATGGACAAGCCCGATTGGCGCAGTTGGTCGGCCAAGTTGGTGCAGATGGCCCGCGAGGACGATCTGCTGCTTTTCGTGCCCGGCTGGCATATCAAGCCCTTTGACTATTACGCCCAGGGGAAGTTGCACCGGTTCGGCGGCGTGCCCTTGCCGGTGGATCGTCACCGCGAGCAGGCGCTGAAGGTGGTAGAGGAGGCTATCGCCGGGTACCCTAGGGTGTGGCTCATCTGGGAGACGCCGCACTACACCGATCGGGATGCCGTGGTGTACCACTACCTTCGGGAGCATTGTCGGCAGGTCGCGGAGATGCAGATGCCCCTCATGGGGCGGATCATCCTGTTTGAGAACAGCGGGGCGACGGGTGGAGAATGAGCGCCGAGGTGGTGAGCTATCAAGCGAGGGAGCGGGGGCGAGCCTGGATCGTCTGGGGCCTGGTTGTATTGGCCCTCGCCCTGCGCTTGTACGACCTCACCGGGGAGAGCCTCTGGTACGACGAGGCCTACAGCGTCTGGATCAGCGATATGGACATTGGCTCGCTCAAGGTGCTTTGGGAGTGGAAGATCCAGTTCCCGCTCTATTATCTGCTGTTCCATTACTGGCTGCGGCTGTTCGGCCAGGGCGAGTGGGCGGTGCGCCTTTTCGGGGCCTTGGCGGGCGCGGCCACCGTCGTGCCCCTGTATGGGTTGGGCAAGGAGCTCTTTGATCGTCGGGTGGGGGCCTTGGGGGCGCTCCTTTTGGCAGTGAACCCCTATCATGTGTGGTACTACCAAGAAGTGCGCATGCACTCCTGGGCCGTGCTCCTGGCGGTGCTGTCGCTCTATAGCTTTTGGCGGCTGATCACGGATGGCCGATGGGGCTGGTGGATCGGTTATGTCCTGATCACCGGGCTCGGCTTTCACCTGCACTATTACCTGCTCTGGATCGTGTTGGCCGAGAACGCCTATTACCTTTGGTATCTATGGCGTCGGCATGGGCGCCTTTTCGGCCGCGAGGCCTGGCGGAGCCTGCGCGGGTGGGTGGCGGGCCAGGCGGCGGTGCTCCTGTGGGCGATCCCGGCGGCAG
>DAOTVR010000458.1:0-4252 GCA_034436315.1 Anaerolineae bacterium
CGGGGAAAAGGGGCCGAAAAAGGCCCTGTGGCACAACCCAACACTGTCTGCCGAGAGCTCCCACAGCACAGGGGGTTAGGATGTGCTCCCCAATCCAGGCCCATTCACCTTGTATGAACTTGCGACGCCCAATGCTCATGGCCAACTCTGCCAAGTGGTGATGCGAGTAGTACATAACCTTTTAGTTTGAGTCTGCTGTCAGCCGCCTTTCGCCGCTGCAAGTGGCTTGCTCAGTATATCTTGGATGCCGAGGGGTCGTCAATCTTGCCTTGGGGTTATCTATTGCCGGGACTTTCGGGGCCTTCCTAAAGCGTATAGAATAAATATCTGGGAACAGGTGGCCCTTGCCGCTAGAATTTTTGAGGAGGGTTGCGCGATGAAGATCACTGAGATCAAGCCCATCTTGTGTCAGGGCGGGATCCGCACGTGGACGTTCGTCAAGGTGACTACAGACTTAGGGATCATCGGCTGGGGTGACGCAAGCGAGTGGCTGCGCGCACCAGCACACAGCAAGATCATTGAGGAGGACTTGACGCCCCTTCTGATCGGAGAAAACCCCTTTGACATTGAGAGACTCTGGCAGAAAATGTGGACGGCCTCTTACACCGGTGGCAAAGATCTCTCTGTAGCCATGACGGGCGTGGAGACGGCCCTTTGGGATATCGTGGGCAAGGCGCTGAGCGTCCCTGTCTACAACCTGTTAGGAGGACGTTGCCGCGAGCGCGTGAGGCTCTATTACGACAACTGCGATGCCTACGGTTCAGGATTCGCGGGCGGCTACACCTGGCGTAAAGGGGACACATCGTTAGAGGGGATCGCTAAACAGGCGCAGTATATCATGGATCAAGGATTCGATGCCCTCAAATTGCACCCCGTGGGCCTTCCCGAAAGGCCAGCGGTCAGTCGCAGTATCAGCTTAAAGGCGATAAGCGACACGGTGGCCAAGGTGAGGACGGTGCGTGAGGTCGTGGGCGACAAGGTGGATATCGCCATTGACATCAACAACCGACTGGACTTGCCCTCTTCAATGGCCTTGGCCAAAGCGCTAGAGCCTTATCAGATGATGTTCCTGGAAGATCCCATCCGTCAGGATGAATCCCCTGGGAGTTACAAACGCCTGGTGGACTCTACCTCAACGCCTGTGGGTACAGGTGAGAACCTCTACACGATATGGGATTTTCGCAACTACCTGGAAAGCGGGGCGCTGGATCTGGTATTACCCGACGTCTGTCATGTGGGCATCCTGCAAGCGAAAAAGATCGCCGCTCTGGCTGAAGCCTATCACTTGCCGGTTGCACCCCATAACCCCAATAGCCCGCTCTCAACCGTCATCAGCGCTCACCTGTGCGCCAACATCCCCAACTTCCTTGCCCTGGAATATATGTCCACTGAGATGGAGCCTCCCTGGCGGGATAAGGTGATGAAGCCCCCTTTAGGGGCGATGATCAAGGATGGCCATCTAGAGCTACCGGATGCTCCTGGCTGGGGCGTGGAAATAGATGAGGATGAGGTTGCTAAGCACCCTCATGTTGAGGTCTGGTATGCCGGCCTGAGGGGCTGGGAGGGGCTCACCGTCAAATAGGGTTGCCCTTGGTAACCGTTTGATCCAGCTGGTAGTTAGGGGCGTGCGAGGCGGATAACCCGGGGATGCTTCTTGACGCCAGTCGCCCACAGGGTTAGAATCCCCGCATGTCCAAACCGGCTCCATCTCCAGGCCCAAGGGAAATGACCTCTACGGTAGGGGTTTCCTCTAGTCCATGCCGCTGGGCAGCGCTTGTGTTGGGAATGGTCGCCTTTTCCACGGCCTCCATCCTCACTCGCTTGGCAGCGGCTCCCCCGTTGGTTATCGGAGCCTGGCGGATGATCCTGGCTACAGCCCTTTTGACTCCTTTTGCTTGGCCTCGTTTGCGGCGCGAGTGGCAGGCGTTAGAAGGCCGCGAGATCGTTTACCTCCTTCTTTCAGGCGCCGCCCTGGCGGTACACTTTGCCACGTGGATCTCCTCACTCGCCCTCACCACCGTATCCAGCTCGGTGATCCTGGTTACGACCAATCCCATCTTTGTGGGCCTGGCCACGCGCTATCTCCTGGGCGAGCAAGTGAGCCGTTTTCAGACCCTGGGTATCGTTGCAGCGATGGCCGGGAGCATCATCGTCAGCTATGGAGACCTCCAGATCTCCGGGCGCGCGCTCCTAGGGGATGCCTTGGCGTTGGTCGGGGCTCTGGCCGCTTCTACGTACATCCTTTTGGGGCGCGCCTTGCGGCGCAAGCTCTCCACCTTGGCCTATGTCTGGCCGTGCTATGGGTTGGCAGCGATGCTCCTTCTGGCCCTTTGCCTGGCCACGGGCCAGCCGCTGGGGGGCTATAGCGCCAAAAGCTATCTGTTCTTTGCCTTGCTGGCCATAGGCCCCCAGATATTGGGGCATTCGTCCTTTAATTGGGCATTGGCCCACTTTTCGCCCATTTTTATCACCTTGGCCATCTTGGGCGAGCCGGTGGGGGCCAGTATCTTGGCCTGGATCGTCCTAGGCGAAGTGCCGCCGCTCACCGCGCCTATCGGGGGGCTGTTGATCCTGGCGGGTATCTATTTGGCCTCCCGTGACGAGTCGGGAGCATTCATGGGTAGCACATCCGCGAGTCATGCACAGGAGGACCTTCCTCCTGGCGCCGATTCGTGAGATTCAGGGCTGATTATCCTATGTTGGGTGAGGAGGACAGGATGGGCGTTCGTTGGAGCGATCTTTATGCCCGTCGGCTGAAGTGGATGACCACGTCGGCGATCCGCGAGATCTTGAAGTATGCCCAGGCCGGGGACGTTATCTCCCTGGCAGGCGGCTGGCCGGAGGCTGACCTCTTTCCCGTCCAACAGTTGGACGAGGTCTGCCATCACGTGCTGACGCAAATGCCTCGCCAATCGTTGCAATATGGTCTCACCGACGGCTTTCCGCTTCTAAGGCAGGCCCTGGCGGAATACATGACCCAACAGGGCATCCCCGCCAAGATGGAGAATATCGTCATCATCAGCGGCTCACAACAGGGGCCAGACCTTATGGGGCGTATCTTCTTGGACGAGGGAGATACCGTTTTAGTGGAGAATCCCACCTTTCTGGGAGCGTTGCAATCGTTCAACGCTTATGGGGTCAAGTATCTGCCCGTCGCTATGGATGAGGAGGGCCTATGTGTGGATCATTTGGAGGAGCTCATCGTCCAAAGGCGCCCCAAGCTCATGTATCTGCAACCCAACTTTCAGAACCCTTGTGGGGTAACTATGAGCCTAAGGCGCCGCCAACAGGTGGTGGACATCGCCGAGCGTTTTGGCGTGCCCATCTTGGAGGACGACCCCTATAATGCTTTGCGCTTTGAGGGCGAAGCCCTGCCGCCCTTGATTGCCCTGGATGCAGCCCGTCATCCCGAAAATGCTGCCTCGGGGAGCTACATTAGGGGCAACGTGATCTATCTGAACACCTTTTCCAAGACGCTGGCTCCCGGATTGCGCGTGGCCTGGGCGGTCTGTCCGCCAGAGGTGGCCCAGCAGTTTGTCATGGCCAAGCAAGGCTCCGACCTGCATACCAACGCCCTGGCGCAGACGATGGCCTATGAGTTTCTGCGTCGCGGATGGCTGCCGGCACAAATCCAACGCATTCGCGCGACCTATCTCGCCCGGCGCAACGCCATGTACGAGGCTATTGCGGAATATTTCCCGTCCGGCATACGCCACACCCATCCCCAAGGGGGGCTCTTTCTCTGGGTGGAGCTGCCGGAACAACTCAATGCTGTAGAGCTGCTCAAGGAGGCAGTGGAACGCAAGGTGGCTTTCGTCCCCGGCAGCCCCTTCTTTGTGGATGGTCGTGGTCATAACACCTTGCGCCTCTCCTTCGCCAGCGTCCCGCCGGAGTTGATCCGTGAAGGCATCAAGCGGCTAGGCGAGGTGATCAAGGCTCATCTTTAGGCACAAGCCAGCCTCAAACGCGAGAGGTCAATGGGGGCCTGTCACGTTTTGCTATGGGCGAGGATGAAGCCATAGGTGCGGGCGAAAACGGCCTCGCGCTCGCTATCCACTGTCAGGCAGTGGCCGGAGTTGTGTAGCGTGACCAGCTCTTTATCTTGAGAACCCAGCCTGTCGAAGACGACCTGGGCCGAGTCGGGGGCGATCATCTGGTCCCTAGTGGCGTAAAAGATGATCACCGGCACGCGCACCTTCCCTAGCTCGCCCTGTACCACCCGCCGCAGCTTGAGTAGCTCATTGGCCCCGGT
>DAOTVR010000459.1:0-6940 GCA_034436315.1 Anaerolineae bacterium
AGGACTTGCTCTGCCCCCCGGCCCTCTATAAAGGGTTTCCCCTGGGCCTGGCTCTGGCGAAAGAGTTCCAGAGCCCTCAGGCGACAGCGCCGGGCGGCCTCCGAGGCTCCCTGGTCGTCGCAGGCCCAGGCTGCATGGAGGGCCGCCCAACCCGCCCGGGCGTAACTGCCCACCCTCTCTTGGATCAACGCCCAACAGAGGAAGCGATTGGCCAGCTCGGGGTAAGCCCGATCATCTAGTTGCCGGCGGTATTCTTCGGAGGCGACGATCTCCTTGGCTTCCTCGGGGCCTTCCGAGACCTGGGGAGCGCAATAGCCACAGGATGGGCAGCGCCAGACCCAATAAAGGATCGTGGAGCGCCTCATCTCCGGGGGGCGGGTGTCCAGGTCAGGTGAGCCGAACTCGTTGGTGGAGCCGATCCCCACATACTCGTGGCTCTGACCGCAGATCCTACACGTTTCCGTCGTCTTGAAGAGGGTGGTCATCTCAGGCAAACTCCTCCCATGCGGCGCACAGGGCCGCGATGTTCTCCAGCGGGACGCTGTGGCTTGGTGAACTCTCCACACATTAAAACCCAGCGTTGGGCTATCCCTTGAGCTTTTTCGTGACTGCGCGATCGGATAGCCTCGCCGAGATCACGCTATGCCGGACTTGGCCCTAGCCCATGGTACCTCGATGTCTCATAGCGCGCTAGTGGGGCGGAGGATAGTCAGGCGGGCGTAGTCCCTCCATAGTCGCAGCATCCCGTGCGCGGGCCCTATGGACCGAGTTGACGAAGCAGCCCTCTCGGTTTACAGTGTAAGGGCCTTGTCCCAGGCGAGTTTTGACTCGCCCTACTATGCGATGGCGAATCAGAACGCGCCTGGTATGAGGATCACACCCGATATAGAAAGGAGTAGCCCATGATCGAGATCGCCGAAGTATTGCCACCTCACCCCACGCCACTATGGCGATTGGTCAAGCAATGTGGCATCAACCACGTCGTTGGGGTGATGGACTTTAGCCGTGGCCTCAACGTCAGCCGCGACGAGCTGCCCTGGAGTTACATGTCCCTGGTGCGCCTGAAAACGGCCTACGAGGATTTCGGCTTCAAGTTCGCCGTCCTGGAGAGTCGGCCGCCGCTAAATAAGGCTAAGTTAGGCCTGCCCGGGCGCGATGAGGAGATAGAGAACGTCTGCGAGCTGATCCGCAACCTGGGCGCGCTGGGTATCCCCGTCTGGTGCTACGAGTGGATGCCGGTGTTCAACTGGCTGCGCACCTCCACGACGGTTCCCGCGCGCGGCGGGGCGTTGGCCACAGGTTACGATCACGAGCTGATGCGCAATGCCCCGCTAACGGAATACGGCATCGTCACCGAAGAGCAGCTATGGGCCAACCTGAAGTATTTCCTGGACGCCGTCGTGCCCGTGGCGGAAAAGGCCAACGTGAAGCTGGCCATGCACCCCGATGATCCGCCGCTATCGCCCATCCGCGGCCTTGGGCGCATCATGCGCAGCATTGAGAACTACCAGCGTTTGTTGGACCTCGTCCCCAGCCCGGTCAACGGCATCGCCCTCTGTCAGGGCAATTTCACCCTGATGACCGATGACCTTCCCGGCGTGATCCGCCACTTTGGGCGCCAGGGAAAGATCTTTTTCGTCCACTTCCGCGATGTGCGTGGCACCCCCGAGAAGTTCGTGGAAACCTTCCACGATGAGGGGCAAACCGATATGCTGGCTTGCATGCAAGCCTATCGCGATATCGGCTTTGAGGGCGTGCTGCGCCCCGATCATGTGCCCACGATGGAGGGGGATAGCAATGACAACCCCGCCTATTCCTCCATCGGCCGGCTCTTTGCCATCGGCTATGTCAAAGGCTTGCGTGAGGCGGTATACGGAGGCCGGGCAAAGCTTAGCAGATGAAAGGAGGTCCCCATGCGGTTGAAGGATAAGGTAGCCTTGATCACTGGCGCAGGCTCGGGCATCGGGCGGGCTTCGGCGATCCGCTTCGCCCAGGAAGGCGCTCGCGTGGTCGTGGTGGATTGGAAGCCTCAGGGGGGCCAGGAGACGGTGGCCAAGATACGCGCCCAGGGCGGCGAGGCGATCTTTGTAGAGGCGGACGTCTCCCGCGACGAGGATGCCCGTCGGATGATCCAGACGGCGGTGCGGGCCTATGGTGGGTTGCACGTGCTCTTCAACAATGCCGCCATCCAGGTGTTCGGCACATTGCCCGACACCTCAGAGGCGGATTGGCAGCGGGTCATGGACGTGAACCTCAAAGGGGTCTATCTGGGTTGTAAATACGCCATCCCTCAGATGATCGCCCAAGGGGGAGGGAGCATCATCAACATGTCCTCTGCCCTTGGGCTGGTGGGCGATCCCGACCTGCCGGCCTATGGCGCGACCAAGGGAGGCATCCTGGCGATGACCCGTTCCATGGCCCAGGCCCATGGCCGCCAGGGGATTCGGGTCAACGCCATCTGCCCCGGCGATGTGGAGACGCCCATCGTGGAAGAATATTTTGCGCACCAGCCGGACCCTGAGGAGGCCCGACGGCGGATAGCCGCCGAGTATGCCCTGGGGCGCATCGCCCGGCCTGAGGAGATCGCCAATGTGGCCCTATTCCTGGCCTCGGACGAGAGCTCCTTCATCACCGGGACCTATATCGTGGTAGACGGTGGCTTGACCAGCAAATGTTACTGACCTAAGGCAGGCAGTAGCCTGCCACGCCCCCTACGGACGTGGCGGGTCAGATGAACGACTCTTACTGTCCACGTAGCCGTGCCCGGGACCTTATCGCGGCTATTTCATGGGAGGGGATAACAGATGAAGCGTTCTACGGTGGCGATAGTTCGGACGCCGGCGCGCCCCTCGCCGGAGGAGGTGAACGCGGCCGTCCGTCAAGCGGTGGAACTGGCCGGGGGGCTTGGCGGGGTGGTCTCCAAGGGGGCCTTGGTCCTTATCAAGCCTAACCTGGTGGCCGTGCCTCCCAGCCCCGAAGCAGGGGCCTGTACGAGGGCCTCAGTCTGTAAGGCCCTGGCCGATATGGTCATGGAGCTGGGCGGCAGGCCGGTCATCGCCGAATCCTCCGCGCGAGGCATCGATACCGAGCAAGTCATGGAGGTGATGGGTTACAGCCGCCTGCGCCAGGAGGGCTATGAGGTGGTGGACCTCAAGCGCACCCAAACGGTCAAGGTGCTCGTGCCCGACGGGGCCGTGCTCAAGGAGGTCACCACCTTTGAGTTGGCGCTGCAGGCCCAGGCGATCCTCAGCGTGCCGGTGATGAAGACCCACGACCAGACCGATGTTTCCTTGAGCCTCAAGAACCTCAAGGGCCTGGTCACCGATGCCGAGAAGCGTAGGATCCACCAGCTGGGCATCTTTGAGGGGGTCTGCGACCTCAATGCCCTCTTTCGCCCGGCTTTCGCCGTGGTGGATGGGATCACCGCCCAGGAGGGGCTGGGGCCGGTTTATGGGCTGCCGGTGGAGATGAACTTGATCCTCGCCGGAAGGGACCTGGTCGCAGTGGATGCAGTCACCAGCGCGGTGATGGGTTTTGATCCCCAGGAGGTTAGGCTGATACGCATGGCGGCGGCGCGAGGACTGGGCGCCCTCTCTGCTGAGGAGATCCAGGTCCTCGGCGAGAGGGTAGAGGATGTGCGCCGACGCTTCCTACGCATGGAAGAGGACGAGAGGGTCCAATTGCGGGACATTCAGGTCCTCCACGCCGAAGGAAGTTGTACCGGCTGCCGTAACGGCGTCCTCAGCTCACTCTTTGACATGATCCGGGCGGGCACGATTGAGCGCGCACGGGGGATGTGCATCGTCACCGGTGGGGCGCTTCCGCCTTCGGGGACGCCGGAGGATCGGGTCGTGCCCGTAGGGGTCTGCTGCCCGGAGGAGCTCAAGGCCCTAGCCCGCTACGTGAAGGGCTGTCCGCCGAATAACGTGGACATCGTGGAGGCCATCTTGCGCGCGCTTTAGGTCTCGTCTACTTCGTCGTCAAGTATCTTGCGCCCCAACTCGTCGCCGTAGCGGGTGAGCTGAGGGATTTGACTGGCATCATCCAGTTCAATGGGCTGGGCGAGATCCACCTGAAAGCGGCGAAAGTCAAGCTTTTCGAAGAAGGTGCGCACCAAGTGCACCTGCTGCTCATCGGCCGATTGCAAAAAGGCCCCCAGTAATGGCTCTAACCATTCCCAGGCCCAAAGGCGGTTGGCATCCACGGGCAGCGACAAACGGGGGAAGCGGCCCGTGCCCAGGCTGATGAGCGTCGTCTCTGCCGGATCCCAGCCGAGGCAAAAGCGCGCCTCGTAGGCTGCCAAGTAGCAAGGGTTGGCGTATGAGCCGACGCCCCCATCCACGTAGCGCCCCAGCACCGCCGGAAAGTAAGTTGGCACCGAGCAGGAGGCCAACACGGCCCATACCACCGGCCAGGGGGCATATTCCGGTTTCCAGGGCTTGATGAAACAGGTGTGGTTGGTCGCCAGATCAAAGGTGGTGATGACCACATCGGTGGGCGGGTCGGCGGACCAGAAGTCGCCCATGGTTCTATCGCCGAAGGACTCGTAGAGGGGCACGAAGAGCGGCTCGTGGGGATAGCGGTAGCGGGTAAGGGGCCACAGTGCGCTGCGCCAGGTCTTGCGGAAGACGCTCGCCCCCAGCTCGCAATAGAGCTGGTGCATGCGCTGCCCCGTCAAGCCGACCGCGATACCCGCGGCGAGGACGGAGCCGGTGGAGGTACCCGCGACCAGGCGAGCGATCTCGTGAAGAGAGCGCCCCAGGAAATCCTCCAGGATGGCTAGCGCCCGCGCCACGATCACCCCTCGGATGCCGCCACCGTCGATGGCGATGGCTACATGCTGGCGAAATGGCTTCATCCTCGGCACTCCTTTCATGCTTAGCTGGGACAACCGCCCTCCATGCCGAAAACTAAATGTCGTGGATGCTGCGCCGATCGGCCTCCACCTCCTCAAACCAGGTTTCCAACTCACCAAGGAGGCGCTGCACGACCTCTGGGTACTGGGCGGCCAGATTCTGGCGTTCCAAGGGGTCCAAGGCGATGTTGTAGAGCTCGGGCGGTGGAGGGGGCGGCACTTGGCGCGCCGGCTCCTCGCGGATGATGCCGTTGTGGATGAAATGCTCTGGGCCGTACATGGAGACCCACAGCCAGTGGATGGTCGGCACCTCCATAGCCTCGCGGATGGCCGGACGCACGAGCTTCCAATCGCCGTCGCGGATGGCCGCGTTGCACTCTACAAGCGGCGTATAGCGGTTCCACTGCCAAAAGCGTTTCGTCTGCACCTGGCCCTTCTCGCCGCGCATCACGGGGAGGACATCGATGCCGTCTAAGGGCAGGTTGTCGGCGGGCAGGGGGACACCGGTCATGGCCAGGATGGTGGGCAGCCAGTCGGCGAAGTGAATCATCTCGTTCACCTGTGTCCCCGCCGGCAGGCCCTCGGGCCAACGCACGATCATGGGCACGCGGATGCCGCCCTCGTACACCGTCCCCTTGGCCCCGTTGAACTGGCAATTGAAACGCGTGGTGCAGTTTTCCCCCTCGCCGCCGAACTGTGGGCCGTTGTCGCTGGTGAAAAAGACGATGGTATTCTGGCGCAGGCCCAGGCGATCCAGCGTCTCTAGGACGCGCTCTACTCCTTTATCCATGCGCCGCAGCATGCCATAGATCGTGGCCACGCCCTTGGTGAGGTCGCCCCGCTCCAGGAAGGGCTTGACCTCTTCCTCCGGCGCTTGCAAGGGTGTATGCGGGGCGTTGTAGGTGAGGTGCAGGAAGAACGGCTCCCGCCGATGGCGCTGGATGAATTGCACGGCTTCCTCGGTCCACAGGTCGGTCAAATAGCGCCCATCGGTGCGCCTCGCCGTTTCCCCCCATTCAATGCGCCACTGGTAATAGTCGTGCATTCCGCCACGGAAGCAAACCGTCTCGTCGAATCCTCGTCGCAGGGGGTGATAGCGCGGATCAAAGGCCCCCAAGTGCCACTTGCCCACCAAGCCGGTGACATAACCGGCGGCTTGGAGCATATCCGCGAGGGTGCGCTCGCGCAGGGCCAGGCGCTCTAGGCCGTGCCATTCCAGGGTATCGATGGAGCCGGTGCGATGGGGGTAGCGGCCCGTCAAGAGGCAAGCCCGCGAGGGGTTGCACACCGGCGAGGCGGCGTAATGCTGAGTGAAGCAAACCCCCTCCTGCATGAGGGCGTCCAGGCGCGGCGTGGAGGAGAGCCCCCCGTTAAAGGCGCTGAAATCGCCGTAGCCCATGTCGTCTACGAGGATAAAGAGCACATTTGGTCGTCTGGAGCTCATGTGCTTTCCTCCTCTCTATCACTGGGGATCAAGCGAATGGTCGCCAGAGAAAACGGCCTCAAAGCGACTCTCACGGCCCGCCCGCTACAGGGCAGGGAATGGCGGTCCTCCTCAACGAGGTTGGTCTCATAAGCTTCAAGGAGGGAAAAGCGAGGCAGGATCACCACTGCTTCAACTTCTTCGCCCTCGGCCTCCAGCAGCCTGAGGATGTAGCCTCGGCTATCCTCGGCCCTCTTGAAAGTGAGCAGGAGAACATTCTCCGGCTGCACCTGGCAGAATGAGGCTGTGGGGGGCCAATCCCCCGGATGGGGGCCCTTCATCCAGACCGTGATCGGCGGGTTGGCCACGCTCCAGCCGAATCCCCTGGCCCTTCCCTCTCGCCAATCGCCCTGATGGGCGCTGAAGGCGTAACGCACCAGGAACTCGCCCGGGTGGACGTTAACGAAGTTGGTGCGGAAGTTGTTGTAGCTCACCAAGGAATAGAGGTGCCCCCGCTTTAGCTCTCCGGGCCGCAGGAAGGGATGCCCATAGCCCGGCGGCCTCACCCCGTGATGCGCGCCGGAGACATAGCCGGGCCAAAGGCCGCCGAGCTCCACCATCGGCGCATCCAAGGGCGCCCAGACGATGCCCCAGTCTCGGTT
>DAOTVR010000460.1:0-8613 GCA_034436315.1 Anaerolineae bacterium
GAAAGCGTCTCGGAGCCAACGATCGTGCAGGCCCCTCAGATTGAGGTCTCTCTAGAGGGGCCGGGTTCCGTGGCCTTGTGCCGCGATGCAGCCTACACACTCACCTACTCCAACACAGGGAACATCGGGGCGGTCTCGGTGACGGTAGCCCTCAACCTACCCGATGGCTTCAGCTTTGTGCGCAGTTCTTCCAGATATCCTCCGGCAGAAATATCTGATAAGGCGATCACGTGGGACAGGCCATCGGAATTGCCGGTAGACGGCCGAGAGACGTTCACCATCTACCTGCGTACATCCCCAAAGGGAGCTATCTGGCCGGGGCTGCATATCACCCTTCCGGTGACGGTGAGCACCAGGCTCCCCTCAGGCCCAATACGCGAGAGCCACGCTGAGGCCGCGATGAGGATCGAATCAGGCCCCTGCCCGATCTATCTGACGATGGTCTTGCTCTATCCCGGTGAGAGCAGAGATGCTTACGAGCCGGATTCCACGCCAGAACAGGCGACCATTATAGAGGTTGATGGTGAGCCCACAGCACATAATTTCCACCGTCCTGGAGACGAGGATTGGATGCGCTTTTATGCTCTGCCTTACGAGATGTATTTGGTAGAGACCTATGACCTACTGGGCGCCGAGCCGCCTTCTGGCGAGCTCCCCGCCGACTGGGAGCCGCGCACTGACACGATCATGTCAGTTTACGAGCCGCGCATCGACCCCTTGAGCCCTTATATCACCGGTACGTTGATATGCGAATCGGATAACCGGCGAGATAACCCGCCGGATTACGCCTCATCTTGCTGTTTTCAGGCCACCACCCGAGGCTGGTACTTTATCCGCATCCGGCAACACAATCCACAGATGTGGCTGGGCACGGGGTACAAGGTACGTGTCAAGCGGGTGCAGAGATGCCCTTAGTTGCCGCTTGTGGGCCGATAGGTTTCGTAGTATAATGGCAACACTTTAGGGAGCGATCTTTGTCTCCCCTCTTTAACGTGCTATCTTAACGTAAGGAGGTGATGTGGATGGAACAAAGCAGTAAGCGTTGTGCCCTAGCATCACCTCTGAGTGGACGCTAGGGCACATAGGCAGCAAAGCCCCTCAGCAATGAGGGGCTTTGCCTTTGACGCATTAAGTCGCCCCTGGCAAGAGAGAGGTCACACGAGGAGCGCGCCTTGACCTGGGGTTCCGGTCATTAGCGGCCTCTAACTTGGGGGCGGTAGCGGCGCTGAAGGGGCCGTGGGCCATTCTGGCGCCCAATGTTATATTCTTCAGCCGAGTGGTCGCCAACCGATGCCAGCCTCCAAGAGCTGAGCACCGCCGGCGAACGTAAGGAGCACCGTTGACAGTCCAAAGAGTTTCTGCTATGATGGTCTCATCTAAGAGGGATTGTAAGATCTCTCCTAACCCGACAGGGTCTATCCAGAGGTTTCACGTTTAAGCCAAACGATTGGAAGACAAGATGAGTAAGCGAATCAAGCTCACTGCCCCGGCAATCTCCTGTAAGCATTGTGCGATGACCATCCAGCGCGAGCTGAGCACCGTTGAGGGCGTGAAAGCGATTGAAGTGGACGTCCCAACCAAGACTATTGATCTGGAATATACCGATGAGTCCGCCTTGGCTCGTGCCGAGGTTAAGTTGGCTGAGATCGGCTATCCCGTTGCCAAGGGCTGACGCTTGGTTCACCTTATGTCAAGAGAAGTTCTTTCATTTGTTTTCAAACCAAAAAGGCCCAGATGGGTGCGCTCGGCGATCAAGTCACAGGTGATCCCAAGGCTCTTGTTGTTCGTGGCGTTTCTCCTACTTTGTGAGGGCTGCGCGCCATCTTCATCTGCGCCTACTCCGGCGCCGGAGATCATTTCACCAGCGCCCACTCCTACACAGCTCGTATTCGGGCCCAAGGAGCCACCGGCAACAGCTCGCCCAACGCTCACGCCCTCCTTAATCGCCAAGCCCACGAATACGGCCAGCAAGCCCGTGCCACCCAAGGCGGGCGCGCCCGCCTTTGAGTTCACCCTAAAAGACCTCCAAGGGCGCTCCGTCTCCTTAAGTGATTTTCGCGGCAAGAAGGTCATGCTCAACTTCTGGGCGACCTGGTGTGGGCCTTGTCGCGTTGAGATACCGAGCATGGTCAAGTTGTATGACGAGTTCCACGACCAAGGGCTTGAGATCGTCGCGGTGAACCTTCGCGAAGATGCGGCCAAGGTGGAACAATTCGTCAGACAGTATGACATGCGTTTCGTCGTCCTGCTCGACAAGGGCGGTGTCGTGGGGGCAAATTACTTTGTGCGGGGCATACCGACGAGCATTTTCGTGGATGACGAGGGGATCATCCAAAACGTCCACGTGGGCACCCTGAGCGAATCGGCGATGCGCGAGTATATCGTCGCCTTGCTGGAAGAAGCCCCTTGAACCTACAGGGGAGCACAAGATGAGCGCTACAAGGCCCCATAGTGAGGTCATGGATCTCAGGGTCAGGCAACTTACTTATGGCCTGACCTTATTTATCCATTGGGTTAGTGCGCATTGGTTATTTCTGGTCAACCTGGCTCTGGGCTTGTACAGTCTGGCGCCCTTCTCAGCCCCCGTGCTGATGGTCACCGGTCACACACGCGCAGGAGAGCTCATCTACCTCGCTGCCTCACCGTTCTGCCACCAATTACCTGAACGTTCTTTCTTTCTCTTCGGCCCGCAATGGGTTTACTCCTACGAGCAGCTCAGCCAGAGGCTAGGGGGGCCCGTACCTCTGCGGTATAACGGCGCACCGGATATCGGCTTTAAGGTCGCGGTATGCCAGCGCGACGTGGCGATCTACCTGACCATGTTTATCGCGGGGATCGCCTTTGTGTGGCTACGCCACAGTCTGAGGCCATTGACGATCAAGAAGTTCATCGCCCTGTGCGTGCCTATGGCCATCGACGGCCTGGGACAGCTCTTCGGACTTTGGACGAGCACCTGGTGGAGCCGAGTCCTTACGGGTGGGCTATTTGGCCTAGCCTGTGTCTGGTTAGTCTATCCTTATTTGGAGCGAGGGATGAGCGAGGTCCGCCAGGAGACATCCACAACCCTAGATGGCTGGAAGCGAGATGGATGAACAAGGGGTTAACGCAATCGCCGCTTTCGTTGCCGGGCTTTTGTCCTTCTTCTCCCCTTGCATTTTGCCCCTGGTGCCGGTTTACTTGGCCTATATGACGGGCACCCTCATCAGCGAGATGGATAGCCCCCAGCGCCTTAAAACCCTCTTCCACGCGTTATCCTTTGTCGCGGGCTTTAGCTTCGTCTTCGTCCTTTTGGGCCTGGCTTTTGGCCTGATCGGAGGTTTCATCTACCCTGCCATGCCTTATATCATTAAACTAGGCGGCCTCGTCCTCATCGTCTTTGGATTGCACATCATGGGCTTGATCTCCATACCCTTTTTGTACATGGAGAAGCGCCTAGACCTGGGTCATGGGCGCCCGAAAAACTATTGGACATCCTTCTTGGTAGGGGTCATTTTTGCCGCCGGTTGGACGCCCTGTGTCGGCCCGGTGTTATCGGCCGTCCTCCTCCTGGCCGCCAATACCCAGACGGCCCCTCAGGGGGCGCTCTTGCTGGCGGTTTACGCTCTGGGCTTAGGGATCCCCTTCCTGGCAGTGGCCGGCCTGATTGATTTTGCCGTCCCGGCCCTGAAAAAGCTCAATCGCTATCTGCGAGCGATCTCCATCGTGAGCGGCAGCCTGCTCCTGCTCTTGGGCCTTTTGCTCTTGACGGGGCTTTACGACCAGGTGATCGCCTGGCTCAATTCGCTAACCCAACCGCTCTAGACACCTAACTCTTCATTCGCCATGGGCCGATGACGGCCTATCCCTTAATAACGATTTGGCATCCTAGAGTGTTCGCCGTATACTACGCTTAGTTCGGGGCGTAGCGCAGACCGGTAGCGCGCACGGTTCGGGACCGTGAGGTCGGAGGTTCAAGTCCTCTCGCCCCGACAGGAGCAGTGTCACGTATCATGGCCATCATTACCGTGGCTAACGTTTCCAAGTGTTTTCACCTTCGCCCCGATCGCCCACGATCGTTCCAAGAGCTTCTCGTCAATTCCTTCAAAAAGCGATCCCGACATATTCCCGAGCAAGAATTTTGGGCTTTGAGGGACGTGTCTTTCACCGTTGAACCAGGGGAAACGCTAGGTATCATCGGCCCCAACGGCTCAGGCAAAAGCACTTGCTTAAAACTTTTGGCGCGCATCATTCAGCCGACGAGCGGCACGATCCAGGTCTCAGGCCGGGTATCCGCCCTGTTGGAGCTAGGTGCAGGGTTTCACCCCGAGCTGACCGGACGCGAGAACCTATTTCTATACGGTTCCGTCCTCGGCCTTAAGCGACAGGAAATGGTGAGGCGCTTTGACGAGGTCGTGGCCTTTGCCGAGCTGGAACGCTTCATTGACATCCCCGTCAAGTTCTACTCCTCAGGGATGTACGTGCGCTTGGCCTTCGCTGCGGCGATCAACGTAAACCCCGACGTGCTTCTAGTAGATGAGGTCCTCGCGGTAGGCGATCAGAGTTTCCAGGCGAAATGTTTTGAGCGCATCCAGGAGTTAAAAGCGCGGGGGGTTACCATCGTCTTCGTTTCCCACAGTTTGGATGTGGTCCGCAGCCTTTGTAGTCGCACCCTTTGGCTGGAGAGCGGCCAGCTCTGCGAGGACGGTCTCACCGAGGCGGTTGTGGCGCATTATGTGCAACACGTACACGACAAAGAAGAGGCCTTGGCCAGGCGTGAGGCGGAGCGTACGTCACAGCCGGATAAGGGCAAACCCGAAAAGAGAGTCGGCATTGAGGGTGCCGAGCTTCAACAAACGGGAGATACGGCTTTTGCCAGGGCATCTATCCCGGCGCGGGAAGGCGAGCCGGCCCTATCTCCAGCCGCGGGCAAGCAAGCGGAATCTCCGGCCGATCCCCTGGCGCCTTATCGCAAACGCTGGGGAACACTTGAGGCGGAGATCGTTCATGTGCGTTTTTTAGATAAGGAGGGGCGCGAGCGCCTGCTACTGACCACGGGAGAGCCGATGACCGTCGTCATTGAATATATCGCCCATCGGCGCATCGAGGCCCCGGCTTTCGGCGTAGCCTTCCATCGCAGCGATGGCTTACACATGCACGGCACGAATACGGCCCTGGCCAAGTTCGATATTCCCTTCATTGAGGGACACGGCGAAGTGCGCTATTCAACCGATTTCCTACCCCTACTGGAAGGCACCTATTACCTCTCCGTGGCCATCCACGATACTGCCGAGCAACAAACTTATGACTATCAGGACTTTTATTACAAGTTCGGGGTGCGCCTAGGGCCTGTATCCCAGCGCTTCGGCACTCTGTATATCCCGGCCCGTTGGGAACATGTGCCGGATCCTGGCAAAAGAGTGGGGGAGGCTGAGGGATGATCGCCAAGTTGCGCGAACTCCTCGGCTACCGAGAGTTGATCGAAAGCCTTGTGGTGCGCGATCTCAAGGTGCGCTACAAGAACTCCATCTTGGGTTTCCTTTGGTCCTTGGTAAACCCCCTCCTATTGATGACGGTGTTTACGGTGGTCTTTACCATCATGCTGCCCAATGTTAGCATTCCCAAGTTCCCGGTATTCGTCCTCTGCGCCCTCCTTCCCTGGAACTTTTTCCACACCTCGGTTATCGGCGCAACGCATAGCATCGTGCAAAACGGGCATCTGATCAAGAAGGTCTACTTTCCTCGGGAGGTGCTGCCCATCGCCACGGTCCTGTCTAACCTGGCTAATTTTATGCTGGCCTTGCCCGTCCTGTTCCTCTTTATCATCATTTTCCGTGTTCCGTTGACTATCTGGCTCCTTTACCTGCCCTTGGTTATGGCGGTACAGCTAGCCTTCACCATCGGCATCGCCCTGATCTTAGCCACAGTGAACGTCTTTTACCGCGACACGGGCGTGATCATGGAAGTGCTCATGCAAGCCTGGTTCTTCTTGACCCCCGTCTTTTACCCTGTAGACATCCTGCCCGAGTGGCGAACCTTATGGGGTATCGCCCTACCGATCCGCCGGCTCACCTACATTCTGAACCCCATGGCCTCGATCATCGCCTCCTACCGCTCGGTGCTCTATGGGTTCACCGATGGAAGCCCCCCTGCCCCGCCAGCTTTGGATTTCTTCTCGCGCACGATCGTCACCTCGCTGGTCTTTCTCGTAGTGGGCTATGTGATCTTTACGCGCTACAGCCCTCGCTTCGGCGAGGAGGTCTAACGATCGGGGAAACACCTGGCCAGAATCTGGCTGTAAAGGGCTAGGATCCTGTCGGCATGTTGCTCGGCAGCAAGTGGCGGACGAACCTGCGCGCGCAGAGAGGCGAGCCGGTCGGGATCATCTATAAGGCTCTGGAAGGCTGCCCGCCAAGCGTTAACATCGCCAGGGGAGATGAGCAAGCCGTCTAGGCCGTCCCTAACAACCTCGGCAAGTGCGCCCAGACGCGAGGCTAACACGGGCACCCCAGAGGCAAAGGCCTCGTGGGCGATCAGCGAGAAGGTCTCATACCACAGGGAAGGGATTACTACTGCGTCTGCTGATGCCAGGGTCTCCCAAACCCTTGCGCGATCCAGCTTGCCCAAGAAACGCACGCTCGGCGGCGCCTGACGCTTGAGATGCCGCGCATAAGCGGGGTCAGCGGATTCGTCGCCGGCGACCCATAGTTCGGCGCCTTCAAGACCGCGAAGCGCTTCGCTCACGATGTGCACCCCTTTTTGGGGCGCGATCCCGCCGATGTACACAAAGCGCATGGGGCCATCGAGCCTCGGCCTAGGGACGGGCGCTGAGGTCCGACGCTCAACACCCAGGGGGATGACGACGAGCTTATCTTTAGGCGCTCCATGTGCCATGTACCAACGGCCGACGAACTCGCTGGGTGCAAGTAGCGCCGCGGCGAAGGCTAGCTCCCGACGCAGAAGACCGCTGCGCCAAGCCAACAAAGCGGCGATGGCAGGAAAGGCGAGTAGGTATCGCGCCCGGCCGGACCGGGCCAAAGCGCAACGTGCGCAGTTCAAGTAGAAACGGGGGCCGGCGCACAACTGGCGGCGGTCATTGGTCAACAACTGGGCGTTGGCGCAAACCCACCAATAGTCATGTAAGGTGATCACGAAAGGGATCCCTCGCTTCCGGATCCCACGCAATGAGGCCATAGGTAGTCCCATCATGTGTTGCACGTGCACCAACTCGGGCTTCACCTCATCGAGGACGCCCTCCAGGGCGCGCTCCAAGGCCGGCTCCCCAAAGGTGGCTAGAAAACGGCGCATGGGGTTCAATACACCCGCCCAAGCCGACCAGACCCGCACGCCCTCATCATCCCAGCTCTCTTGTCCCTCGCCAGCCGCGTTACGACGGTGGAAGACGGTGACTTGATGGCCACGCAAGGCCAGCTCTCTTGCCAGAGAGCGAGTATAGAGCTCGGTGCCGCCCAGGTGTTCAGGCGGATACTGGTGCACAAGATAGAGGATGCGCACAGCTCTGCCCCTTATAGGACTTGGTTATAGGCCGCTAGGACTCGCTCACAGACGGCCTCCCAAGAGTATTGAGAGGCCACCTTTTGTCGGCCGCGCTGTCCCATGCGTTGCGCCAGGGGTTGATCCTGCAACAAGAGGGCGACCGCCTCGGCCAGCGCTCGGACATCACCATAGGGCACGAGCAGCCCATCCTCGCCCTCGTCAATGACGCCGGGTATTCCTCCTGCTCGCGCGCCGACGACCGGTTTGCCATGCGCCCAGGCCTCAAGCAAGACCAAGCCAAAGGAATCCGCACGCGAAGGGAGCACGAGCATAGCCGAGGCCTCCAAAAGCGCGTGTTTAGTGGCCTCATCCACAAGGCCCAGAGGGCGAATGTATTCCCGATCCGCCGCCTTCAGCCTACGATAATAGCGGCTGAACTCAGGGGAAACTTGGCCCATAAGGGCCAAAGTCACCTCATTGCCCTGGCGGCATAGGCGGCGCACCGCCTCGGCGGCCACGAGCGCCCCCTTATCCCGGCTGACGCGGCCTATGAAAGCCACAACAGGCGGCCTTAGTTGATGGCGTTGTAGGAGCTCGGCGCAGCTCGCCCATGCGTCTGCGCCGGGCAGAGGATCAAGGCCACCGCCCACCACCCGGACACGCTCAGGCGCCAGGCCCAAGGCGAGCAAGCCCTCTCGCTCCAAAGAGGTGAGCGTCAACACTGCGTGCGCATCGGCCAGGATGCGCCGTTGATGACCCATGGTGCAGTTGCGCGCCACGCGGTCGTGCCGGCCAGCCCCCAGATGGGCAAAGGGGGTGACGACAAAAGGGAGACCACGCTCTTGGGCAAAGCGCCATCCGGCCAGAAGAGGCCATTCCCAAGAGAGGTTGAAACCGTGCACCAGGTCACATCGGCCTAGATGATCCAGGGCAGCTTCTAGGGCAGGTATCCAAGGCACATAGCGCGCCATGCTCACGAGAGGAGCGAACGAATTGCCCGGGAGCGCAGAGAGCAAGACCATCGCCTTACGCCAGGCCAATAGGCCAGCACGCCCGGCCGGGAAGCCCGTCACCGGGCAGCGAATGATGCGGAGACCCTCATCTCGTTCCTCAACAGGCCCCTCGGCGCTCGCTCCGGGC
>DAOTVR010000461.1:0-9467 GCA_034436315.1 Anaerolineae bacterium
TCCGATCTTACAAGGCCACCCATCGGCCTCTGGCGGCCCCGTCCGGGGCCGCTATGACAGTGGCTGCTCCGCCTCGGGATGTTGAGGCTGCCAAGGTGGCCGCGCCACCTAGCAAAGGCTCTGCGGCGAGCAGGGTGGTTGACCTGGTCAGCGAGTATCGCTACGTGCTGAGCGACCTAAAGCGCTTGGGGATCCTCGCCGCGGCCATGTTCGTGACCCTGGTCGTCCTGGCCCTGGTCGTTCGTTGAGGTAGCAAGGGAGGATCGGTAGCTTGGGCCTCGGAGGATGAAGTGGGTGAGTGCCCAGACGCTTGCTTGGCCGAGCACCCGCCCCAATAACGCTGCCCAGGCACTTTTAGAGAGCAGATAGAGGACCGCTCCGATCCAATCCAGTGCCCAAGCCAGGTAAACATCCTCGCTTTGGCCGGGGCGGCGTAATTTCGCCCGTGTCCAGGGGTTGGCCTGCGCAGCCAGGGTCTTGCCGAGGACGGCCGCCCAGATGCCCCAGTAAGGCCCGATCAAGGGGATAAGGGCGGCGCGAAAGGTGGCTGAGCTGCCCTCGTGATAGAGGGCGCAAAAGAGGACCTCGCTCCAACGTCCATGTACCTGGTGCCAAGCGGCGGCCTGGGCGAGGTTTCTGCGTCTCCACCAGTAGCTGCCCCAAAGGAGCGCCAGCCAAAGTGCCGACACTGCGCTCACTGAAAGCACCCAAGGTAAGATGAGGGGCCAATCAACGGGGCGTATGCCCACATCGTCGGCGGAGAAGAGGCCTGCCAGTACCAGGGCGAAGGGGAAGGCGAGGGCTAGGGCCAGGCCGAGACCTTGGCCTATCAAGGGCCAGGCATGCCAACGGCGCAACCGGATGGCCGCCGGGCTAGGCAAACGATCCAGACCATGCGCCAGGCCCCAGGCGATCCAGCTTCCCGCGAGCTGAAGGAGCGTATAGGCCGTACCCGCGAGGAGCGAGCGTAAGGCATCATCTTTCGGAAGCCACGTAACCATTGTAGTTGTTACCCAAGATCCAGCGCGCGCATAGCCGGATCGGTTATCGCTCCTTCCAGGTGAGAGATCCGTTTAAGGTGAGCGCCGGTAACCGTTGGAGATCGCGGTTGTCGGATGCCGTCTAGCGTTCTGAGCGCACTTGTTGTCCTTCCCCGAATTCCTGAGCGCGCTCTCGCTCGTAGCGCAGGCGCTGGGCGATGCGCCGGGCCAGAGGCAGCTCCTCCGTAGCCTCGTGATCACCCTCAAAAAGCGATCCCGAGCTCCAGGAGGGCACGATGACCCGCAACGCTTTGGGCGCGACGGTGATGGTCACCGGTGTATGGCCCACCGGGTCACCGTCCATATGCAAAGGGAGAGGCTTTTCGCCCCGAACTTCCACTCGCTTGCCCCGGAAGGCCTCTACCTTAGGGTCTCGTAAATGCTGGCCGGCGCCGAGATGGATCGCGTGGCGGATGCCGTCCAACATATTATCCCCTTTGAAGATGTACACCTCCAAGAGGCCGTCATCCAACTGCGCTTGTGGCGCGAGCCGCCAGGAACTGGCGTACAGTTGAACGTTGGTGACCAGGATGAGCAAGACGCGCTGCCGGATAGCTCGCCCGTCAATGACCACAGTCATGCGCGTGCCTCGCAAGCCCACGCTCATGGCCAGGGCGGTGACGTAATAGGTTAGGTTGCCCAGGTTGCGGCGCACCTCGCGGTAGGGCTCGATCTCCCGAGCTACTTGGGCGTCAAAACCGATGCCGGTCCATAGGAGAAAGTAACGCTCTCCCGCCTTGCCTAAATCCACCTCGCGCACTTGACCCTCGAGCAGGATTCGGGCAGCGTCCAGGAGGGCGGAGCGCGATCTGGGAGTCCATATGGGCAAGCGGAACATGTGCGCCCAGACATTGCCGGTGCCCGCCGGAAGCACGCCCATCGCGCAGTTTGAATGGGCTAACCCTGTGGCCACCTCGCCCAGCGTGCCATCGCCCCCGATGGCTACAGCTACATCGCAGTGATTGGCGACCGCCTCTCGCGCGTATGTGGTGGCGTCGCCCGGCCCCAGTGTGCGGCGAAGAGTTACCTCCCAGCCGTGGGAGCGCAAAAAGGCCATGACCTCGCTCACCTCGGCATCCATGGCTCGCGGTCCAGCAACGGGGTTGTAGATCAACTGGGCTTTCATCGCCTCAACTATACTGCTCACCGCTCGCTTTTGCAACTTGACACCTATCTGGCCCTGGTGGACAATGTGCTTATGGAGGTCATTGACTGCCATACGCACATTCTCTCGCCTGAGGTCATCGCCAGACGCGAGGAGTATTGCCGGCGCGATCGGTGGTTCGGGCTGTTATATTCCGGTCCCCGTGCTCGCCTGGCCACTGCAGAGGAGCTTGTGGCCTCCATGGATGAGGCGGGAGTGGATGTCTCAATCGCTTTTGGCTTCGCCTTTGCCGACCTGGGCCTTTGCCACGAGAGCAACGTTTACGTTTTGGAAGCCGGGCGTCTTTATCCAGGGCGAGTGATCCCCTTCGCTGTGCTCAACCCCCGCGCGGGGCAAGCTGCCCTTCGTGAGGCTCGCGAATGCTTAGAAAGGGGCGCCCAAGGCATCGGCGAGCTGATGCCTGATGGACAGGGCTTTGAGCTCCTCGATTTTGCCCTCTTGGATCCCTTGATGGACTTGGCGCGGCAATTCAAAGTGCCGGTGATGGTACACGTCAACGAACTTATAGGACACAGTTACGCGGGCAAAGGGACCCAGGGGCCCTACGAAGCTTTTCAGTTGGCCACGCATTACCCGGAGAATACCCTGATCCTAGCGCATTGGGGTGGGGGATTGCCCTTTTACGAGCTGATGCCCGAGGTGCGCAAAGCGCTGGGCAATGTCTATTATGATACAGCTGCCTCGTTTTACCTTTACGAGGACACGATCTTCCGCCACGTTATGGACTGGGCGCCGAACAAGGTCTTGTTGGGCACGGATTATCCCCTCGTCACCCAAAGGCGTTACCTGAGGCGTTTAAGGGAAATTGGGCTAGGCGAGGATGCTCTGGCCAAGATCCTAGGTGGCAATGTGCGGGCGGTATTACGGGCCCTTCAATAAGGGTTAATGGAGAAGGTCGAAAAACCCTTCATGTTTCTGGGAGGGTGAAGAAGATAGAAACAAAGGGGGCGGATATGCCGGCAGTGCGCACGTTTGTCGCCATTGAGTTGCCGTCCGAGGTACTGGCGGCCTTGGAGCAAGTTCAGGATCACCTACGCCGTGGCGAAGGGGGGCAGGCCGGACGTTGGGTGAAGGCAGAGGGAATCCATCTCACGCTCAAATTCTTGGGAGAGGTGCCCTCTGAAAGGCTCGAGGCGATCTATCAAGCCGTGGTCCGGGCCTGCCAAGAGCATGCCCCCTTTGAGCTGACGGTAGCCGGCCTGGGCTGCTTTCCTAATTTGCGCCGCCCTCGGGTGATCTGGGTGGGTGTGCGCGAGGACACGGGGCAACTGGCTGGCCTACAGGAGGCCGTTGAGCGTGAGCTGAATCGGCTGGGGTTCCCCCCTGAAGGACGCGAGTTCACCCCCCACCTGACCCTGGCCCGCGTGCATGATCGGGCCAACCCGCGGGAGATAGAGGCCCTGGGCAAAGCGGTGAGCACAGCCCAAGTCGGCGAGCTAGGTAAGATGCGGGTGGACGCTGTGAGCGTGATGAAAAGCGACCTCCGACCTGAGGGGGCTTTATATACTGAGCTTTTCCGGGCGCCGCTCAAGGGAAGGGGGACGTGCACGACTAGCTAGAGAGGCGAAGATAACGTCCCCGAGGTGTCTTTATTGATCGTTTCGGCGTCGTAAAGGAGACCAAGCGACGCCGAAAGGGAGGATTGTGCGCGACGCTGCGCGTTAGCTTGAGCGGGCGGGCACGCCTTGCCAGGCGGCGATTTGAGGCCGCGATGATCCTAAGGTAGGCCGCATACGCCCGGGGCCAGATGCCCAGGCCGCCTCCACGGCGCTTTAATAGCTCGCGGGCCTCGCGTTCCCGGCGCAATCGGACGAGCCGGGCCTGTGCTCGTTCGCGCATGGTAGAAGGCAGAGCATATGCTTGTGCCACTAGGGATAGCATAGCCCAAGGCACCAGCACGCCGATGAGGAGGATGGCTCCCATCCCGATGAGTTGAGCGTAAAGCTGCCCTAGGCCTTGCGTCCCTCCGGGCGCCATCAAATATCCCGTTACGCCTTGGGTCAGCATAGCCCCTTGGGCACTAGGGAAATTCCATCCTGCTCCTGTTTTGCCGTCGGCGAAAAGCCCTGTCGCCAGTAAACCCCAAAGCCCCGCCAGTCCGTGCGTACTGACTACGGCACCTTGATCATCCAGGCCCAAGATATGGTCTACAAGGTACATCGCCGGGGCGAGCGCGATGCCGGAAAGCCCGCCGATCAGCGCCGCCGCCCACAGTGGCACAAAGGGCAAGGGGGCGCTGATGGCCGCGAGGGCGGCGACGATCCCTCGGCCGGTTAGCCCAGGATCCGGTTCGCCGCGCACCAACCAACCGTAGAAGAAGGTGCCCAGCGAGGAAGCGGCGATCGCGGCCAGGGCCTTGAGGATCAACCAGGCGAAGCTCTCCGGTCGTGTGACCAGAGGCTGAGAGGAGATCATCGCCAGCCAGCCGATGAGGGTCAGAAAGGCTCCCGTAAGCACATTTAACGGGAGATAGCTTATCGGTAGTTCGGGCCTCTTGGCTTCGGGCGGCCTGCGTTGTTTGAAGGCGAGGAGGGTGGCCAAGGCCGTCCCACCGGCGAGAAGGTGCAATGAGCCGAGGCCATAATCCACGAACCCGTGGCCGAGGTGAAGCGTTTGGCCCAGTTGCGAAAGCCACCCTCCGCCCCGAAGCCAATTGCCCACAAGGGGGTAAATTAGACAAGAGACGAGGAGGGCTAGAAAGAAGCTGGGCAGCCGGGGCACGCGTCCACTTAATGTGACTAGAGGTATGAGCGTGGCAGTAGTCACTAAGGCCAATTGAGAGATAAACAGGTACAGGGCCTCCTCGTTCATGAGAGAGGCGGGAAGGAGAAAACCCTTGAGCCCGATCAGCCCCCAACCGGGGCCCAGGGCCAAATCCAGGGGCGACCATTCGGCGATGAACTGGGACAGACCGCCGCTATCGGCGACCAAGCCTACTCCCCCGAATTGGAAGGCAAAGCCGCAGAGGGTGTACCCCCCTAGGGCGGCTATAAGGGCTAGGGGCAGTGCGGTGGCCACCTGGTGGGCGCGCTTGGGTTCGCCGACACCCACTGCCACCAGGGCGATACCCAGTGGCATAAGCCAGGTGAGCAGGTAAAGGAAGGAACCCGCCTGACTGGTTGAGGAGTTACTTGCTCCACCGTTGCCGGCGGCGACCTTTAAGGCGCAGAGGCCCAAGATAGTAGCTGCAGGTGGAAGGGTGCATAATGTACGGCGCAAAATTCATATCTCCCCATGGAGTACTCATGCCTTCGCCGAAACCGGCGCTGTGCGCTATGATATGTGCTTTGGAGGGTGGCGTCAATAGAGCGGGGCGATGTTTCGGTTTGTATGCGCGTTCGTGCTTTGGGGCGCAACAAATGTTGGAAAAATTTCCGCCAAAAAACTTGACAAACTCGGCTCAATGTGCTATTATATTAGCAGTTAAAAAACCTGAGTGCCAAATTATTGACCATAACGATGGGTTTTTACCTGAGGTTAGGAAATAGGGTGCTATGTCAGCCGACGCAATTGGGCCAGAGCGCAAGCTAACGCCGCGACAGCGCGAGATACTTAAGGTGCTCGTCCAAGAATACGTGGCTTCGGCGACGCCGGTGGGTTCCGCTGTGATTCAACAGCGGGGCCAACTGAACGTGAGCTCGGCCACCATTCGTAGCGAGCTGGCCGTCTTGGAAGAGCTGGGGTATGTGGCTCAGCCGCATACCTCTGCTGGCCGGGTGCCGACGGTGAAGGGATACCGGTATTTCGTAGAGCAGCTCATGGAGCAGGTCGATCTGCCGGTGCCCGAGCAGCGCATGATTCGACACCAGTTCCATCAGATACGACTGGACCTGGATCAGTGGATGCGCCTAACCGCGGCCGTGTTGGCCAGGACCGCCCAGTCGGCCTCCTTGGTCACGCCGCCTCATGCGGCGAACTCGCGCTTCAGGCACTTGGAGTTGATCTCTGTGAGCAATTCGGTGTGCCTGATGATTCTGGTCTTGCAGGACAGCAGCATCCATCAGGAGTTGTTGTTGACCTCTACGCCGATCAGTCAAGAGGCCTTGAGCCGGGCGTCTAACAAGCTGAATGCGCTGCTCTATAACCGCTCGGCCAGCGAGATTCAGGCTAGCACCGATCCGGAATTGGCCGCTCTGGGAGACTGGGAAGCTCAGGTTTTGCAGCGTGTCTTGGACTTGTTGCAACAGGCCGATCGTCGCTCCATCAGCGAGATTTACCAAGATGGTCTGGCGAACGTGATGCGTCAGCCCGAGTTCGCCGTGGCGGGAAAGTTTCGCCAAGTGGTCGAGATCCTTGAGCGTCGCACCCTCCTGGAGTCCATCCTGGCCAGGATCCTGAACGCCAACGGCGTGCAGGTTATCATCGGAGGTGAGGGACCTTACGAGGAGATCGAGGATCTCAGCTTGGTGCTCTCACCCTATGGCATCAAGGGTGAGGCGAGCGGGGTGTTGGGAGTGATGGGCCCCAGGCGAATGCCTTATGCGCGCGCGGTTTCGGCTGTGCGTTACGTGGCCCACCTTATGGATAGATTGATCGCTGACGTTTATGGCCCTGAGCGGTGAGCCCGGCGAGTCCATGAGACTTGTCAGGCTTGGCTAGGGGCGAGTACGTGTGAAAAGAGGGTAGGATGATGGAGAAACAATCCGAGCAGATCCATAATCGCGCTTCAGAGGAGGTGAAGGCCGGAGAGAGTCAAGAGATGAGGTCAACAGAAGAGGGGGCAGCTCGCCCCTCTGAGTCAAAAGAGTCTGCGGAGATAGAGGCCCTGCGGCGCGAGGTTGCGGAATGGCGGGCCAAGGCCGATGAGTTGCTCGACAAATACAAGCGCAGCTTGGCCGACTTTGTTAACTACCGCAAGCGCCAAGATCGGGATCGCGAGGAGGAAACCCTGCGCATCAGGATGGACGTCATCCGGCAATTCCTCCCCGTGGTGGACGATTTTGAGCGCGCCCTGAAGCAGGTGCCTGACGAGTATGCCAAGGCCAGTTGGATTGAGGGGATTACCCTCATTGAGCGTAAGCTCAAGTCCATCCTGGCCAACTTGCAGGTTTCGCCCATTGAGGCTTTAGGGCAACCGTTTGATCCTAACCTCCATTCGGCTCTCCTGATGGATCATAGTGACGAATATCCACCAGGGACGGTGATGGAGGAGTTGCAGAAGGGCTATCGTTTGGCCGATCGGGTGTTGCGTCCCACGATCGTTAAAGTGTCCAACGGCCCCAAGGATCAGAAAGCCGAGGGCGAGGTCTAGCAATGATGTTCGGTGTTTACGCACAATTTTAGTTAGCAATTTCTTTAGGAGGGTTATTAAATGCCAAGGATAATTGGAATTGACCTGGGAACGACGTTCTCGGTGATGGCGGTGATGGAAGGGGGAGAGCCTACCGTCATTCCCACAGCGGAAGGGAGCAGGCTGTGTCCTTCCGTGGTAGCGGTGAACCCCAAGACGGGGGAGCGCATGGTGGGCTGGGTGGCCAAACGCCAGGCCATCACCAATCCCGAAAATACGATTTATTCCATCAAGCGCCTTATGGGGCGCAAGTTCAACGACCCCGAAGTACAGAAGGCGCGCAAGATTTTGCCTTACAAGATCATTGAGAAGCCCAACGGCGACGCCTGGGTGGTCATGGGAGGCAAGGAGTACTCACCACCCGAGATCTCGGCCATGATCTTGGCCAAGCTCAAGGCCGACGCCGAGGCCTACTTGGGCGAGAAGGTAACTCAGGCGGTGATCACCGTGCCCGCGTATTTTAACGACGCCCAGCGTCAGGCGACCAAGGATGCCGGGCGCATCGCCGGGCTAGAGGTGTTGCGCATCATCAACGAGCCTACGGCTTCCTCGTTGGCCTATGGTTTGGATAAGAAGAAGGACGAGATCATCGCCGTCTACGACCTGGGCGGAGGTACTTTTGATATCTCCATCCTGGATATCGGCGAGGGAGTGTTTGAAGTCAAGTCCACCAACGGGGATACCTATTTGGGTGGCGATGACTTTGACCAGATGATCATCAACTGGATAGCCGACGAGTTCCGCAAAGAGCATGGCATCGATCTGCGCAACGACCGTATGGCCCTGCAGCGCCTGAAGGAGGCTGCGGAGAAGGCCAAGATCGAGCTCTCTACGACCCAGCAGACCGAGATCAACCTGCCCTTTATCACAGCCGATGCCAGCGGTCCCAAGCATTTGAGCATGACGCTGACGCGCTCTAAACTGGAACAGTTGGTGGCCGATTTAGTGGAACGCACCTTTGGCCCTTGCCGCCAAGCCCTGGCCGATGCCGGCCTCAAGGTCTCGGATATCGACGAGGTTGTCTTGGTAGGTGGGCAGACCCGTATGCCCCTCGTGCAGCGGAAGGTGGAGGAGTTCTTCGGCAAGGCGCCTCATAAGGGCGTGAACCCCGACGAAGTGGTGGCTATAGGGGCGGCTATCCAGGCCGGTGTGCTGGCGGGCCAGGTGAGCGACGTGTTGCTTTTGGACGTCACGCCGCTGACCTTGGGTATTGAGACCCTTGGTGGGGTGGCTACGCCGTTGATCCCACGTAATACGACCATCCCGACCAGAAAGAGCCAGATTTTCTCTACGGCCTCGGATATGCAAACGCAGGTGCAGATCAACGTCCTGCAAGGCGAGCGTCCTATGGCGGCAGATAATAAGCTGCTAGGCACGTTTATCCTGGATGGCATCCCGCCCGCTCCGCGCGGCGTGCCGCAAATTGAGGTGACCTTTGATATTGACGCCGACGGCATCTTGCATGTCTCGGCTAAAGACAAGGCCACCGGGCGCGAGCAAAAGATCACCATCACGGCCTCCAGTGGCTTGACCAAGGAGGAGATCGACCGCATGGTGAAAGAGGCGGAGCGCTATGCCGAACAAGATAGGCAGCGCAAAGAAGAAGCCGAGCAGCGTAATATGGCCGATAGCGTGGCCTACACCGCCGAGAAAACCCTGCGCGATTTAGGCGACAAGGTTCCCGCGGATGCTCGCAGCGATATTGAGAGCAAGATCCGCGCCGTGCGTGATGCGCTCAAGGGTAGCAACGTTGCTGACATTCGTCGGCGCACCGAGGAACTGAACGAGGCTTTGCAGCGCTTGGGCAGCCGCGTGTATCAGCAAGCCGGCGGGGGCAGCACGCCTCCTCCTGGTGGCTCGCAGCCGGGTGGCGAGGACAAGGGCACGGTGGAAGGCGAGTTTCGCGAGGTCTGAGTTCGTCGCCGATGCGGTACGAAGGCTAGGAGCAAACCGATTGCTCCTAGCCTTTTTT
>DAOTVR010000462.1:0-6298 GCA_034436315.1 Anaerolineae bacterium
ACTCTAGGCGAGAAAGCGCTTCATCCATGGGATCGCCTGCACCCCGTTCCAGCGATGTTCGCCCTCAAAGACGTCGTGTTGCACCAACTCCTCAGCCCCCAGGAGGCGATAGGCTCGGCGAACGATCTCCATCTGCGAGCGCACGTTCTCTAGACCACTCGCACCATTCAGTGGGTCTTTAGTGCCCGTCTCTACGAGCAGCGGCCTTGGGGCGATAAGCGCGGCGATATCGCCCATGTCCACATACTCGTAGAGGTGAGGGACATAGTTACAAGAGCAGTTGGTGTGCAAATCCAGGAGGGATTCCTTATAACCATAGAGATAGCCGCTGATCACCGCGCAGCGTATCCGCGTATCCAGGGCGCTGGCCCAGAGGGTCTGCAAGCCGCCGCCGGAAAGTCCCCCACAGCCGATACGATCGGTGCGGCAATCGTCTCGGGTCTGGATGTAGTCAACGAGGCGGTGAATATCCCAAGCCCACATCCCGGTGATCGTCTGCCCCAGAGGATAGGCCATGTTGTTGATCCACTGACAGGATGAGTTCAGGATGTTCCCCTTGGCCGCTTCTTCCTGGCGCTCGCCGAAGCCGCGCGCGTCGGGACAAAAGGTGATGAATCCGGCACGCACAAACTGTATCCCATAGTCATAATTGTACACCTTGATCATTTCCGCCACCTCGGGGATCTCCCGTGCCCCGACCACGGCCAGCTTTCCGCCGCTGGCATGCCCATGCGGGGCGATAACCACCGGATAGGGCGGCTCGGACCCTTTAGGGATGAGCACATAAAAGGGCATGAATACGCCCGGCTCCGTCTGGATGATCACATGCTGCCGACGATAGTCGCCGAAATCCAACTCCTCGGTGATGCGTGGCTCCAGCGGCGCTCTAATCATCGTATCATAGCCCGTCAGGCTGCGTAGCTTTCGTAGCGTCTTCCGTCGCCAGGCTCTCCACTCGGCCTCGCTTCGGGCGGAGAAGGCCAGCTTTCGGCCCACAGCCTCCCAGCGGCGGCGCAGATAAGGGTGGACGGTGAAAGATGTTGTGCTGTATTGAGTTGGCATCCGTTTCTCTCCTAGATAAAGCTTGATTTAGAGCGCGCGCAGAAGCGCAAACTCCCAGGCGGCAAGGAAGCCCAGGCTCAAGATGAGGCCGAAGATGATGCGCAAAATCCGGGCGCGCCCTCGGGCCGGATGAGCGCGGGTCAGCCAGTAACCCAGGATGGCCGCCGCCAGTGACGCGCCGGCAAAGATCCGCCACCATGGGGCCTGCCAGGGCCAGACGGTTCGCGTCACATAGCGCTCCTGCGCGGCCTTGAAGAGGCCCAAAAAGGGGGCGAAGTAAGGCAGGGGGATGAGAATCGGCTGAGTGTAAAAGACGGCGAACCCCAATGCCGGAGCCAGGGCATAGACGACCCCGTCCCAAGGATCGTCCCAGGGTTCGTGAACCCAGGCCACGACCAGGATAGCGGCCAACAAAACGAGGGGAGCAAAGAAAACCCGTCCTGCGACGAGACAGGGGATCGCGCTCAGCATCCCCAGAGCGAAAAGGGCCAAGAGACGTCGGGGAGAAACGTGCGTATAGCCCCGTTGCCGGTAAAAGGAGTCATAGAGAAGATAAGGGATGCCGAGGTATACCACGCCACCAAAGGAGTGCACGGTGAGGGTGCGCTCGAAGTAGGGATAGCGAGCCGATAGTTCTAAGATGGAAATCCCCCCCAGCAAGAGCAGGAAACCAAGGAACAAAAGCGCGCGCAGCCTCTCGCCGACGACCAAGCCTGGGCTTACCTTCAGGACTTGCCAAAAGACGCCAACGATAAAGAGCAATAAGGGCCAAAACCCCAGCATCTGGCTTTGGCTCACCTCTTCAGCGGTAAAGAACAGGCCGAAATAGCTCCACAGGACAAGCAGGCCGAATAGCGAGATGCTGAACAGGAGCACCAAACGCTCGTCGGAGAGCTTGCGCAGTGCCCAGAGGATGGTCGCCAGGAGCGCGATCGCCGCTGTGAGGTACAGGTCATAGTGAAGCGCAGAAGCAAGAGCCAGAGAGTGGCTCAGAGAACCGAGGAAGCGCAGCAAGACCTCTCCCCCAGGGAATCGCGCCAGGGCTTGCATCGGACCCAGAGGCAAACCATGGACGAGAAGGTAAGCGACGAGACACCACAGAATCCAGATAGGAAAGACCAGCGCCCGAAGGACCCTCGGCGGCAACAGGTTCTTGATCGTCACCGTCAACCACTGCACTAAATCCTGAGCGCTGCTGAAGAGATCCAGCCCCACCCAATACCAGAAAAGGCCTACCAATCCCAAGAGGCCGTGGAAGCCGAGAAAGGCGTCGCCAAAGACCTCCTCCCCCGAGGCGCGTAGCAGGCTAAGGAGATACAGCCCCCCAAAGAGAAAGAAGCTCACCCCAAAAACAGCGGCCGAGTTCAGAGGACGGCCTAACCTGACCCAGGGGTTGGCCGCCAAGGCAAAGAGGATCAGGGTCAAGATAAGCCTCCCCCACGTTGCCGGGAAGATGGCCTTGAGGCCCAGGGAGGTATAAACGATGAGGGCCGCTATCCAGCAAGGGATGAGCAAAAGGAAAGCGCGCCAGCGTTTTCGTTCAGTAGCGTTCACCCAGCCGCCCAGAACGACCAGCCATAGCGGAATCACGATGAACCACGGCGTGCCTCCCAGGGTAAAAGCCGCATAGAGGCCGTAGTAAGCAGTGTAGGCCGCCGTAAAGACGTAAGGAAACAACCCAAAGCTAGCGGTGCCGGCGAGAAGATAAGCCCATCCCAGGGCAACAACCAATAGGGAGATATAAAGGGCTGGGGAAGGAACCGCCACCACCTCGCCCTCCCAGAGCTCGGCAGTGAGGGCGGGGAAAGCGTACCCGCGGAGGCCCAAATAAGCCGTAGCCAGGACGTTAACGACCAAAACGGCCAGGCCCAGCCAGTGCAAAGGGCCTCCGCTCACGATGGCTCGGAGTGCCTCAAGGCCCTTGCCCTCGCTTCCTCCCCTAACGATGAGTACATAGTCTCGGCCCGTGGTATAAAGGACACGCCATAGGCGCACGAAGGGCGAGAAGGATGCTTCGTCCCGTTTCTTCATACCATCTGGCAGCCCCTTTCGGCCGATACCCTCGTCTCCCAACACACCTCATCTAATGGGTCAAAACCTCAGGCGGCAAAAAAGACCTGATCGCCTCGCGCACTCTGCGCGCTATGGAAACCGCCTCTTCGGCCTCGGCGTCGGTAATCGGCTCCCGATCACCAGGATAGCGATCCACTGTGGCATAGTCTGTCAGCTTGTCCTGTTCCTCGTCCGAAAGAGGTATCAGCATCTCTGCTGGCACAAGACGTGTGAGCTTGGTAAGGTCATGTATCTTGGGAAAATCAATGCCATAGTAGACCAGTAATGCTTTGATGTATTTCTCTACGCACTGCTGGGCATGGAAACAAACCGCGCTATAAGGGCACTCGTGGCCCATAGTCAGAAGGTAGGTACTTACTTTTAGGTCATCTTCTGCTTTCTCAACCCACTGGCGCACAAAGTGGGCCGAGTCACACAGGCCGCTCATATAGCACCTTCCCCTCACGCAACGCGGGCCGAATAATCGTCCCCACCTGATCGCGATAGCGCTCAGTCTCATCGGGGGTAGCCACAATAATATCCTTAGCTAGATCAATGTCACGCAGAATCGCGCGAATTGCCAACCTGGCACTGCGCTTGGAACCACTAACAGGCATGATCACCAACAGATCCACATCGCTATCCGGCCCGGCGGTGCCGCGAGCATAGGAACCGAAGAGGATGATCTTATCGGGATGAAAGTGCTCCACAATGCGCCGCACCATCTCGGCGACTTCCTCGGGAATTCCCGCGTAAGGTTGCTTCTGAGACATCCTTGCTCGCCTATGGTCAGCGCTCAGCCCAACGAGGGCTGGTCGCTGACCGCTTTCTTTCCTACAGCACGACGTATCCCGCGCCCAACACCTGTCGTGGGGCCGAGTCGCATTCCAATTTGATCACCGAGACGCCGGCGATTTTATCGGGATTGGTCTCGGGCAGGCCTTTGAGGATCAGGCGATTTTCGGTCTGCTCAAAGGCGATGGGCTCGCCGGTGGCCAAGAAGGACGCCCTCAGCACCTTACAGAGCAAACCTCCGATGACCAGCTCCTTGCCCGGCCAACGGTTGCACCAGAAATAAGCCGTGTTGCCCTTGACGGTAAACTGCCCTGTAGGCATCCATTCCATGGTGCCATCGGCGCGATCCATCATCCCATACAGGGCTTCGCCGTTCTTTTCAATCCACTGCCCGAGGGGAATGAGCCGCTCGTAGGCCTCTTCAGGCACCGAGCCATCTGGCTTGGGGCCGATGTTAAGGAGCAAATTGCCCTGCCCGCCGGCGGCAGTGCGCAACATGCCGATGACCTCACGCACCGAGCGCCAATCAATGGCCGAGGGCATGTAGCCCCAGGAGCCGTTGAAGGTCATGCAAGCCTCCCAGTTGCGCCCGGCCTTCTCGGCGGTGACGTGTTCCTCCGGCGTGCCGAAATCCTCATCCAGTTGGGAGCGGTTGTTGATGATGATATCCGGCTGCAACTCACGCACCATGGCATTCATCTTGACGCTCTCCCACAGCTCGGGCGAGCGAAGTGGCCAGGCAACGTCATACCAGAGGATATCCAGCTTGCCATAGTTGGTGCACAGCTCACGCACGCAACCCTGAGTGAAATCCAGAAAGCGCCGCCGGGCCTTTTCGTCTTTAGCGCAGAGGGCGCCATCGGGATGATGCCAATCCATGAGCGAGTAATAAAAGCCCACCTTCAGACCAAACTCATGGCAAGCTTCCACATACTCACGCACCAAGTCGCGCCCTGGGCCGCGCTTGACAGCGTTGTAATCTGTCTGCTGGGTATCCCAAAGACAGAAACCCTCATGGTGCTTGGTGGTCATCACCATATATTTCATCCCCGCCTGCTTGGCCAGCCTGGCCCATTCCCGCGCCGGGCGCTCCTTGGGATGCCAGGAATCGGCCAGCTTCTCGTATTCCTTGATAGGGATGCGCTCGCGGTTCATCACCCATTCGTGGCGGCCCAGCTGCGAATAGAGGCCCCAGTGGATGAACATCCCAAAGCGCGCCTCTTGCCACCACCTGATGCGGCGGGGCCTCGTTTCCTCAACCATCTTGAAATACTCTGCATCGTTCATCTCAGCTCCTCCGGTTCGTTTTTAGTACGTTTGGCCCGATTATCGGGCCAAAGGGTAACACGCGTCAAATCGGGACAGTTCTCAGCTCTCAGCAGTCAGCTTTCGGCCGACCGCTGACGACTGAAGGCTGACCGCTGTCACGCCATTTCCCAGCTCGGCGAGCACTCATAAAACCTGACTTGGATCTCCGGGAAGCGTTCCTGAAGCATGCGCGAGAAGTGCTTCAGGCCAGGGTTCTCCGAGATCTCGTGCCCCGTCTCGATCATGGGGATGCCACACTCCGCCGAGAAGCGAAAGCCGTAATCGTCGCTCTCGCCGGCGATGAGCACGTCACAGCCCATCTCTATGACCTGCTCTTGATAGCCCACATTGACGAATAACCCCAACCCTCCCCAGGGAAGCCCCACGCGGTGCACGACTTGCCCCATCCCCTGAGGTGCGGAGACGCGCAACGCGGGCAGCCGCAGTTGCCGCTTCACGTGCGCGACCAACGCCGCAAGAGAACAAGGCGCGATTTCATAAACCTTGGCCAGACCGTTAGCCTGAACAGGCGCACCTAGCCCCAAGAGGGCGGCAAAGTCGTCAAAAATGCAGATCTCGTCCAACGAGCCGTGGGCACGCAAAAGGACGAGGTCATACCGTTCCAATAACTCGCGGCGCTGGCGGTTGGTGCGCCAGTTCTCCCAACCCGGAGGGTTGTCCTGGCGGATATAGGCGTCATAGGGATAATAGAGGCTCTCATGGGCCAGGACGAGGTCACATCTCTCTTTTCCCGCGTAGGATAGGGCTTCGGCGGTAGCCATCCAAGAGACGAGGACACGCTTGACCTCACGCCGAGCAGAGCCGTGTTGTACACCCTCGTCGCGGTTGAGCGGATGCCCGCTCAGCCCTTCAATGTAAGCGATGATCGACTCGGTAGTGATCATGGTCTGGCCTTCTATTCGCCCTCATCCTCATCCTTCGCAAGCGCTCGTGCGCATGGACGTTCTGCACAGACCTTCCCTCAGTAGGCCAACACCCTCTCCATCCAGAAGGCCAGCGCGGCCTCGCTATCTACCGCATAGGCGTACTCGTGCGGCCCAGAGGGATCCTCTTGGAAGGT
>DAOTVR010000463.1:0-11152 GCA_034436315.1 Anaerolineae bacterium
TATCACGGAACCATCACAGAACTAAATCCCGAGAGCATCTTCGTGGCCGAACTGGTCGGCCCCCAGGACCCTGTTCGGGCACACAAGGCCGCACAATATCTACCGGCGTTAGCGCGCTCCTTCAGTCATTTCGTGATCACCGTGGGTGATCCGATTTCCGCACGCTCTTCGCGCTGGTGGGTTGGATTAGCAGCCGACCTAGCCCGAGCCGTTCGTCGCAAGCGCAGCCCGGTCATCAACATCGCGAGACATGACCCGAGCTTCCCCAGAGCCTCAATGCCCCCAGCCGAGTTCGCCTTCTACAGTTATCAAGCCCTAGCCCACGGCGCGGGAATTAAGGCGACCACGACGGGGCTCCCTTCCAGCCAATCCGATCCTCGCACGATGCCCATTCTCGTGGAGCCTTTCCGTTTCATGCGCGAACAGGATGAAGTGCTGGAAGGCATGATGCCCATTTACGACGTCGGCCTGATCTGGCCGGAGACAGCCTTCCATCGTGCTTCCTGCCAAGAGGCAACAGATGGGCTGCGCGGCGAATGTCTAGGCTTATACGCTGCTCTTAAGGCCAAACATATCCTCGTGGGACTTCTTTACGACGAGTTCATCACGGCCAAACGTCTGCGGAATTTTGGCGTCATCGTCCTGCCCACCGCAGTCTGGCTGAGCGGCGAGGCCATAGAAGCTCTCACCTCATACGTGCTTGAGGGAGGACGGCTGGTGTTGTTGGATAGCCCCTCCGCCTCACCAGATCCAGGTTTCCTCCCCATGCCAGAGGCATTGGCCGAGCTAATCGGCACCGAGGTCGGCGTAGAAGCGCGCATTGCTCCTTACATGTTGCCGACAGCTCAGTTGCCTCCCGGACCACAGATAGAAAAACGCAAGTCCCGGCCTCTGCCCCGCACTTTATCCGAGATCATTCACTATAACTGGACACGAGAGGCAGCTCAAGATGGCCTCCTGGGGGTGCGCTTGGGGCGTGGCCTTGGCCCCGTACCTTTGACCCTGCCCTACCGTAGGATCAAAGAAAAGGATGGAACTCATGTATGGTTGCGTAGCGCCCGCCTTCAGGAGGCTATACGGCCTGTCGAGAGCAACACGGCAGAGATCGGAGAAGATCCGCTGCTACTCGTGGCTCTTGCTGGCCAAGGGCTCATCATCTATGCTGCCACAGGGTTGGGACAAATGTACCTGGAGACCGGCTACGAGGACTATGCCACGATCCTGGAGGCAATGATCTCCCATGGCTCAACGATCAAACCCTACCTGCTCACCGATGCGCCGAGCTCGGTGGAGGTAACCATGGCTCATTGGAAGTTGGGCGTAGTCGTACACCTGGTCAACGCAGCCGGGCCGGTACCCCTTGACGCGCCGGCGCCGGTAGGGCCCATTGAGCTAGACCTGGCCTGGGATGGGCCGGCAGTGGCTCACCTCTGCGCCCCGGGCGCTGCTCCTCAAGTCCTACGTTGCCACGAAGAATGGAATCGCGTCAGGATCACAGTCCCTCGACTAAACGCCTACGCCCAAGTCGTCGTCCGTTCCGGGTGAGAGGGAGAGCGTTCTATGCAAGCTCATGAGCAGGCTGCCCACACACTCCTGACGCCTGCTGAAACGCAGCACAGGATCGCTCGCGACCTAGCCGCATGTGGTCTGCGCCACGGGGGGATCGTTTTGGTGCACAGCTCCCTATCCTCCCTGGGTTATGTGCCCGGCGGGCCAGAAACGGTGATTCGCGGCCTCTTAGAGGCCCTAGGGCCGGAGGGCACACTCTTGTTGCCCGCGCTGAGTTATGAGTATGTGGGCGCACACCAGCCCGTCTTTGACGTGTTGCATACGCCTTCCAACGTGGGCGCGATCCCCGAGCACTTTCGCACCAGGCCGGGCACGCTGCGCAGCATTTGCCCCACCCATTCCGTTTGCGGGGTCGGGCCGCTGGCGGAAGCCATTCTGGGTGAACACCACTTGGACGAGACCCCTTGCGGCCCCCATTCCCCCTTCCGCAAGTTGCGCGACCTGGATGGGCAAATCCTCTTCCTGGGTTGTGGGCTGAGGCCCAATACCTCCATGCACGGCGTGGAAGAGTTGGTTCGGCCCCCCTATCTTTTCGGTGAGATGATCACCTACCGCGTGATCCTCGCCGACGGCAGCGAGATCAACCTACGCCTGCGCCATCATAACTTTCAGGGTTTCCGCCAACGCTATGAGCGCATTGAGCCTCTCCTGGAACCGGGAAAAGAACTTCGCACGGGACGGGTGCTCGCAGCAACAGCCTATCTCCTAGAAGCACGAGCGATGTGGCAGAAGGCGTTGGCGGCCCTGGAGAGAGACAAACTGTTCTTCGTTGAAAAGGTAATATAAGGAGCAAGATGCTTGAGAGACGCCGTTTGGGCAGAACGGGCTTCATGGTGACAGTTCTGGGACTCGGTGGTGCTTGGCTGGGGCATACGCGCGAAGGGTACGACGAAGAACGAGCCATCAAGGCCGTCCTTCGCGCCTTGGAGTTGGGAATCAATCTTATAGACACCTCTGGAGACTATGGGCCAAGCGAGCGTTTTATCGGCCTGGCTTTGGAGGAATGGTACCGCCGAGGTGGTCGGCGCGAGGAACTGATCATCTGTTCCAAGACCGATCATCGCGTAGACAAGGAAGGGAACTATAGCGCCGAAAGCACGCGCAAAAGCTTGGAGAACAGCCTTAAGCTGCTCAAAACAGACTACCTGGATATTTACCTGATCCATGACCCCGATGAGGTGGACACCCTTCTTCGCCCCGGCGCAGCTTGGGACACGCTCAAAGCCTTAAAAAAAGAGGGGATCATCCGCGCGATGGGCCTGGGGGCACGGCCCCACGAGTTCCATCGGCGACTCATTGAGACCGGGGATTTAGACGTGTCCCTCACTTTCGGAGACTATAACCTCCTCAATCAAAGCGCTGCCGAGGGAGTGCTTGCACCAGCAGCGGCCAAGGACGTGGGCGTGCTCAATGGTATGGTGACCATGCTCGGTCTCTTGGGTGGGCGTGATCCTTACGAAGTAGCTCGCGAGCGCTTCAGGTGGGTTGAACATGAGGATGACGAACGCGCAACGCGCTATCGTTCTATGGTCCACCGCGCTCGGGAGATGTGGGAGTGGGCCAAGGAACACGAGGTTAGCCTCTTGGCCCTGGCTATACAATACAGCCTGCGCGACCCGCGTATCGCCGCGAACTTGATGGGCGTCTCGCATGCCGAACGCATTGAGGAGGACGTGGCCGCCCTACAGACGCCCATTGCCCCTCAGATATGGGAGGAATTTGAGGAAAAGTTCGGATTGCCGCGTCTCTAAGCGGTCCCCTTGAACACAAAAAGGTCGTGCCTTAGAAAGGCACGACCTTAACTCTCCAAGCATCAGGCCGGACGTCGCTTGGCCAGAGCCGAACGGATGCGCTCCAGAGCCTTACGAATATTCTCTACCGAATTGGCATAAGAGAGGCGCAAATATCCCTCGCCGTAGCGGCCAAACGCTGTCCCCGAAAGACAGGCCACACCCGCCTCGTTCATCAAAAAGCGCTCGCAGGTGCGGCTATCCATTCCCGTGCCGGTGATATTGGGAAAGACGTAGAACGCCCCCTTGGGCTTGACACAGCGAATCCCGGGGATGCTGTTCAATCCCTCTACGATGATGTCACGGCGCTCTCGGAAGGCCTTGACCATCGCCCCTACGCTATCTTGCGGCCCCTTGAGCGCCTCAACGCCCGCCCATTGGGTCGCCGCCGCCGTACACGAATTAGAGTTGGTCATCAACTTGGTCACTTGCTCCGCCAAGGGGACGGGCATGATGCCAAACCCAAGCCGCCAACCGGTCATGGCATACGTCTTGGAGAAGCCGTGAAGGATGATCGTCCGCTCGCTCACAGACATCCCCGGGTAGGTGGCTATGCTGGCGAACTCGCCTTCGTAAAGGATATGCTCGTAGACCTCATCAGAGAGCACAGGGATATCTCGCTGGGTACAGATCTCGGCGATAGCCTCCAAATCATCCGGTTCCAGCACGCCCCCGGTGGGATTATGAGGTGAATTGAGGATGATTAGCCGAGTGCGATCGGTCACTAAATCGCGCAATTCGTTCACATCAAAACGGAACTCGCGCTCCTCACGCAAGGGAATCGGCACCGGCTTCGCCCCCGTGAAATTGATCATAGACTCGTAAATGGGGAACCCTGGATCGGGATAGATGATCTCCACCCCAGGCTCTCCGATGGCCAGGATGACGAAAAACATGATCGGCTTGGCCCCCGGCGTGATAACCACCTGCTGAGGGCTGATCTGTTGCTTTCGTGCGCGGCTCATCGTCTCGGCTACCGCCTCACGCAATTCCGGAATCCCAGCAGAGGGCGTATAGTGCGTCGCGCCACTGCGTAGCGCCTTACAGGCAGCCTCAATAATATGCGCCGGCGTATCGAAATCTGGCTCACCGATCTCCAGATGGATGATCTCTTTCCCCTGAGCCTCTAGGGCCTTGGCCCTGGCCAAGACCTCAAAGGCCGACTCGGTACCTAGACGACTCATACATTGAGCTAACTTGATCATTTCCCTCCTCCACTTGACTAGACGATCTGTTTATAAATAGCTACCAAACTCTCAGCAGCCCGTTTCCAAGTGAAACGACTTACTTGCTGAAACCCACGATGCCGCAGGTCGTTGCGCAACGCGTGATCATCGATCAAGCGCCACATAGCCTCGGCCAGAGATTCAACATCCTCGGGCGGGACAAGCAGAGCAGCATCTCCCGCTACCTCAGGTAGCGAGGAGGCGTTTGAGGTCACTACCGGCGTTCCACAACGCATAGCCTCAAGCACCGGGATACCGAAACCCTCATAGAGAGAGGGGAAAGCGAAGAGATCCGCCGCACTATACAATGCCGGCAGGTCCTCATCGGCCACGAAGCCCGGAAAAAACACGACTCCCTGTAAACCGAGCTCCTTTACCGTGTCATAAATCTCCGTATACAACCACCCTTTGCCCCCGCCGATCACCAGATGATGAGGCACACGGTAGCGGCGACGTAAGAGGTCAAACGCGCGGATCAACCGTGTAAAGTTCTTGCGCGGTTGCAAGGTGCCCAATCCAAAGATATAAGGGCGACGCATGCCATATCGCCTCAAAGTCGCCTCAATCTGCTCATCCGCTATCCCTGGGGCAAAGCGCTCCTCCACTCCCGGATAGAGCACGAACAAGCGCTCTTGCGGCACATGAAGCAACTCAAGCAAATCTTGGCGGGTGCTTTCAGAATCGGCCAGGATGACTTCGGCGCGATGAACCGAGCGAGGGACGGCGTTTCTCAGATAGGCCAACAGAGAAACCGAAAAACACTCCGGATAGCGCATGAACGAAAGATCGTGTACGGTCAACACCGTATGCGCTTTCCAGACGGGCGGCAATACAAAGTCCGGCGAATGCAAGATATCCACGCGCCCCGTCACCAACTCCACCGGCAAAGGCATGCGCAAACGTTGCCAGATCCAGGCCAAGTGGCGATCCTTTAATGGGAGCGAACGTTGGCCAAAGTTTCGCGGCCAGGCTCGGCCTGTCCGGTCCCTACCGGCACTGAACAGGACATACTCGTTGGTATGATCCAAATCCGCCAGGGCGCCAACCAAGCCCCGGGTATAACGGCCAATGCCCGCGCCCTGCTGCACTGCCGAGGTATAGTCAATACCAATGCGCATCACTTGATCTTCCGATACGTCCAGATGCGGTTGATACCAAAGTTCCAAAAAAGCACGATGCCGATGGCCACGGCCTTGGAGATGTTATAGCCCCACCTGGGCCATATCTTGGAAACGTACGGGTTCAAGGAGAAGAGAATAAGCTCGTTGATCCCCAGCCCGGCCAAATTCACCAGAGCAAACTGTCCCAGCTGAGGGAGCAGCGGCTCTGAGCGCGACTCGGGATAAGTCCATAACCGGTTCCACGTAAAGTTGCTCAACACGGCCGCGGTGAACGATATGGCATTGGCTATGAGCAGGGGCAATAAAAAAACTTGCACGCCCAGATTGAGGACAGCATAGTCCACTACGGCCCCTATAGAGCCGACGACGGCGAACTTGAGGAAACGTAAAAACTCTATACGATGAGCCCTAGCTCGAGCGGCGAGTGCGCTCACGAAATGCGTCATAAGCAGCCCCTAGATACGAACCTGGCTCAAGAGGGAACGGAAGCGTTGAGGTGCCTGATCCCAACGTGCCAAAGAGGTCACCATTCCCAAGATTAAAGCTGCTAACAGATACATCTCATGGACATAGAGATTATCAAATAGGCTGTGAACGAGCAGATGGCCCAACATGCCCAACGCCGCCAAGGACAGCCCGCGTTGCCAGCCGCGCTCTTGCCCTGCAACCCGCCAGACCATGCCGAATGCCAGAAGGACAAAGAGAAGATAACTCCCCAATCCGATCAGGCCCCCCTCGGCCAGCACATTTAGATAGTAGTTATGCGCGTGTCCTAAAGGGTCCTGCCAACGCGGAAGGGCCACAGAAGGGTATCTTGTAGCGTATTGCCCTGTGCCCACTCCCAGCCAGGGGTGTTGAGCGAACATGCGCCAAGCTGCGTACCAGTGTGCTGCTCGCTCAATAAGGGCAAAGTTCTCGTCGGTGACTTCAACCACCATCAGGTCTTTGCCGAGGTATTGGGCTGCATCCGTAAGCCGCCCTAGTAGTCCCGACGGAAGCATTGCCACCCACGTAGGGCCCAGCAGGGCTAGGATGAGAGCTACGAGCAGCAAGGCCGGCACCGCCTTTCGGCCCAAGCCCAGGCCCACCAAGATCAAGCCGGCCACGAAACCGAGCAAGGCTCCCCGTGACCAGCTCATCACCAGGCCGGCAAACATCCCCACACTGGCCAAGAGCCCCAAAGCCCACAGCGCTGCCGGCCCTAGCCCACGCCCTTTAAGAGCCCTGCATGCATCCCTCACGCGAGCGAAGACGGTCGTATAAGCCAGGGGTAATACCAGCCCCATGTACCCCCCAAAAGGGTTGGGCTGCTGAAACGTGCCATATGCCCTCATATAGCGTCCAAAAAGCACGAACCCTGGTGGCCCCACCTGGCGCAAGAACTGGTAAATACCCAAGATCCCCTCAAGCGCTCCGGCTAACAAGAGAGCACCAATCAAAATCTCCAGTTGGCGCTCGGTAAGCTCATTGGCGGCGAAAAGATAAACCAAGAGAAACTCAACCCACTTGGCCAACTCCTTCAAGGCCGGAGCCAGGTTGTGCGCCGGCCAAAGGGAAATGACCAGCGCACCGAGGTAACATAGCAGAGCACCGGTTAACTGGGTATAGGCTAACCGAGCCCGCCGAAAAGCCAGCATGCGCAGTACCCATGCCGTCACCATAGCCCAAACCAACAGTTCGCTCACGCCAACCGTGACTACCCCCAGGCGCAACTCATACAGCGAACCGAAGGGGATGCTAAAAGTTAAAAGATAGAGGGCCAAAACGGGTCGTAGCAAAAGCATCGTCAAGAAGATCGGTCCCAATACAGCGATGAGGCAAAGCCCCAGCGGCGCCCGCGCCAAAAACAGCCCCAAAACACCCAGGCCTAGGGCGGATACTAAAAGGTGCGTAACTCTCAATCTCCCTTTCTGCCCCCTAAGCGGGTAAGGCCAAGATATCGGAAAGGATGCCGATTTCATCATCGCTTCTTGCCGCTAGATCTGCTCGCGAAACCAGGCAATGGTCTTGGCCAACCCCTCTTCCAGACTAACCCGTGGCTCCCAACCCAAAAGCATCCGCGCACGGGTGATGTCAGGCTCCCGGCGTTGAGGATCATCCCGAGTGCGCTCGTCCTTAGGGGTAACGAACGTGATCGTCGAGGAACTACCCGAAATCCTGATCACCGTCTGGGCGAACTGCAAGATGGTCATCTCCTGAGGGTTGCCCAGGTTCACGGGGAAAACCTCTTCGGACATAAGTAAACGATAGAGGCCGTCTACAAGGTCACTTACATAGCAAAAACTGCGCGTGCGCGAGCCATCATCGTAGACCGTTAAAGGCTCTCCGCGTAGAGCCTGGCGCACGAAATTCGGTACCACACGCCCATCGTCCAGGCGCATGCGCGGGCCATACGTGTTAAAGATGCGCGCAATACGCGTGGCCAGGCCGTGCGTGCGATGGTAAGCCATCGTCAATGCCTCGGCGAAACGCTTGGACTCGTCGTAAACGCCGCGCGGCCCTACGGGGTTGACATTGCCCCAATAGCTCTCCGGTTGAGGGTGTACGAGCGGATCACCATAGACCTCCGAGGTAGAAGCCAGTAAAAAGCGCGCCCCTTTGGCCTTGGCTAATCCTAAGGCATGTAACGTACCCAAAGCACCTACCTTGAGCGTCTTGATGGGCATGCACAAATAATCCACCGGGCTGGGTAACGAGGCCAGATGTAATACAGCATCCACAGGCTCATCAATGTAGATGGGCTCCGTGACGTCGTGTTTTACAAAGCGAAAGCGCGGCTCATTGGCCAGATGAGCGATATTCCGCAAGCTGCCCGTAATGAGGTTGTCCACGGCGATCACTTCATGCCCCTGAGCCAGAAGGAAATCCGCCAGGTGCGAGCCGATGAACCCTGCGCCACCCGTGATCAAAGCGCGCATCCTTGCCTCCTGAATGCTAAACCGATCGTTTACTCGGCTAGTATACTAGAACTGGCAGGTGAGGACAAAGCCCCGACATCTCGTCCAAGGCAGACAACCCACCCTAGAGCGATCATAAACCAAAAGGCCAACTCTACCACGAAAAAGGAGCTATCAATCAGGCCATGAATCACACAGACAACCATCCCCGCCATAAAGCCCGCCACCGCGGCGCGGAGGTCTCCAGAGAGCAAAGCATGATAGGCTCTCCAAGCTTTCCATGCAAAACCGGCCAGCAGCCCCAAAACAAGCATCACACCCCCAACGCCGAGCCGCAGCCAGAAATCCAATATAAGGTTATGAGGGTGAGAAAGCCACCGATCTACTTCTGCTCCAGGCCGTATATAATCACCGTAATAGTACAAGAAGTTATCCAACCCCACGCCGAGCCAAGGATGGTCCCTAACCATCGCCCAGGCTGCCTGCCATACGCTGAGACGCAAGAACGTTGTGCCCCGCGAGAAATCCGTCAATGAGCGCAGTCGCGCCGGCCCGGCCAGCGCCACGAGGACAAGCAGCCCCACCAAGAGCACCCCTAGGACGATCCATCGCGTTCGCTTACCGAGCATCCATGCCAGGACCCCCAACATCGCCGGCATTCCCAAAAGCCAAGCCCCACGTGAGAAGGTCAAAAGGATCGCCGATCCGATAGCTACCCCTCCCAACCCATAAGCCCAGCGCCGCCAGCTTGTTTTCCCCCAAGCCACAAACGTTACCCCCAGTGGCAAAAGGCGCTCAAGATAGAGGGCGAGGTTATTGGGAGAACCGTAAAAGGCCCGCGCCCGGCGCACCCCTTCCGCTTCAATCACCCCCTCTGCAAAAGGATATCGCGCCAAAGCATACAGGGCCACGCAAACGGCTGAAAGCCATAATACATCTACAAACTGTAGCAAACTCCTCGGTCCCTTGCCCCCCGCACGGACTAGCCCATACATAAGGGCCGATTCAAGCACGACCGTGCGCCATTCGCGAAAGGCCACTCGCCGGTATTCGGCAAAGAAAGAAGTGCCCAAACCCAAGAGCACCATCAAGAGCACAACCCAGTCAAGCACATCCAATCGCAAGCCAAAGGAGCGACGAGAAGGGCGCTCATCGCGAGGGGATAATGCGGACAACCTTTCCCACAAGCGCGCTCCCACAGCTACCAAGAGGCTGAGCTCAGTCAGCGAGAACATCCCCTGCCCTAGGCCGATGCGCACGGGAGCCAGAGGAATGCAAAAAACCGCTACAAGCAGGGCCAAGTCTGGCCGGAGGAGAGCACTGAGCACATACAGTGCCAAGCACATCATCCGAACGACGAGCCAAGGCGAAAGCACCGCGGCGCAACCGAAGAAACAGAGCGCCCCACCCTGAAGCCAAGTTGGGGTGCCCAACCATCGTGCGCGAACCCATCCCCAGGCCTGTCTCCAGTGGAGCTCACGGAGTGTGCGCCTTATCGCCCAGATACACCAAGCGATCGCTAAAGTGCCTACAAGAAGGCCGACAAAAAGCCTCCGTCGCCATGCCTGGTAATCCGTTGATAGATTCTGAGCAAGTCCTTGGTTTAGAAAAGCACGCAGCCTTTCCCAAGCAAGTGTCGGTTCGCCTTGGGGGCCAAACAGCGCATACCCCCAAATGGGATCCTCGGGAACAGCATGAGGTTGAAGGTAAGCCAGACAGGCTAGCTTCATCCACGGCCATTCGCACTGTATCCGCACAAGGGCACGCCCTAGACGTTCCGCCTGGATGAAGGGCTTATCGCTCCCCTGCGGGGAAGGATTGCCTTGCCAATCGCTCGGCAGCGCGCACCATCCGCCTTCCAAGGCCCAAAGTGGCTTTTTCCCTTCACCCCGCCGCACCATCTCCTCGCGTAGCAAGATGACCCGTGAGAAATTGAGCACACGGGGATCGACCCGTCGGTCATCCGGCCCTGACCAAAAGCCGTAAGCTTTGACGCCCAGCACGTCAAAGTAACGCCCTGCCCCCCGACGATAGATCTCGCGCAGGAAGGTCACATCGCTCATATTGCGCCCGCCCTCTTCGGTGTTGGGTGCCAATCCCCCGGCGATAATGAGGGCATCCACATCGGCACTACGAATCGCCTCGCTGCCCGCCCGTAACAGGTTAACGTAAGCGGCCGGATCAATGGCTCCCTTCCCCCAATGGGGATGGATATTGGGCTCATCCCATATCTGATAGGCTGCCACTACATGACCATAGCGTCGGGCAAAAGCATGGGCGAATCGGGCATAGTCTTCCACCGATGTGGGCGGTGCCCAAGGGTTATCAGCCTCGTACTCCGGACGGGCCCATCCAGGCGACGTATCCAGCACGGCGATAAGCTTGAGGCCATACTCCTCCACGAGGGGTAACACCCGATCCCAACGCTCCCAGCGATAGCTCCCCGGCTCCGGCTCTAGTTCCATCCAAGAAAAGCGTTGCCGAATGACTCCCAGACCGGCAGCACGTACCATCGCCAGCGCGCGACGAAGGGCGTCGTCACTCTGATA
>DAOTVR010000464.1:0-4347 GCA_034436315.1 Anaerolineae bacterium
AAGGTCGCCGGGCCGGGGGCATCCTCTTGCTCAACCCCAGCCCGGGCGATGACTCTCGGTGGTCGGTTTATGATGGGCCGAGCGGGCCGGAGTTCAGCTTAAGGCGCGTCTATGGCCGGTCGGAGAAGCCTGCCCAAGAGCTCAACTTGGGCCTGGCCCTCATGCCCGTGGCGCGGGATGCCTTGGCCGCCTGCCGGGATGCAGTAGCCCAAGAGACGAGACCCCTCGGTGGGGAAGACCTGCGGGCCGAGGGGATCGCCCCCTATCAGGGGTCGCTAGAGGTGCGCTACGATCGCCTGCGGGGCTGGTATGAGGTGGCCCTGGGGCGCCACGATCAGGGCTGGGTCATCGGGGAAGACTTGGACCGCCTGGAGCGGGTGCGCCTCATCTTGCGCAACCCAGACGATAGACCGCGCACGGTGCGCCTCAACTTGGCCAAGGATTACGAGTTCGCCGGGATCGTGGGCATGTCGCCGATGATCCGCGACGCCGAGGGCTATCCCACGGGGCTGCCCGTGCAGATCTCTAAGGATTGGCACGGCTGGGTTTGGTTTCATGGGCTGACGATGCTCACCCTCCCACCCAAGACCACCCTGCCCTTGGAGTTCACCATGGCCTATGCGCGCTGGGGCGGGGTGCCGGCGGCATCGCACGCGCAGCTTTGTCTGGTGGGCTGGGGCACCAACCAATTGTGGGACGAATCCGCCATAGGCTGTTTTGGCGAATCCATCTGCTACGACCCCGACGTCAACCTGGACCGCTCGATGATCGATGACGTGCGTCCGCTCATGGTCTGGTCCATGACCAAGGATAGGGAGGCCAAGGTCAAATGGGGCTGGACGAACAACGTCGGCGGCGGGGATTTCCTGGTCTATGTCCCGCCGAAGGGAGGCCGACAGTACTTGAGCCGTATGCGCACCAGCTATCGGCGCTATAGCCCCTGTCTTACCGAGGTCACCTATGCTGGGATCACCCCCGATGGGCACATCGCCGCGCGCATCACCGTCTCCACGGCGCGCACGGACGATATCGTGCGCGGGTTTTACCGTTTCCGTTACGACGTCTTGGAGCCGACCCCCTTCAAGCGCCTGGCCTTCTTCCAGCTGGGGGCCGACGCCTACAACGACCATTGGTTTGAGATGATCGCCCGGGGCGACGTTTCCGGCCTGAAAGAGGAATGGGCGACCGAGGTTGGGGGCTTGCGCTACCATCGCACGGGGATCCCTTGCGAGGGGGAGCAGCCCTGGTTCTCGCTCCATCGTTCCTCTACGAGCCATGCCCAGGGCGGGGCCTGGGCCAACCGGGGGCTGGTGATCCGCTCTTGGAAGGCGCGGCTGGGAGGTAAAGAGCAGCCGATCCCCTATGCGGCCGTCTTCGGCACGTTGGATCGCGTGCCCAGTGCCAATATTGAGCTTTCTCCGCCTCCCGGTTTGGAGCAGTTGGAGAAGGGCGATTTCGTGGAGGCCGAGGTGGAGATGGTGGTCATGCCCATGTTCGCCGAGGACTATTATGGGCCGAACGAGCCGTTGCGCCGGTTCCTCGCCGCCCATCCGGATAGCTGGGAACCGATCTGGCGCGAGGCCGCGGGCAACGCCCTCAAGGTCAAGGTGTTCCGCGGCAAGCTGGAGCGCAACTATCCTCTGCGCATCGCCGTGGACCGCTCTGGCCGAGCCGAGTTCACCGTAGAAGGCGGGATCGGCTATGTACCCATGACCTTCGCCGGGGTGCCCGATTACCGAGGCTATATCCTGGAGCGAGACGATGGCCAAGGGTGGGTACGGGTGGAGCAAGCCGTGCACGGCAACGACTACTGGCAGACGGACTATGACCCCCTCAGCCGCCGCTGGGAGCTGACCTACAACGTGCCGTTGGATCGACCCGACGATGCGCAGGCTAAGGTGCGCTTCCGCCTGCGCCGCGAGTGAGATCCTATGGACCTGAAGGCGTCGTCGCCTAGTACGTGACCACGCGGGCGAGTTGTTTGGCCTGCTGGACCCAATCCTTCACTTGAGATTGGGTGGGCGGCCTACGGACCAGCTTCTTCTCCTGATTCACCTCTAGCAGCTTCTGGTAGAGGTTCTCAGGGTTGCGCTGGGCCAGTTCGGGGATCGTATCCACTCCGCCCGCCTCCAGCAGCTCAGCGTATTGCCCGGCGACCCCCTTGATGCGAAAGAGGTCCGCGTGGTTCACCCAGCGCAGGATCAAGGCCGGGCTGATGCCCGTTTTCTCGGCGATCTCCTGGCGCCCTTGTGGAGAGGCGCCCTTCTTGAGCAAGGCTTCTGCAGAAGCGATGCCCAACTGCTTTAGCTTCTCGGCGTAGGCTGGGCCAATACCTTCAATCTCGATCACGCTGGTCATCGTAGGCTCCTTTCTTCAGGTGAGCAATGGTTCCGATATTTAAGAGTGTAACCAGCTGCAGTTCGGTTAGCAAGTACCGGGGCCGCCGGGCATGGCCTCAGAGCCATTTTCTGAGCAGCTCGTCCAATAGCCCGTTGGCCCGCCACTCCTCCAACGCCCGGGTGACTTGCTCCATCAGGATGGGCGCGTCCGCGCGGGCGGCGATGACGTAAGGCTCATCGGTCAGCGGTGGACCCACAAGGCGCAGGTCGTCGGTGTCGCGCATATAGGCGTAGGCCGTGACCCGGTCGCAGACCAGGGCATCCGCCTTCCCCTGGCGCAGGAGGGCCACGGTCTGTTCCGGCTCGCGCTCGGCGAGGATTTCCAGGTGCATCCCCTTGTCTCTGGCCAGGCGGCGCACGAGCTGATGGGCCTCGGAGCCCAGCTCCACGGCCACCGTCTTGCCCTCCAGGTCATCAAAGGAACGCAGGCGCAGATCATCGCCTCGGACGAGGAGCACTTGGCCGGCGTTAAAATAGCTCGGCGAGTAGAGCAGGTCACGGGTCTGTGTGCGGTCGTAGGGCAGGGCGGAGATGATCAGGTCGAACTTGTCCATTTTGAGGGCATCGTAAAGGCCATCAAAGCTGACGTTGACGAAGCGCACTTCTACCCCCCAGCGCCGCCCCAGCTCGGTGGCCAGGTCCACATCCAGGCCGCTGAAGCGTCCCTCGGCATCTACCGTCTCAAAGGGGGGGAAGCTGGCGTCCATCCCCACGCGGAGCACCTTGTCCCTTTGAATGCGCGCCCAAACCTCGTCGCGGCGCAGCACCCCGCTCACCATGCGCAGGGTCAGGGCCATCAAGATCAAGAGGCCCAAAGCCAAGGCTGCCCAGGCCAGGCCCCGGCCTCTCAACCGTCCTAGGCGTTGAGAGGGATATTCCCAAAGGCGTTTCTCGTTCAGCATCTAGCGCTCCAGGTACTCAAAAGGCTCGCCGCGCGCATAGTGGCGCACCTCTAGGTACACCGGCTTGGGCACGAACTCGGGGGTCACGAAAGTAAAGTAATCCTGGTAGCTCTTTTGTGGCCAGGGATAACGAAAGGCCCATAGGCAGACGGCCCGACACCAGGGCCATTCGTCCAGGGCCTTCTCATAGGCGCGTATGGTGTAGGCCAGGCGCTCATAGGGCCGCACAGCCTTGGTCCAGCGGGGATGGTCGTTCCAGCCGCCCTCGGTGATGTAGCAGGGCTTTTGGCCGTCGCCATGGCGGGCCATCAGCTCGTGGATCAGTTCGGCACGGGCAAAGTTGATCTCGCCCGGATCGGCGGGATCATCCGGTGGGAAGGTCAGGCCGTAAGCGTGGATGGCCATGCCATCAAAGCACCCTTTGGCCCCGGCAGCGTACATGCGCTCCAAGAAGAGGAGGTCGTCCATGCCCCATTCGCTCCCCGGCGGAGCGAGGGTGGGAGCAAGGCCGGCCGCCAACACCTGGACTTGGGGATCGGCCTCTTTGGCCTGGGCATAGGCCAAGCAGAGGAGCTCCGTGTAGGCTTCGGGGTCGGGCCGGCGATAGCCCCACTCAAAGCTCAAGTTGGGCTCGTTCCAGATGATAATGTGCTGCACTCGACCCTTGTAGCGCTTGACGAAGGCGTAAACGAAATCGGCATAGTCGGCAAAATGCTCGCGATCAAGATAGCGGAAGGTGGTCTCCTCCGGCCTGGCCCATTGGGGGACGAAATCAATGCGTGCGATCACCGTTAGCCCCTGGGCGACGGCGTGGTTGATGACCATATCGGGGTGAGACCACTCGTAGCGCCCCTTGACCGGCTCATAGTAGCCCCAGGGGAAGTATTCCACGATCCAGGGGCTGCCCATCTCGCGCACCATCTGCAGGGTGCGCTGGATCTTCCACTCCTCTACCTCATCGGTGAGGCGGGTGTGTACGCCGATCTTGGGGTTGCGCGTCTCCACGTGACGCTTGGGGCCGACGACGACCAGGCGTTTGGGTTGGC
>DAOTVR010000465.1:0-3223 GCA_034436315.1 Anaerolineae bacterium
GCCATGGTGCGCTACCGCCTTCCGGTGGACGCGCTGGGGTTGATCTTTGCCGCCTTGGCCTTGCACGACCTTTATATACGGGTGCGACGTTGGTTGGCCTTGCGGGCTTCGACGCGAATGGCCTCCCACAGTCGCGCCGGGGAATGATGCGCGTTGGAACGTTTAAACGTTAGAACGTTCTAACGCGCCAACGTTCAAACGCCCTAGAACGGAGTTTGCTTTATGGGATTGCAGCAGTACCTTAGAGTGATCGTCAGGTGGTTGTGGCTCATCGTCCTTTCCACGATCGTGGCCGCTGCCTCCACCTATTTCACCACCCGCGCCCAGCCGCCGGTCTATCGCACCAAGACCACTCTCATGATCGGGCGGACCATTGAGAGCGCTTCCCCGAACGCCGGTGAGATCTATATGGGCGAGCAATTGGCCCTTACATATTCCCAGTTAGTCCGCCGCGAGCCGGTGTTACGCGGTGCGGTGGAGAGCCTCAAACTGAACATGGATTGGCAGGCCTTGGCCGGGCGCGTGGCCGTAAACCTCGTCCCCCAGACGCAGCTCATGGAGATCAGCGTCGTGGATAGCAACCCCTACCGCGCCAAGGCCTTGGCCGATGCCATCGCCCAGCAGCTCATCCTCCTCACCCCCGAGGGGCGCAGCGCCCAGAGCCAGGAGCGCGAGTTCGCCTCGGAGCAGTTGGCCGATTTGAAGGCCAAGATCGCCCAGGCCAAGGCGGAGATCGAGCGCCTCACCAAGGAGCGCGATGCCGCCATCAGCGCCCGCCGCATTCAGGATCTCCAGAGCCAGATCAACGCCCTGGAGACGAAGGTGAGTGGCTGGCAGAGCACCTATTCCCAGTTGCTCACCTTCTTACAAGGTGGCAACGTCAACGTAATCCGCGTGGTAGAAGAGGCCGCCGTGCCCACCGTGCCCCTTGGCCCCGATGTGGTGGGAAACGTCCTCCTGGCGGCGGCCATCGGCATGGCCCTGGCGATCGGCGGAGCCTTCCTCATTGAATATCTGGATAACTCTATCAAGGATCAAGCCGAGGTGGAGCAGAGGCTGGGCCTGCCCACGCTGGGCGCGATCGCCCGTGTCTCTAACCACGACGCCCCGCCCGAGATGGTCGCGGTGAGCGATCCGCGTTCGCGCTTCTCGGAAGGGTATCGTATGCTCTGGGCTAACTTGCGTTATTCCCTGCCCGCCAGCGCTCGTGGGCGGGCTTTCTTGATTACCAGCGTCGGCCCCGACGAGGGCAAGACGACCATCGCCACCAACTTGGCGGCGGTGATGGCCCAGGCCGGCCAACGGGTCATCCTGGTGGATTCCGACCTTCGTCACCCCTCGCTTCACGAGGTCTGGAACTGTCCCAACGAGCTGGGCCTGACCTCCCTCCTCGTGGGCGACGCCCCCTCGCTAGAAGTTGTCCTACAGCCCACGAAGGTGCAGGGATTGCAGCTGTTACCTAGCGGGCCCCTCTCGCCCAACGCGTCTGAGCTGCTCGCTTCACCGCGCATGGGCGAGTTGCTTGAGGAGCTCTCCGAACTGGCCGACGTCACTATTATGGATACCGCGCCGCTGCTTGCCGCGGCCGATGCCAGCATCCTCGCTGCCCTGGTCACGGGCACCCTCCTGGTGGTCAAGGTTGGTCATACCCGTATGGATGCTTGCGCCCAGGCGGTGGATATCATCCGCAGGGTGGGTGGGAACATCTTGGGGATAGTGCTCAACGGCCAGGCCCTCCGGCGCGGAGGGTATTACTACTACTATTACGAAGATGACGAGACCCGCCGTAATGGGCACAAGGGGAAAAAAGCCCATCGGCGGCCAAGGCAGAAAGAAAAGCCTTTTTAGCCGGAAACACCCGATCGTAACGCGGGCAGTTGGCCCTCAACTTTCTGCGGAACTGATGATCCCTCCTCCAAGGAGCTCCTCGCCCCGATAGAGCACCACGGCCTGGCCGGGAGTGATGTCGCGCAATGTATGCTCAAAGGTCACTCGGGCGCGGCCGCCGGCCAACGGCCATACCCTCGCTGGAGTGCGCGGGGCGCGATAGCGGATCTTGGCCTCTACGGCCAGGCCCGCGTCGGGCTCGCGCATGGCCACGTAAGACATCTCCTCGGCTAAGAGAGCCTTACTTCCCAGCTCCTCGGCATAGCCCACGATCAAGGCATTGTGCGCCACATCCAACTCCAGCACGTAAAGTGGCCGCGGTGCAGCGATCCCCAGCCCCTCACGCTGGCCGATGGTGTAAAAAGGCAACCCCTTGTGTTCCCCCAAGACTCGCCTCCGCCGGTCCAAGATCGGTCCAGGGCGAATGGCCCCCGGTAGATAGTCGGCCAGGAAGCGACGATAGTCGTTATCGGCAATGAAACAGACCTCCTGGCTCTCCGCACGTCCCGAGACGGGCAATCCCCACTGATCAGCTATAACGCGGACCTCCGCCTTGCTTCGTTCCCCTAAGGGAAAGAGAAGTTGGCGCAACTGAGGCTGTTGTAAGGCGTAGAGCACATAAGATTGATCCTTCGCCGGGTCAAGCCCGCAGAGGAGGCGGTATTCCCCATCGCGGCACTGCACGCGGGCATAATGCCCTGTGGCCAGAAACTCACAACCCGAGCTGCGGGCATAGTCTAATAGCAGGCCGAACTTGAGCAGGCGATTGCAGCGCAGGCAGGGGTTGGGGGTGCGTCCTCGGGCGTACTCGGCGATGAAATAATCCACCACCTCGCGGCGAAAGGGCTCGCGCAGGTCGACGACCTCGTGAGGGATGCCCAATTGGGCGCATACGGCGCGAGCCGCGGCGAGGCTTTCCTCAGCGGCGTCCTCCGCCGCCTGTTCCCTCCAAAGGCGCATGGTCAGACCGCGCACCTCGTAGCCCTGAGCCACCAAGAGCGCAGCGGCAACAGAGCTATCCACCCCCCCGCTCATGGCCACCGCAACCCGCACCTTGCCTCCCTTGGGAAAGGACGAAGGATGAAAGGGGCGCTTGTTCACCCTTTCGGTCGGGCTTCGGGATGCTTTTGGTAATAGTCCTCCAAAGCCAGATGTAGAGCGCTCGCCGCCAGGTTAGAGCAGTGCATCTTGGCCTCCGGCAGCCCCCCTAACGCAGCGGCCACATCCTCATCGGTCAGTTTGGCAGCCATCTCTAAAGGCTGCCCCTTGACCATCTCCGAGGCGATGGAGCTGGAGGCGATGGCTGCGGCGCAGCCGAACGTGCGATACTTGATAT
>DAOTVR010000466.1:0-3004 GCA_034436315.1 Anaerolineae bacterium
CGCAGGGCCTCGGCGAGGTGGTCGTCGGCGCGTGCGACCGGCGCACCTACGGCCCCCTCTTTGAGCGCGAGCTGCCCGCCCACGTACAATTCGCCTCCCTGCGCGAGGAGTGCGCTTACGTCCACCGCGACGATCCCACGAGGGCAACCGGCAAGGCCAAAGAGCTGCTGCGCCTTGCGGTGGAGCGGGCGCGCCACCGCCAGCCTCCCCTGCCCTTGAGCTTAGAACCCACGCGTGCGGCCTTGGTAGTGGGCGGCGGCCTCGCCGGGCTGACCGCCGCGCTTCACTTGGCCGATGCCGGCCTCCCCGTGCACCTGGTAGAGCGTGAGCCGCGCCTGGGCGGGAACGCCCTGCGCCTGGGCCGCACTCCGGAGGGCGAGGACATCCCCAACCTAGTTAACGAACTCATCGCCCGGGCCAAGGCCCATCCCAAGATCACCATCCACACGTCCACCGAGGTGACCCACCACGTCGGGCACTTGGGGCAGTTCACGGCCACCCTGATCTCGCGGGACGGCGCCCGTCATGAGGAGCGTTTGCAGATCGGCGCGACCGTGGTGGCCACGGGGGGCGAGGAGTATCGCGGGCCGGCCTACGGCCTGGGCCAGATAGAGGGAGTGCTGACCCTCCTTGATTTGGGCCAGCGGTTGAAGGCCGGGGCGGAACTGCCCTCCAGGCTCAGGCAAGTGGCTTTCATCAGTTGCGTCGGCCCTTGGGACGAGCCGGGGAGCGCCTGGAGCTGGCGCTGCAGCCGCACCTGCTGCGAGGGAATCATCCGCCACGCTCGGACGATCAAAGAAGCCAACCCGGCCTGCCAGGTCGTCGTATTACACCGCGAGGTGAATGCCTACGGCTTCCGCGAGGAGGATTATACCGCCGCCCGGCGGGCCGGGGTGCTCTTTATCCGCTTTGACCCCGCCGAGCCGCCTCGCGTGGAGCGCATGGCCGAGGGCCTGCGGGTGCTCGTCCGCGACCTGACCCTGCGCGAGACCCTGGAGTTGTGCCCTGATCTTGTGGCCCTCGGGGTGGCCATCCTGCCCCGCGCCGATGCCGCGCTCACCGCCTCACGACTGGGCATCCCCCAGATCGGCGAGGGCTTTTACCGCGAGTGGGAGAGCAAGACCCAAGCCTACGCCTCTCTGGAGCCGGGCGTCTTCCTCTGCGGCCTGGGGCATGGCCCCAAGCCCAGCCGCGAGACCATCGCCCAGGCGCTAGCGGCGGCACATCACGCGGCAAGCCTGCTCACGCGGGAGCGCATCGCCCTCAGCGGGATGGTGGCCCAGGTGGATCAGCGCTATTGCATGGGCTGTTTGAACTGTGTGCGCATCTGCCCCTATAATGTGCCGCGCATCGATCAACAGCGCGTGGGTCCGCCGGGCAATCGGGGCAAATCGTACATCGATCCCTTCCGTTGCCAGGGCTGCGGGACCTGCGTCAGCGATTGCCCGGGGAAGGCGATCCAATTCGCCTATTACAGCGAGGAGGGGATCACCGCCGGCGGGCAACTGGGGCGATGGCTGGCGATCCAGTAGGCGCGGCATCCTGTCGCGATAGGCGCTTACGCGCCATCCTGGCGCAGTTACTCTTGAAACTGTCGGTTAACTAAGCTTGCTGAGAAAGACTTAAACGCCCATGAGTGAGTGGAAGCCCGAGATCACCGTGCTGAGTTGTCAATACTGCGGCAACGTGTCCGTGGAGATGGCCGGCTTACAGCGCATCCCCTACCCGGCGACGATCAAGGTGCAGACTGTGCCCTGCACGGGGCGCATTGATGTCCTGCACCTCCTGAAGGCCCTGGAGGAGGGCGCCGACGGCGTGTTGGTCGTCGCCTGCCCGGAGGGAAATTGTCACCACCTCAACGGCAACGAGCGCGCGGCCAAACGCCTGGCCTATGCCCAGGAGTTGCTCCGCGAGGCAGGGATGGAGGCGGAGCGGTTGCGCCTCGTCAACCTGGGGATCGGGCAAGGGCACGCCTTCGCCGCACTGATCGCCGAGATGAGCGCCGAGATCGAAAAGCTCGGACCTAACCCATTGAGGGAAAGCTGAACTTGAGGAGGCGAAGATGACCACCATAGATCGCTTTGAGTTCCCCGACGAGCTCTATTACACCAAGGACCACGTCTGGGCGCGGGCCGAGGGCCACATCGTGACCATCGGTCTCTCGCAATTCGGGCAGGAGCTGGCCGGGCAGATCGTCTACGTGGAGGTGCCCCGCGTGGGCCGCAAGGTGGCCAAAGGCGAACCGTTCATGTCTATGGAATCGGGCAAATGGGTGGGGCGGATCAAGTCGCCGGTGAACGGCACGATCGTGGAGGCCAACGAGGAGATCGAGTGGGAGTGCACCCTGGTTAACCAGGAACCCTACGGCAGGGGCTGGCTGGCCAAGATCCAAGCTGCGGATCTGAACGACCTGAACGATCTCATGCGCGCCGATTCACCCGAGTTCGCCGCCTTCATCGCCGCTGAGCGGGCCAAATACAAGAAGTAGGCGCGGCTACCTTGAAGGGAGCATAGTGATGCATCTCTATCCTCTCGGCCACGTCCCCTGGCTGGAATCCCAGCTCATCTATCATGCCCAGCCGCGTTTAGGGCTGGAGGGCCTCAATATCCTGGCCCCGCGCGAACCCTATGTGTGCATCGGCTATCATCAGGATTTGGCTCAGGAAGTGGATGTGGCCTATTGCCGGGAACACGCCATCCCCATCTTCCGCCGCGAGGTGGGCGGGGGGGCCGTATATCTCGATGGCAACCAGATCTTTTACCAGCTTATCCTGCACAAGGATAATCCCCTGGCCCAAGGCGATAAGGCCGCCTTCTACCAGCGCATGCTCCAGCCTGTGGCCGCGGCCTATGGCGACCTGGGCGTGCCGGCACGCTACCGCCCGATCAACGACGTGATCACCCTAGAAGGGCGCAAGATCTCAGGCACCGGCGCGGCGGAGATCGGCGATTGCCTCGTCCTGGTGGGCAACCTGATCGCCGACTTTGATTATGAGACCATGGC
>DAOTVR010000467.1:0-2568 GCA_034436315.1 Anaerolineae bacterium
CGCGTGGGACAAGAAGGGATTCTTACGCGCATCCAGGCGCTCAAGCTGGGCGGAGATGAGAGGAGGTACCCAGTTGTGGTCGTTGCGGTACACCTGCCACGGAAAGCGCACAAAGGTTAACAGCTCGCGGCGGTTCGTGACGCGCTTGACTTCAATGCTTGAATCCATTATCCTCTTTCGCGCACATGACGCCAAGATGTTGGAGTATACCTCGTAAGCATTAACCCGTAGGCGGCCATTGCGTTACGAGAACCCGGGTGGGCCTTAGGTCGGGTACGTGCTCATGTTTGCCTAGTTGTTGAACCAGCAAAGGGTAGCTTTATGCGGTTGGCTTGTCAAGTATCTTGCTCGGTTGGGTTTCCTTGTTTATAATTTCACAAGTTGGTGGTCGCAGTTTCAAGACTCAAGCAGGAGGTGGAACAATGCCATTCGGGTACATGGGGCGGATTCTACACGTTGATCTGACGTCGGGCAAGATGGAAGTGGAACAACCTCCAGAAACTTTTTATCGCACCTATATGGGTGGCAGTGCTCTGGCAATGTATTACTTGTTGCACATGATGCCCCCCAAGGTGGAACCGCTGAGCCCGGAGAACGTCCTGGTCCTCTCGGTGGGCGTGCTTACGGGTGCGCCGATCAGCGGGCTGAGCCGGGTGATGGCCAATGCCAAGTCGCCGCTTACTGGTGCCATCGGGGATTCGCAAGGAGGCGGTTTCTGGCCGGCCGAGCTCAAGTTCGCCGGGTTTGATGCTATTGTCATCAAGGGCAAGTCGCCCAAGCCGGTCTATCTGTGGCTTCACGATGGCGAGGCAGAGCTGCGCGATGCGTCGCATCTTTGGGGGCATGTCACCGGCGAAGTGGATGCGATCCTCAAGAAGGAACTGGGCGACCGGCGCGTCCAAGTGTTGCAGATTGGCCCAGCAGGCGAGAAGCTCGTGCGCTTCGCCGCGATCATGAACATGAGCACCCGGGCTTGTGGGCGCACGGGCATGGGCGCCGTGATGGGCTCCAAGAACCTCAAGGCCGTAGCCGTGCGCGGGCACGCCAGCCCGGAGATCTATGACAAGAAAAAGGTCCAGGAATTGGCTCGTTGGGGACGGGAGAACCTAGAAGCCAGTGGGGTCTGGGGCCTTGCTCTGAACGGTACACCCAATGGCGTGCAAAGCTTGCAAGAGATGGGTGCCCTGCCAACCCGCAACTGGTCCAGCGGCGTCTTTGAGCATTGGAAGAACATCTGGGGCCAGACCATGACCGACACCATCCTCAAAGACCGCGATACCTGCTATGGTTGTATCGTGCGTTGCAAGCGGATTGTAGAGGCCAAGGAGCCCTTTGAGGTGGATCCCTACTATGGTGGTCCGGAGTACGAGACGGTAGCGAGCATGGGCTCTTATTGTGGCGTGGGGGATCTGGTAGCCATCTCCAAGGCCAATCAGATCTGCAACATGTACGGGATGGATACCATCTCTTGTGGGGCGACGGTGGCTTTCGCCATGGATTGTTACGAGCAAGGCATTCTCACCTCTAAAGACACGGATGGGATTGAACTACGCTTTGGCAATGCCCAGGCTTTGGTGCAGATGGTGCAGATGATCGCCGAGCGCAAGGGGTTAGGGGACCTCCTGGCCGAGGGCAGCTTGCGCGCGGCGAGGAAGATCGGGCGCGGGGCCGAGGACCTGGCCGTGCACGTCAAAGGGCAGGAGTATCCGGCCCATGTGCCTCAGGCCAAGCGCTCTCTAGCCCTGATGTACGCGATCAACCCCTTTGGTGCGGATCATATGTCCGGCGATCATGATCCGAACTATACGCCCACGGCCGGCGAGGAGACACTGGGCAGGCTCTCCGAGCTGGGGCTTATCACGCCGCTAGATAAGAGGGACCTCTCCTTGGAGAAGGTGCGCTATGCCCTGACCACCGCCTATGTACATGGTTTGCTAGATAGCATGGGCACGTGTCAGTTCGTCTGGGGGCCAAGCTGGCAGCTCTATGATCTGAATCAACTTGTGGAGCTGGTGCAGGCCGTTACCGGGTGGCGCACGAGCCTCTATGAGCTGATGCAGGTCGGCGCGCGGCGGTTGAACATGATGCGCGCCTTTAACGCGCGCGAGGGTTTCACCAGCGCCGATGACATGCTTCCCAAGAAGGGCTTTATCCCATTGGTGGGCGGAGCTACCGACGGTGTCGCCGTGAGCAAGGAAGAGTTCTTGCGGGCGCGGGCACAGTACTACCAGATGGCCGGTTGGGATGAGGAAGGCGTTCCCACCGCCGGCAAGCTGAGCGAATTGAGGCTGGAGTGGGTGAACGATTTGCTACGGCCTAAAGGGAAATAGGCCTTGGCGCTTATCGGGGGCCACACAGCACGTGGCCCCCGATTTCGTTAGGCTTTCTGGCACGCTCAATAGGCATCCACCAGCGGGCGCAGCGTCTTGAGGCCGATGGTTAATCCCTCATTCCATCTCTCGCCCAGATAGACGCTATCCTCGTGCTCTACAGCTATGTCGCCCGCGTAACCCACTTGTCTCAGATGCTTAAAGAGCGCCGGCCAATCGATCTGCCCCAGGCCAGGAA
>DAOTVR010000468.1:0-4365 GCA_034436315.1 Anaerolineae bacterium
TTTCCCGCGTAGGATAGGGCTTCGGCGGTAGCCATCCAAGAGACGAGGACACGCCTGACCTCGCGCTGAGCCGAGCCGTGTTGTACACCCTCGTCGCGATTGAGCGGATGCCCGCTCAGCCCTTCAATATAAGCGATGATCGACTCGGTAGTGATCATGGTCTGACCTTCTATCTGCGCTCATCCTCTTATCATTCGCAAGCGCTCGTGCGCATGGACGTTCTGCACAGACCTCCCCTCAGTAGGCCAACACCCTCTCCATCCAGAAGGCCAGCGCGGCCTCGCTATCTACCGCATAGGCGTACTCGTGCGGCCCAGAGGGATCCTCTTGGAAGGTGGTGAAGCCGTAAGTCCTCTCGCCGGCCAGCTCCACCGAGGCGGTGCCCCTCCGCCACCGCACCAGATCGGGCTTGACCAGGGTCGCCGCCGCCAGGGGGTCATGCATCACCGGTAAGCCGCGAATCTGTTGTGCCCAGCCGCTATGCTGCTCCCACATCTTGATCGCCTTGGAGAGGTTCTGGGCCAGAGGGCGTTGGCAGGCATTGAGCGCCCGGATATGCTCCTCGCGGAACTGCACTTTGGTGGTCACATCCAGGCCGATGATGCGCATGGGCACCTTGCTGTTAAATAGTATCGCCGCGGCGACGGGATCGCACTTGATGTTCCACTCGCTCATCAGGCGATCAAAGGTGGCCGCCATAGAGACGATACGCGGGAGTTTCCTCAGGATGCGCGGCTCCTTGACGAGGGCCATGGCCACATTAGTCATCGCGCCGATGGTCAGGATGGTGATGTCCCCATTGCCGGCAAGGAGCGTATCAATGATGAAATCTACCGCATGGCGCTTATCCAGGGGCGGCAGCTCGGCCTCCGGCAAACAGGAGGCGTCCTGATTAGGAAGCTCGCCCTCTAGGTAGGCCTGGCGAGGGTCAAAGCCCAATGTCGTACGCGGGGAGAGCACCGCCCCACAACCCGCAGCCACGGGGATATCGCTCCGCCCGGCCACCTTGAGGATGGTGCGTGCCTGACGGGCACGGGCCAGGGTGTTCTTGAAGACGGTGGTGACACCGACCAACTCCAGCTCTTTGCAGGCCAGGATCAGCCCTAAAGCCAGGGCATCATCAATATCATCGCCGATATCGGTATCCAGGATAATCTTCTCGGCCATATCACGTGCTCCTCTTGCAAGGGGTTCTAACCTAGGGATTGTAACACAAAAAGGGGCTTTCACAAGTTGTTGGGCAACCCAAATCTCTCACGATAGGCGCGGACTACGGCCAGGTAGTTCTCTAAGGGCACGCTCGCGGTGATGGCGTTGGAGGCACAAAGGATATGTCCGCCATTCCCCAGGCCTGCCTCAAGGCAATCCAGGGTATGCCGGCGGACCTCTTCCGGCGTCCCGAAGCTGAGCATGTTGCCGCAATCCAGGTTTCCGTAGAAGGTCACCTGTTCACCGTATAACCTCTTGAGCTTGCGCAGTTCCATCCCGGCAAATAGGTCGATCTCCAGATAACCATCCACTTCGCAGCCGAAGAGGAAATCCTCAATGACCGGCCAAAGGTTGCCGTCCGAGGCGTTCACCGCCCGGCGACCGGCGGCATGGATGACCCGCGAGAGGGTGCGCACCTCGGGAACGATGAACTCACGATAGGCCTGTGGAGAGATCAAGAGCGCATTCCCCGCAAAGTCACCGCCCACGCCGATTTGTTCAATCCCTAGGGAAAGATACATCTCAATCGTTGCCAGCGCGCGGCGAGTGGCCAGGGCAAAGTGCTCGTGGGCCACCTCCGGTGCAAGGAGCATAGTCTGCATGAGGTCTACGTCGGTCCAGACGCCATGCGCATAAGCCGGGGCCAGGATAGGAAGATCCATCCCCCGTCGGCGCATCTCCTCTTGGGTATAGACGTAGATGAGGAAGGCCTCGTCCGGCGCGCGCGGCGGGGCAAGCCTCGCGGCCTCGTTACGTCGGCGCAGCCTTTCTACGGGGTCATCGGGCTGCTCACTCGCCGGGATTGCCGGCTCGCTGCTTTTACCCGGCGGCAAGGGATTAGGCGTGATGTAAAGCAGGTCGTGTCCAAGCCGTTGGGCCAGGTCCAGCCTGTCTATGGCCATCTGGCGGATAGCCCCCTCCCAACCTTTCTCCCGGAGGAGGGCCTCCCAGTTAGCCGGATCGGCAGCGTACTTGCGCCCCAGGAGCGCATCTGCCACGGGTGAAAGGAGTACATACTCAAAATAGGGCGTGCGATCAGGCTCCCGATGGTTGAGGGCGGCCTCAACCCTCTCTCGTGACGTCATGGTCATCATAGCGCTTTGGCGAGGGCGACTCCTTCTCGGATGATCAGCTCGTCGGCCCCATAGCCGATGGCCGTAAGCAAGCCGGCGAACCAACGCGCCGAAGAGTCGGGCCCGTATCCCCCTTGATCCTTGGCCCAGCGAGTGGGGCAATAGCCGATCAGCCCATTCGCATAGCCCACAAAGAGGGCCGGCAGTGGACTCAAACCGGCCTTGACCCCCAGACCGATGTCGCTATATGCCTCAAGGGGAACACCCACGATGCGTAGCTCGTTGATGCCGGCGACGAAAAGCTCGGCCGGGACCGTCTGTGGCACGGTACCGGCCTCAAGCGCCCGCGCGAGCTCCCCCGCCCAACCCAACATGGCTAAGGCGACCTGTTCGTCCACTGTGTTTGATTCTGCGCGCGCCCTCTCGCGATCGGCCTCAAAGCCAGCGACCAGGGCTGCCAAGGCATCCCCTGACGGTGGCGGATCCAAGGGGATAGGAATTGTCTTGCTGCGGACACGCAAACGCACTTCGTCGGCGCGCGGCGCGTCGCTCAGTAGCTCGGCGGCGACGCCGGCCAGGCGTTGACCGATCTGCTGCGCATCCTCAAAAGTCCCCGAACCCCAGCCGCGCTGGCGATAGACCAGTGGATCCACATCCCCGCAGGCTCCTTGGAGGTAAAGCCCGACCCCGCCACGCAGGGCCTGAACCTGGCGGGCTACCTCGCCGGGGAAATCTCCCGAATAGGCTAAATTGCTAGGGCCCAATACGACCGCGTGAGTGGCATAGTTAACCAAGGTAGCGATGGCCAAGCCATCGGCCCCGTCTACCGCGACGGCGCAAAGCGCTTCATCTATGGGGCGGGCTTCGTCCTGGCGATTATAGCCGATGCCGGGCACTCTGGCCGAACCATAGCCCACTCGCGCCGGGACCAAGTTCGCGGGGAGCCCGGCTACCAGCTCCACAATCTTATCCTGGGCCCGCCCGAGCCAATCCATATCTACATGTCCCAGAGCCCCGCGAAAGGGCATAGAGGCCGGGCCGGAATGGGTGTGCGTGCAGCAAATGAGGATATGCGCCTCCGGGATGTCGCTTCGTGCGGCGATGCGCCGACGCATCTCGGCCACAGCCAACGGAGTAAAGCCGATGAGGTCGCAGGAGACGATGGCCAACTTGGTTTCGCCGTCATCCAAAAGCACTGCGCGGGCCATGAGTGGATCATGCCTAGCTATAGAGGGCCGAATGCGCGCGGCAAAGCCGGTCATCCAGCCCCCAACGGGTGGCTCAAGGCCCACCTCACCCGCAGAAGCCCACAGTTTGCCCATGCTTCTTATCTCCTCCTCAAAGGCGGCTCCGATGCCGTAAGCTGGCCGATGAGCCCACCCGGCGCTAGGGTACTCGCCCGGCCACAGGCATTACCCAAGGCGGCACAAGCTTCAAGAGGCAACCCGCGCAGCCAGCCGGCCAGAAAGCCGGCGTCGTAGTTATCCCCTGCCCCCACCGTATCCACCGGCCGGGCAACCGGCTCCACAGGCACATAGAAACGCTCCTGCCGGCTGGCGACCAAAGATCCTTTTTCTCCCAACTTGATCGCCACCGTAGGCACCTTTTCCAGAAGCTTGGAGGCCGCGGCTTGCACGTCCTCAAAGCCGGTGATGGCCCGTGCCTCTTGCTCGTTGGGGAAAAAGAGATCAACTTGATCTAGGGCAGTCTGCAAGCCGCCATCAAAGGTTCCTGAAGGGTCCCAATTCGTATCCAATGAGGTTGCCAAACCCAACGACCTAGCGCGCCTCAACAAGTCCGGCACGACGGGGAGGAGCTTGGTCTGCAAGTAATAGCTGCAATAGTGCAGGTGACCGCCTAAAGCGAGAAATTCGTCGTGTACATCCTCAGGGCCCAGCGCATTTAAGGAACCGCCATAGGTGAGGATAGCCCGATCTCCTGAGGCCCGGCAGAGGGCCACCCCCAGGCCTGTTTTGAGCGCGGGGTCCACGGTCATGAAACGCGTATCCACGCCGCTCTCGCGGAGTCGTCGTAATACGAGCTGCCCATAGGGATCGTCGCCGACAACGCCCAGGATACCCAC
>DAOTVR010000469.1:0-40785 GCA_034436315.1 Anaerolineae bacterium
CCTATCTCCACGCTACAGTGGGCCTGCAGCTCATGGCCCGCCGACTCAGATGGATCAAACACAAAGGGGCCTGGGAGATCGGCATTTGGATCGTCGGCCTGTTGGGGCTGGCGCAGTTCCTCTTACTTTACTTTGGATAAGGGCCATCCACGGGCGGAGAACCTGCATCCAAAAGCTCGCTGTCGGCTGACTTTTGACTTCCTCAAGGGTGATCTAGGGATGTCTGCGTCCTCGGGTGCCCAGGGTCAGCAAGAGGAAGCAGAGCAGCAACGCCACCACCGAAAGCCATTGGGCCATTTGCTCATTCCTCCTTGGTCGATCACTTATGATAACACTTATCAGCGGGATCGGCTACGTGGCCGGTGGGCCAACATTTAGGATTGGCTTGAGGCACGACCATTGAGGGTGAGCAGGGCCAGGCAGAGGACGAGGGCCACGATCGCTAGCGCGCTATGCATCGGGAAAGGCCTCCTAGGTGTGTTTGCACACCGTAAGACGCTGCCCGACCTTATCTGGTTCCATGAGAGATACCCTCACGGGCACATAGCGTGTCTAGAGGATGGTGATTTGCTCGTACTCTCCAAAGACCTCGCGCAGGGCGTCGCAAATCTCGCCCAGGGTAGCGTAGGCCTTGACGGCGGCCAGTATAGGGGGCACCAGGTTGTCCTGGCCACGGGCAGCGCGCTTCAGAGCCTCAAGCCGCTCGGCCACCAAGCCCCCATCACGTCGGGCTTTCAGCGCCCGGAGCCGCTCACATTGTTCCTGTTCAATGGCCGGGTCCACCGTGAGGCGCGGTAGGCGCACCTTCTTGTCGTCGGTGAAGCGGTTCACGCCCACGATGACGCTCTCGCCGCTATCAACGGCCCGCTGCTGGCGATAGGCGCTCTCTTGGATCTCGCGCTGGATATAACCGGCTTCAATGGCGGCGATCGCCCCGCCCAGCTCGTCGATGCGCGCCAGATATGCGCGTGCCTGGCGCTCGATCTCATCGGTGAGATACTCTACATAATAGCTCCCACCGAGGGGGTCAACCGTATCGGCCACGCCGCTCTCATAGGCGATGATCTGCTGGGTGCGCAGGGCGATCTGCACCGATTCCTCCGTGGGGAGCCAAAGGGCCTCATCGCGCGAGTTGGTATGCAAGCTCTGTGTGCCACCCAGCACGGCGGCCAGGGCCTGCAGGGTTACGCGCACCACGTTGTTCTCCGGCTGCTGGGCGGTGAGGGTGGCCCCGGAGGTCTGGGTGTGGAAACGCAAACGACAGGAATCGGGATTTTGGGCCCCGAAGCGCTCCTTGACCAGCCTGGCCCACAGGCGGCGCGCTGCACGGAACTTGGCCACCTCCTCAAAGAGGTTATTGTGGGCGGCGAAGAAGAAGGAGAGGTTCCCGGCGAAGGCGTCGATATCCAATCCCGCGCCCAAGGCTGCCTCCACATAGGCGATGGCGTTAGCCAAAGTGAAAGCCACCTCTTGCACGGCGTTGCAGCCGGCCTCGCGCATGTGGTAGCCGCTGATGGAGATGGGATTCCAGTGAGGCAGATGTGTTGTGCAATAGCTGATGGTGTCGGTAACCAGGCGCATGGAGGGGCGCGGAGGATAAATGTAGGTGCCCCGGGCCACGTATTCCTTCAGGATGTCGTTCTGGATGGTGCCGCGAAGACTCGTCGGGGGGACCCCTTGCCTCTCAGCGACGGCGATGTACATGGCCAATAGCACGGCCGCCGGGGCGTTGATGGTCATTGAGGTAGAGACCTTATCCAGGGGGATGCCCTCAAAGAGGACCTCCATATCCTCCAGAGAGGAAATGGAAACCCCCACCCTGCCCACCTCGCCCGAGGCTAGAGGGTGGTCGGCGTCGTAACCGATCTGTGTGGGCAAATCAAAGGCCACCGAAAGCCCGGTCTGCCCTTGTTCCAAGAGGTATTTGTAGCGCCGGTTTGACTCCCTGGCCGTCGCGTAGCCGGCATACTGGCGCATGGTCCATAGTCGCCCACGGTACATGGTCGGCTGAATGCCTCGGGTGAAGGGGTACTCGCCGGGGAAGCCAAGCTGCCCTAGGTAATCGGGGTTCACATCCTCAGGCGTATAAAGCCCGGCTATCGGCTCTCCCCATGAGGTGGTAAACCGCTGGCGTTCGGGGAAGCGCCTCAACAGGGGTTTCAAGGTAGACTCTTCCCAAGCCGCCTTGCGCTCGGCGATCTCGCTCATCGTGCACTCCTCAATAACAACCTATCGGCGATCAGCTATCGGCCGTCGGCGAACAGCGGGCGGCTGAAAGCTGATCGCCGATCGCTGAGGGCTACTTGGCTAACAGGGCCAGCACTACGCCTCCGGCCATCACCGAGGCGATCTGTCCCGCCGTGTTGGAGGCCATGGCGTGCATCAACAGGAAGTTGGTATAGTCCGCCTCGTGGCCGAGCTTTTGCACGATGCGTGCCGACATGGGAAAGGCGGAGATGCCACAGCCGCCAAGCAAGGGGTTGATCTTGCCCCTGGAGAACAAGTTCATCAGCTTGCCGAAAAGCACTCCCGCCGCCGTATCCAGGATAAAGGCCACCAAGCCCATGACCAGGATGAGGATCGTCTGCGGCTTGAGGAACTTGTCCGCGACCATCGTCGAGCCGATGGTGATGCCCAGGAAGGTGGTCACGATGTTGGCGATCTCGTTCTGAGCCGCTCTGAAGATGCGCTCCACCACCCCGACCTCGCGCACCAGGTTGCCGAACATCAACATGCCGATCAGCGCCGTCGCCTTGGGGGCGATCAGCCCACAGACCAGGGTGACCACGATGGGGAAGAGGATGCGCGTGGTCTTGGAGACGGGCTTGGCCGTGTAGGGCATGTGGATAGCCCGTTCGCGCTGGCTCGTCAGGAGCTTCATCACCGGGGGCTGGATGATGGGCACGAGCGACATGTAAGAGTAGGCGGCCACAGTGATCGGCCCCAGGAGCTCCGGAGCCAGAGCCGAGGCCACAAAGATAGAGGTGGGGCCATCCGCCGCGCCGATGATGCCGATCGTCGCCGCCTGGTTGATCTTGAAGCCGAAGAGGGTGGCGATGAGCATAGTGCCAAAGATGCCGAACTGTGCCGCCGCGCCGAAGAGCATGTAGATGGGGTTCTCCAGGAGCGGCCCAAAGTCGGTCATCGCCCCGATGCCGATGAAGATGAGGAGGGGGAAAAGCTCGTTTTCAATCCCCGCGTCGTAGAGCACCTTGAACAGCCCGCCCTCGTCTAACATCCCCGTAAGGGGGATATTGGCCAAGATACAGCCTAGGCCGATGGGCAAAAGCAGCAGCGGCTCGTACTCCTTGGATAGGGCGAGCCAGATCAAGATCCCCCCGATGACCATCATCACCAGGTTTTGCCAGGTGATGCTGGTGAGACCCACCAAAAGCCTTTGAATATTGAGGAGGTCCATGGTTTCGTTCCCTCCGCCTAGGCCACGGTGATGAGCGGATCGTTATAGGCCACGTTGTCGCCCACGTTGATGTGGATGCCCTGTACCACGCCCGAGGTCGTGGAACTGATGGGCATCTCCATCTTCATCGCCTCTAGCGTGCAGACGGTATCCCCCTCGGAAACCTTATCACCGAGCTTGACCCGGATGGACATGATCTTGCCGGGCATGGGAGCCACGACGACCTTGCCCACGCCCTCCACGGGGGGCTTGGCCGCCACGACAGGCTCGGCCTGGGGGGCAACTTCCGCCGCAGGAGCTTTCGCCGGCGAGATGGCGGGCGTTGCAGGCTCCGCCGGGGCCTCGGTGAACTCCACGAGCTTGCTCTCGCCGTTGACGACAACCCTCACCGGCGAGGTGCTCACATCTCCCACCTCAACGATGTACTTTTTACCATTGATGATAAGCTGATACGTAGACACATGCGCCTCCATAAAGTCATTCATCATCGCATCGCTTGGATTCGCCCGTAGCCACTCCACGTGGCAGGGCCTGGATCGACGGACAGGACGGTGACGACCTCACCTACGATCTCCTCATCCGCGCTCGCCTGGGGCACGCGACTCATGGCCGGGGCCAAAAAGCTGGCACCCAGGCGTTGGGGCTGAAGGGCCGCGCGCCTGGCCAAGGCGATAGCCACGGCTATGGCCGCGGCCTCGTCCGCATCCTCTACGCCCGGCGCCGTGACCGAGACCAAGGGGAGGGCGGGGGACGCCGCCGGCTTCTCTTCCTGTGCCTCCTCCGGCTTGGGCTTGAAGACACGGTTCAGTGCGCTGATCACCAGGGCACAGATGATCAAGGTCAAAAAGACCAAAGCCATGCCCACGATGGTTACCTGCACGGCGATACCAAAGTCTGAACTCATCCTCGTTTCACCCCTGTTTCTGGATATTAGATCAACGCCCACCCCTCATGCGATGGGCCACCTTCCACAACGAATAAGTGGGCCGTGGGCGTGGCTGTCGCGGGGAAACCACGGCCAGCGGCGCTTTGCCCGGTGCCGGCTTGGGCGCCTCCGCCGGAGCCTCGGCGGGGAAGATGCGCGGCTCCTCAATGGGCGCGATCTTGCCCTCCCGCCGCGCCTGCAGGAACTCCTTGGCCACGGAGGGGAAGAGGGCATAGGAGAGCACGTCCTCTTCGCTCTCGGCCAGGTCGCCGATCTCCTCTTTCGCCTTCTCAAAGCCCGGCTCAAGCAAGTCGGCGGGGCGGCAGGTGATCGGCTCTTCATCGCCGATGGCCTTTTTCACCAGCTCGGGGTTGAGCGGCGCGGGCGGGCGCCCATAGAGGCCCCGACAATAGTCCCTGACCTCTTGGGAGATGATCTTGTAGCGCTCTCCGGTGAGCACGTTCACCACCGCCTGGGTGCCCACGATCTGGCTCGTCGGCGTCACCAAAGGGGGATAGCCCATATCCTCGCGCACGCGGGGCACCTCGGCGAGCACCTCCTCGTAGCGATCCTCGGCCTTCTGCTGGCGAAGCTGGGTCACCAGGTTGGAAAGCATCCCCCCCGGCACCTGATATAGGAGCACGCGGATATCTGCCGTGGTCAGCCCCGTCTCGAACTTGGCCAGGTGTTTGGTGCGCACCTCGCGGAAATAAGCGGCGATCTCGTTGAGCAGCCTGAGATCCAGCCCAGTATCGCGCTCAGAACCCTGGAAAATGGCCACCAGCGACTCGGTGGGTGGCTGGGCCGTGCCTCCGCCGAGGGAGGAGATGGCTGTATCCACCACGTCCACCCCGGCCTCGGCAGCCTTCATGAGGGTGGCGATGGCGAAGCCGGCCGTGTCGTGGGTGTGGAACTGCACCGGAAGCCCCACGGCCTCTTTGATGCGCTTGACCAAGTCGTAGGCCACATACGGGGTACAAAGCCCGGCCATATCCTTGATGCAGATGGAATCGGCGCCCATCTCTTTGAGCTCTTGGGCCATGGCCACAAAGGAATCGGCGCTGTGCACCGGGCTGAGGGTGTAGCAGATGGCCCCCTGGACATGGCCGCCGTACTTCTTGGCGCACTGCATGGCCCAGGCCATGTTGCGCGTGTCGTTCAGGGCATCAAAGACGCGAAAGATGTTCATGCCGTTCTTTACGGAGAGTTCAACGAACTTTTCCACGATGTCGTCGGGATAGTGACGATAGCCCAACAAGTTCTGGCCGCGCAGGAGCATCTGGAAGGGGGTATGGGGGATCCTGGCCCGGAGCACCCGCAGGCGCTCCCAGGGATCCTCCTTCAGGAAGCGCATGGCCGAATCAAAGGTGGCTCCGCCCCACATTTCTAGGGAATGATAGCCCACAGCGTCCAACTTGCTCGCAACGGGCAACATGCTCCCCGTGGACATGCGCGTGGCCAGGAGCGATTGATGCGCATCGCGCAGGATCGTATCGGTGATTTTTAACGGATTGGCACTCATTTTCCCCTCATCTCTAGCTATCAGTAGTCGGCTTCCAGCTATCGGCAGTCAGCAAGCTGACCGCCGATAGCTGACGGCTAACGGCTACAGCGGTATATTGCCGTGCTTCTTGGGCGGGTTGCTGTCGCGCTTGTTCTGGAGCATCTGCAGGGCATTGATGAGCACAGGGCGTGTCTGGCTCGGCTCAATGACCGCGTCCACGTAGCCATAGGAGGCCGCCACGTAAGGGTTGGCGAACTTGGCGCGATACTCGGCGATGAGCTGGGCGCGCAAAGCCTCGGGATCGGTGGCCTCGGCCAGCTCCTTGCGGTAGATGATGTTGACGGCCCCCTCCGGACCCATGACGGCGATCTCGGCGGTGGGCCAAGCGACGTTGAAATCGCCGCGGATGTGCTTGGAGCTCATGACGATATAAGCTCCGCCGTAGGCTTTGCGCAGGATCACCGTCAACTTGGGCACGGTGGCCTCGCAATAGGCATAGATCAGCTTGGCTCCGTTACGGATGATCCCCCCATGTTCCTGGGCTACGCCGGGAAGGAAGCCGGGGACGTCCTCAAAGGTGATGATGGGCACGTTAAAGACGTCACAGGTGCGCACAAAGCGCGCCGCCTTGATGGAGGCGTTGATGTCCAGGGCGCCGGCGAGCACCATCGGCTGATTGGCCACGATGCCCACCGCGAGGCCATCCAAACGGGCGAAGCCGACGACGACGTTCTGCGCATAGTGTGCGTGCACCTCAAAGAAACTGCCCTTGTCTACGACCTTCTCTATGACTTGCTTCACATCGTAGGGGGCATTGGGGTTCTCGGGGACGAGGGTATTCAGGGCCTCGTCTGTGCGCGCGGGATCATCCTGCGGGGCGATGGCCGGAGGATCCTCCATGTTGTTCTGAGGCAAGTAGCTCAGAAGCTGACGCACCATCTTCAGGCAGGTTTCCTCGTTGGGAGCGGCAAAGTGAGCCACACCGCTCACGCTGTTATGCACCCTAGCCCCGCCCAGTTCCTCAAAGGTCACCTCTTCATGCGTCACCGCCTTGATGACCTCCGGCCCGGTGATGAACATGTGGCTGGTATCCTGGACCATGAAAGTAAAGTCGGTCAGGGCGGGGGAATAGACCGCACCGCCGGCGCAAGGCCCCATGATCACCGAGATCTGGGGGATGACCCCCGAGGCCAGGGTGTTGCGCAAAAAGATCTCCGCGTAGCCACCCAAGGCCAGGATCCCCTCCTGGATACGCGCGCCTCCTGAATCGTTGATGCCGATGAGCGGGGCTCCGTTCTTCAGGGCCAGGTCTTGCAACTTGACGATCTTGGCCGCGTGGGCTGCACCCAGCGAGCCGCCCATGACGGTGAAATCCTGGGCAAAGACATAGACCAACCGGCCGTCAATGGTGCCGTAGCCGGTGACGACGCCATCGCCAAGGGCCACGCGCTCCTCCAGGCCGAAGCCGTGGGCATGGTGGGTGACCAGAGCGTCCAGCTCTTGGAAGCTGCCTTCATCTAACAGCTTGGCCAAGCGCTCACGGGCGGTCAACTTGCCCTTAGCGTGTTGGCGTTCTATCGCACTGGCACCGCCGCCTTGTCTGGCTTCCTCCTTGAGCCGACGCAACTCCTGGATCTTGTCGTTCAAAGCCATCATACCTCCCTCGTATTGCGTTTGTAGCATGTGCCTGTCGGGCATATAAGTGCCTTACGGCACCACTACGAACATGGTTCACTTTGTCTCAGCTCCCCAAACGTTCAGTTCTACCTCCGCCTCGTCTAGCATTTGCCGCGCCAGTTCATCGGGGTAGGTGTTGGCGCAGACCACACGCACGATGCCGGAATTGATGATCATTTTGGCGCAGGTGATGCAAGGCTGATGGGTGACGTAAATCGTGCCGCCCTCTATGGACACGCCGTGGAGCGCGGCCTGGATGATAGCGTTCTGCTCCGCATGTAACCCGCGACAGATCTCCTGGCGCTGGCCGGAGGGGATGCCCAGTTTCTCGCGCAGGCAGCCGACGACGTCGCAATGCTCCAGGCCGCGGGGAGCGCCGTTGTAGCCCGTAGAAAGGATGCGCTTATCGCGCACGATCACCGCGCCCACGCTGCGCCGCAGGCAGGTGGAGCGCGTAGCGACCTGGCGGGCGATCTCCATAAAGTACTCGTCCCAAGAGGGCCTCATCTCTTTAATACCAGCTCCTTGAAAGCGGTGGCGGTGACCGGCATCACCTCCAGAAAGATGCCCAGGATAGCCTCGGCATACTGGCGATGCTCCCACTGGGCCGACTTGTCCAGGCGCTTTTGCAGCCAGTTCATCAGCGACCAGGCGTTCACCGTCCAGATGAATTGCGTGTAAATCGCCGTGCCCAACACTCCACGGGCGCGCTCGCGCCTCCAGCCGGCCTGGAGCAGCCGCTCGTAGAGGTCAAAGGAAGCCTCCATATGTTGTCTATAAGCCTCCAACTCCGGCTGCTTCTCATCTGGCACATAGTATTCCCGCTCGGCGATACAATAGCGCAAGGACAGCTCGTTAAAGGTGCAGATGCGGTGGCGCATCCACTGGCGGGCCACAAAGAGCGGACATTTGACCCCAAAGCGAAAGACAGCGTGTTCAAATACCGTGTTGTGTTTGGGTTCGGCGGCCATAAGACGGCGAATGAGGCGCGTATCATCTTCGGGTGAACGCGCCTCAGATTGGTAACAGATGCGCGCTGCGCGGATCACCGCCGCGTCGCCGCCCATGTGCTCCTCAAGCTGCACCCAACCCCTGTCCAGCACCGGCCGTCTATCCAATGCTCGTCCTCCTCAGAGGAGTGAATGATAAAGGGGTCTTTTCATCCCTCATATTATGAATAGGTGTAGAACCCTCGCCCCGACTTGCGCCCCAAATACCCGGCAGCCACCATCTTGCGCAGGAGCGGGCAAGGACGGTATTTATCTTCGCCCAGGTCGCGATGCAACACCTCCATGATCGCCAGGCAAGTATCCAGGCCGATGAGATCGGCCAAAGCCAAGGGGCCCATAGGGTGATTGGCCCCCAGCTTCATGACGGTATCGATCTCTTCGCAACCGGCCACGCCCTCCATGAGCAGGTAACAGGCCTCGTTGAGCATGGGGATCAACAGGCGGTTGAGCACGAAACCGGGCGCGTCGCTCACGGTGACGGGCGTCTTGCCCAGGCCGCGGACAAGCTCCACGATGGTCTGGTGCGTCTCATCGGAGGTCGCCAGCCCGCGAATGACCTCCACCAGCCGCATCACCGGCGCGGGGTTGATGAAATGCATGCCGATGACCCGTTCGGGCCTTCGGGTGGCCGCCGCCAGGCGGGTGATGGAGACCGAGGAGGTGTTGGAGGCCAAGATGGCCTCTGGGGGGGCGAGCTGATCCACGGTCGCGAACAGGCGTATCTTGGCTTCGGGATCCTCAACGATGGCCTCAAGCACCAGACGGGCCTGACGAACCACCTCCACGCTCGTGGTCGTGGTGATGCGCTTCAGGATGGCTTCCTGCTCCGTCTGGCTGAGTTGCCCTTTTTCCGCCAAGCGCTTGATGCCGCGCTCAATGGAGGCCATCGCGCGAGGCAATTGCTCGCGGACGACATCGACGAGGCTGACCGCATAACCTGCCTGGGCGAACACTTGGGCGATGCCGCTACCCATCGTGCCCGCGCCGATCACTGCGACCTGCGTGATATTGAACATCCTCTATCCACCCTATCAGGGCACTCGCTTATCCCTATCCTTCTCGCTCCACGATCATGGCCACGGCCTCGCCGCCGCCCAGGCAGAGCGCGGCCAGGCCCCTGCGCAACCCACGCTCTTTCAGGGCGTAGAGCAGGGTCACCAGCACCCGCGCGCCGCTGGCCCCGATGGGATGCCCCAGGGCGATGGCCCCGCCGTTGACATTGACCCGCTCCCAATCCAGGCCGAGCGCCCGGCCATCGGCAAGCGTCTGAGCGGCAAAGGCCTCGTTCAGCTCGATGAGCTCCATATCGGCCAAGCCGAGGCGCGCCCTTTGCAACACCTTGCGCACCGCATAGACCGGTGCGCTGAATATCTCTCTCGGCTCAACCGCTGCCTGAGCATAGGAGATGATCCTGGCCAGGGGTGCGCAGCCCAATTCACGCGCCCGCTCGCGGCGCATGATCACCAGGGCCGCCGCGCCATCGGCGATGCTGGAGGCGTTGCCGGCGGTGATGCGCCCTTGCGGGTGGAAGGCCGGTGCAAGGCGGGCCAGCTTCTCCAAGCTGGTATCCCGCCGGGGACATTCGTCGCAGGCAAAGAGCGCCTCTCGCCCGTCGCGTCCGCGCACGAGCACCGGAGCGATCTCGGCGGTAAAGGCCCCCCTGTCCATGGCCGCGATGGCCCGCTCATGGCTGCGCAAGGCAAAGGCATCCATCTCCTCGCGGCCGATGCCATAAACATCGGCCGTATGCTCGGCGAGGAGGCCCATATGTTGTTGCTCAAGAGCACACCAGAGGCCGTCGTACACCAGGGAATCTACCAATTTCCCCTCACCCAGGCGATAACCGAAGCGCGCCTGAGACAAAAGATAGGGCGCGCCGTTCATGCTCTCCATCCCCCCGGCGACGATGACCTCCGCGTCGCCGACGGAAAGCATGGCTGCGCCCAACATGACGGCCTTGAGGCCCGAGCCGCAAACTTTATTAATCGTCGTCGCCCCCACGCCGGAGGGCAATCCGGCGCGCAGGCTTGCTTGACGAGCAGGTGCCTGGCCCAAGCCGGCCTGGAGGACACAGCCCATGAGCACCTCATCAACTATGGCCGGATCAATCCCGGCCCTTCGGACGGCCTCGCGAATGGCCACAGCCCCCAGCTCAGGAGCCGGAACATCCTTTAGGGCGCCCTGAAAGCGCCCGATCGGCGTTCGTGCAGCCCCGACAATGAGCAGATCGTCGGCTTGGGGCATCCGTGCTCCTCCAGCGCGCTTGGCGTAAGGCCACCATCTGGCCCATATTACCTATTGTAGCAGAAATCGCCAAACAATTGAAATACGCTGTGATAAGCGCATCTCTGGGTTAGCGAGCGGAGGGCACTTTCCGTGCTGGGCTTAGGCCCTCCTCTGTCTGGCAGCGGCAGGCGAAGAGCGGCTCAAGCCTCCGATAGGATTCCTGGAGGGCTTCCACGATGACCCGCGTCTCGCCGAGCACGGGCATAAAGTTGGTATCACCTACCCAGCGGGGCACGACGTGCATGTGGATGTGATCCTTGATCCCCGCCCCCGCCGAGGCTCCCAAGTTCATCCCCACGTTGAAGCCATCGGGGTGCATCGCCTCTTGGAGCACCTCAATACAGATGCACACCAGGCGCATCATCTCCACCTGGGCCTCTAGGGGCAGCTTGTTGGGCATATCCACGTGAGCATAAGGGGCGATCATGAGGTGCCCATTGGTATAAGGGAAGCGGTTCAGCATCACAAAGCACTGTTGCCCACGGAGGAGGATCAGGTTCTCCTCATCGCGTTCCTCCTTCACCTTGTCGCAAAAGATGCAACCGCCGCGTCTCTCTCCGCGAATGTACTCCATGCGCCAGGGTGACCAGATGCGCTTGACCATCTAACCTCCTTTGGCGCCCCAGACGAGGCGCACGCGATGAATGGTGTAATTGCCAATCGCCGGCAAGCCCAGGGCCTCCAGGACCTCTTCAGGTCGTCCGGCACCCTCGGCTCCGGTGCGTAGGATCATGTAAAGCTCGTGGTACCCTCCCTCGGAGGATAGGTAACGCGCCTCCTGGATCAGAGGGCGTAGGTCATAGTCCGCCAGGTGCCCCTTTTTCTGGCGCTGACGCACCAGGGAAGGTTGTTTAAGGAGCCGATCTAGAGCGCGTTCCACATCTTCACCAGAGATCTCAGCCCAGAAACGCACCCGATAGTGGGCCGCGTGCATCAGGGCCTGCGGTGCGGGCGCTCCGAGGAACACCTCCTCAACCTGCAAGATCGTCAGCCCCCTGGGAGCTTGGTCCCTGGCCATGGCGGCGAACTGCATCGGCTCCATGCGCTCGGCCAGCCACAGGTCCAGTAGTTCGCATTCGCTGGAATAGCCCACCGGCAAGGGCGAGGCAAATTGCAGGCGCGGGTGAGGGTTAAAGCCCTGGGTATAGGCCAAGGGGATCCTCGCCCGGCGCAAGAGCCGTTCCCAAAGGCGGCCCATATCCAGGACGGAGATGTAGCGCAAGGGGCCGTCCACGCCAAAGGTCACCCGCAGCCGTTGCACGATCTCGGTGCGCATGGTCACGGACATCCCCAAGCGTGTTCGCCGGCCCTGGCGCGCTCCTCGGCCAGGGCGCTCAGGATGCCACAGTCATGGCAGCCCGCGCGGCAATCAGGAGAGAGCCGCCCTTCGCGCGCTTTACGGTACTCGCGCCAGAGAAAGCGCCGGCTCACGCCGGCATCGATGTGCTCCCAGGGAAAGAGCTCGCCCTCCTCTCGCTCGCGATGGGCGTAAAAGTCGGCCTCCAGGCCCTCGGCGGCCAGGGCCTCGCGCCAGAGTTCGGGGCGAAAGTGCTCGCTCCAGGCGTCAAAGCGCGCTCCGGCGCGCCAGGCGCGGTAGATAACCGCCCCCAGGCGCCGATCCCCTCGGCTGAGGACGGCCTCCAGCCAGGTGGATTCCCAATCGCTCCAGCCCAGCTCGACTCCCCGGAGGCGGGTCTGCTCGCGCAACAAGCTTTGCCGATGTTCCACCACCTCGCGTGGGGCCAGGCCCGTCCACTGAAAGGGGGTGTGGGGCTTGGGCACGAACGTAGCCACGCTCACGCCGATCTCCACTGCCCGGTCACGCAGGGCCCTCCCTTGGGCGCGAATCTCGCGGATGAGGCGGGCGATCTCCAGGACGTCCTCATCGGTCTCTGTGGGCAGGCCGAGCATAAAGTAGAGCTTGATCCGATTCCAGCCACTGGCAAAGGCCGCCTCGGTGGTGCGCAGGAGGTCCTCTTCAGTCACCCCCTTATTGATCACGTCGCGCAGGCGCTGGCTGCCCGCCTCGGGGGCGAAGGTCAAGCCCGTCTTGCGCGTTGCCTGAATCATCTCGGCCAGGCGCACGGAGAAAGAGTCTATACGCAACGAGGGCAGCGAGATGGCCAACCCCTCCTCGGCGTGGCGGGCCATCGCCTGGGAGATGATCTCGGCGATCCCCGAATGATCGCTGGAGCTCAAAGAGACCAGGGCGACCTCGGAGTAGCCCGTACAGGCCAATAGGTCGTCGATCGCACGGAGGACTTCCGGGACGGGGCGCTCGCGGATGGGGCGGTAGATCATCCCCGCCTGGCAGAAGCGACACCCACGGCTGCAACCGCGTTGGATCTCCACGTTGCCCCGGTCGTGGACGACCTGTAGAGCCGGGACGATGGGTCGTGTCGGCACGGGCCCAAGCACGGGCACGATGCGCTTGCGCACCCGGGCCGGGACGCCCTCTGCCGCCGGCTCGATCGCAGCAACCGTGCCATCGGCGTTGTAGCGCACCCGATATAGGCCAGGAACATAGATACCGGGGATGCGCGCCAGGCGCAAGAGGAGTTCCTGCTTGTGCGAGTTGGTAGAGACGTCCCGCCGGTTGGTAGAGACGTCCCGCCGGGACGTCTCTACCTTCCATTGGCGGATGACCTCAAGGATCTCCAGGAGTACCTCTTCGCCCTCGCCGATGACAAAAAGGTCGAAGAAATCGGCCAGCGGCTCAGGGTTGTAAGTGCAACTGCCCCCGGCGATGACCAGCGGATCCTGGGCGCTGCGTTCGCCGGCGAAAAGGGGGATGCCAGCCAGGTCCAGCATGTTGAGCACATTGGTATAGTTGAGCTCATGCTGCAGGCTGAAGCCGAGGACGTCAAATTCCTTGAGCGAGTGCCGCGTCTCCAGGGAGAAGAGGGGCAGCCCCTCGGCGCGCAGGATATCCTCCATATCCACCCAGGGAGCGTAGGCGCGCTCGGCGAGGAACTCGGGGCGCCGGTTCACCAGGTCATAGAGGATCGCCAGGCCCAGGTTGGACATGCCGATCTCATAGGTCTCGGGATAACATAGGGCCAGGCGGACGGCGGCTTGCCCCCAATCCTTGATCACGCTATTCCATTCCCCTCCCACGTAGCGGGCGGGCTTTTGCACCCGGCAGAGGAGGGCGTGTAGGCGCTCATCCGAAAGGGACATGATCGGCTCCGCAGAGTGATCAATATACTATAACCCGATTGGAATGAGGGGCAAAAAGTTGCGAGAGGCCCTAGCGCCCCCGGTTTATCCTTCCCACGCTTTACCCTTCGGCCAGGACTTGGCGGTAGAGGGCCACCGTCTCCTCGGCGATCTGGGCCTGCGTATAGTGGGCCAAGACCCGCGCCCGCCCTTTGGCTGCCAACTCGCGGCGCAAAGGGATATCTTCCAGCAACCTGGCCAATAAGCCGCGCAGCGCCTCCGCGTCCCCTTCTGGGAAGATCAGCCCTGCGTCCCCGATCACGTGAGGGATCTCCCCTGAGTTGGAGCCGATGACCGGCACCCCGCAGGACATGGCTTCCACCAACACGCGTCCGAATTGTTCCTTCCAGTTGGGGCGGGTCAGGGAGGGCAGGACCAGCACGTCCATCTCGCGCAGATAGCGAGGCATCTCCTCAGAGGGGATCTGATCGTGAAAGCGGGCCCTCTCGGCCAGGCCAAGGTCCCTCAGCCGCGCCTGAAGCTCGGCCTTGAGGGGGCCGGCCCCGCAGAGCATCAACCGCCATCCTCCGTCCAGCCCGGCCAGGGCCTCAACAAGGACGCGCAAACCCTTTTGCTCCACCAGCCGCCCGGCATAGCCGATGGTGAAGGGCGCGTTGGGGGAGCGCTCTCCTGCGGGACAAAAGAGCTCCGGATCCACGCCGAATTGGGGGATCACCTGCGCGGGGCCGGGGTAACCCTTGGCACGGAGGACTTGGAGCGCCTCGTGATTGCCGGCGATGGCCGCGGCCACATGCCGATAGACATATTGCTCCATCGCCCGAAAGGGCCAGGGGTAGCGCCGCAGCAGGTTTTGCCAGGTGAAAAAGAGCGCTTTAGCCCCCACCTTTTGGGCGGCTCGCAGGGCCAGGTAGGTGGCCAGGTTGTAAGGTTCCTCGTCTATGTGGCAGAGATCGGGCTTGGAGTTACGCAAGATCGCGGCCAACGTGGGGTAAAAATGGAGATGAAAAGAACCATTGAAAGCGATGGGGGCGACGACGAGTCGGTAGCCGACGAGGTGTGCCCTCTCAAGGGGCAGTTTGTGCCCCCCCTCGCGCCAGAAAGGGGGTACGACGACCGTCAGTTCCACGTCTTTGTGAGTGGCGATCGCCTCCAGTTTGGTCTGATAGGCCCCCACGATGCAGGCCTTGGAGATCATGGTCACGCGCACAGGGCAAGCCCCTTCCCCTTTTTGTCTCGGTAGCAGAGCCATTTTAGACCCCCTCGGCCGAGCTGTAAAACCCGTCGCCCCTTGCTTAACCTCGCGGTTTATGTTACCCTTGAGGCACATTCGCAGAAAGGGAGAATCCTATGGAGCTACCCAACGCCGGATACAGGCAACAAGTGATCGACGTGCTTCGGGATTTGGTACGTATAGATACGACAAACCCGCCCGGCAACGAGGTGGAAGCGGCGCGTTACCTCGCAGCGCTGTTATCTCCGGCGGGGATCGAGACCTGCGTCCTGGAATCAGCCCCTGGTCGGGGCAACCTCCTCGCCCGCCTGCGCGGTTCCGGCGAGGGCAAGCCCCTGATGCTCATGGGTCACTTGGACGTGGTCCCGGCGAACCCCAGTGAGTGGCGCTACCCGCCCTTTGCCGCCGAGATCCACGAGGGCTTCCTGTGGGGCCGGGGGAGTACCGACACCAAGAATCTGATCGCCGTCTGGGCTGTGGCCATGCTTGCCCTGGCCCACCTCAAGCCGCCGCTGAAGCGCGATATCATCCTGGCGGCCACGGCTGACGAGGAGCGCGGGGGCACGCTGGGCATCGCCTGGCTGATCCAGCAAAGGCCTGAGCTGCTCGGTGTGGCCTGTGCCCTGAACGAGGGAGGCGGAGGGGCTATCAAAGTGGGAGAGCGACTCTTTTACACCTGCCAATCGGCGGAAAAGGGCCTTTGCCGCACGGTTTGGACGGCGCGAGCCAAAGGAGGCCACGCCTCTCATCCCCGCCAGGACCTATCCACCTTCAAGCTGGCGCGTGCCTTGAGCCGTTTAGGGGATGGCTATGTGGCCGGGCGGGCCATCGGCACCATGCGTAGGGCGCTAAACTTGATCGCTTCCTCGCAATCCGGCCAGACGGCCGAGCAGGTGGAGCGGTTGCTGGATCAGGGGCACATTGAGGAGGCGCTGAGGGTGGCCGGGTTTGATGAAAAGGGCATTGAAAACAGCCGCCCGCTCTTTTACGATACGGCCTCCCCCACCGGGCTGCGGGCAGGCGATCCGGCCAGCATTAACGTCATCCCGGTGACGGCCACGGCCTATGTGGATGGGCGCATCCTGCCGGGCCAAACGCGCGAGGGCTTTGTGCAATTGTTGCGCGACCTGGCCGAGGAGGAAGTGGAGATCGAGGTCTACCAGGGCCAGTATGCCCCGGGCCTGGAATCCTCTGTGGATACGCCGATCTTTCGTACCATATCCCAGGTGATCGCCGAGCGCTGCGGGGGAGCTATAGTCGTCCCTTGGACCTGCGCCGGGGCCACCGACGCCCGACACCTCATCCCCCTGGGCGTGCCGGTGTACGGCTTTGTGCCCGAAAAGCCCTTGCCCGAAGGGTTGGAGGAGGCCGGTGCCCACGCCGATAACGAGCGCCTGTGGCTGGATAACCTGATCTTTTGTTTGGAAGTGCTCTATGACGTGATCTACCGCTTTTGCACCCAGGCCTAATGGGAACGGGCTGGTGGTTTTGACAAATAGGCGGATTGGTTTATTCTATAAAGACATCACCGCTCAAAGATTTGAGCGAGGCAAGTCAGCGTCGTCACTTGCGCCGTGCAATGAGGCTTGGCCTCAGCGCACGGCGCCTTTAGTTCGGGGCGTTAGATCAACGATCCAAGGGAGAAGAGCATGAAGCCTTTATCGCAAGCAGTGACCGGCATTGAACGCGCTCCTATTCGCGTGATGTTGGATAGCGCAGCCCGCTTTCCCGATGCCATTCATCTAGAGATCGGGCAGCCTGATTTTCCCACCCCGCCACATATCATTGAGGCCGCCGTTCGCGCTGCCCGTTACGAGTACACCGGCTATACCGCTAATTCGGGCATGGCCGAGCTGCGTCGGGCCATCGTCACCAAGCTGGCGAGGGAGAACAACCTTCACGTCTCCGAATCCAACATCATGGTCACCGTGGGAGCCATGGAGGCGGTGTTCCTCTCCATAGCCGTGCTCCTGGAGCCGGGCGATGAGATCCTCATCCCCGATCCGGGCTACGGCAACTTTGTCATGGCCTCATCCATCGTCAGCGGCACCCCTCGGCGTTACCTCACCCTCCCTGAGCAGGACTTTATCCCCGATTTTGAGGCCCTGGAGCGCCTGGTCAACAAGCGCACCAAGGCCATGATGATCAATAGCCCCTCCAACCCCACGGGCGCCGTCTACTCGGAGGAAACGCTGCGCGCTTGCCTGGACTTTTGCCGCCGCCATGACCTTTATCTGATCTCGGATGAGACCTACGAGCGGCTGATCTTTGAGGGCACCCATTTCAGCCCTGCCCAGTGGGATGACGAGGGCCGGGTGATCAGCATCTTCACCCTCTCCAAGACCTATTCCATGACTGGTTGGCGGGTGGGCTATGCTGTGGCCAACGAGGAGATCGTGGCCGCCATGACCAAGATCCAGGAGCCGATCGCCTCCTGCGTCAACACCGTGGCCCAACACGCGGCCATCGCCGCGCTCCTCGGCCCTCAGGATTGCGTCCAGGAGATGCTGCAGCATTATCGCCGCCGGCGTGACCTCGCCGTGGAGCTCGCCAAAGAGCTGGGGCTGAAGGTCTCTTACCCTCATGGGGCCTTTTACATGCTGATCGACATCTCCGGCCAACCGCTGGGATCGCTGGAGTTCTGTCAGGGCCTTTTAGAGGCCGAGCATGTTGCTCTGGGGCCTGGTTGTGGCTTCGGCGAGCTGTGTGACCGCTACGTGCGCATCTCCCTTTGTGCTAGCGACGAGGCCCTTACCGAGGGACTAAGGCGCCTGGCGCGCTATCTGCATGCCCGGGAAAGGAAACGCGAGGCCCTCCCAGCGGTACAAGCGGCGAAGTAGAGGGATGAGGGCGGTTAAGCCCGTTTTCCACAGGATGCGCTGGCCTTTGTCCGGGATCTCCGATGAGGTCCCTAACTGGTGCGGCTTTTCCCCTTGCGTTATCATGTGCTGGGTCCTTTATCCTTGTGGGGAGGTGGCCGATGGCTTCTTCCGCCGAGCGACGTCGTTTGGAGCAGCGGGCCGCCGAACGCCTGCTAGAGGATGAGCGCCTGCGCGCCGGGCTCACGGATGAGCAGGCCCAGACGCTCTTGAATTGGGGCCTGGCCCAGCTTTCGGCCCAGGTGGCTGCCCTGGATGAGCCGACGCCGGAGAAGGTGGATGAGATCGCCCGGCGCATCCGCAAGGCTATGGCGGGGATCAATTCCCTGGTGAGGGAGAGGGGCGGGCCGACTGCGCGCGGAGGTGGCGGCGAGTTAGCCGCGCAACTGCGCGAGCTGATCGCTCCGGCACAGTTGGAGGCCGAGGTGGAGCGCCTGGCCTCTCAAGCCCATGCGCTCAGCGCCGACCAGCTCCTGGTGCGGTTGATGGGCCTTGTCTCCCAGGCCTGGGATCCTCAAACGCGTCGCAAGGCGAAGGACAAGAGCCCGCGGGGGCCGTCCAAAACGGCCCGGGTCGTTCTCGCCCTGATCATTCTGGCGATCCTCTGCGGCCTTTGTGTCTTGGCCATCACGCTCGTGCGGAGGCGCCCCCCTCAGCCGACGCCCACGGTGGTCCTCGCCACGCCGACCTTTACGGTGGCGCCGACGCATACCCGGCAGGTCCTTCAGCCGACGCCCACGGTGGCCCTCGCCTCGCCAACCTTTACGGTGGCGCCGACGCATACCCGGCAGGTCCTTCAGCCAACGCCCACGGTGGTTATCGCCGCCGGCGAACGTTGGTATCGCGTGTTCTTCACCGCGCCCAAGTACCCGGATAAGGCCGCCGAGCGCCAAGGTAGCCTGGACGAGGAACTGACGGCCTTTATCAACGGCGCCCGGCGGACGGTGGACGTGGCCATCTACCAATTGGATCTGCCCAACGTGACCCAAGCCCTCTTGGAGGCCAAGAAGCGCGGCTGCAAGGTGCGCGTAGTCACCGATATAGACATCCTGGAGGACCCTAAGGAGAATCCCGCCTTCAAAAAGCTCCAGGCGGCCAAGATCACCGTGGTCGCGGGCAACCCCAACGCCATCATGCATAACAAGTTCGTGGTCGTGGACGAAGAGGCCGTATGGACCGGCTCCTGGAACTTTACCGAGAACGACACTTACCGCTACAACAATAATGCCTTGCTCATCCGCTCTCCCGAGTTGGCCCGCAATTATACCGTCGTGTTTGAGAAGATGTGGGGCGATAAAAAGTTCGGCCGGCAACGCAAGGCCGGCGGGACCACGCCGATCTTGGAGATCGCCTGGGCGCGGGTAGAGAACTATTTCGCTCCCGAGGATCAGGTGGCTTCCAAGATCGTCGCCCGCTTGAAGAAAGCTCAAAAGAGCATCGTCTTCATGGCCTTCTCCTTCACCGACGATGACATCGGCGAGGCAGTGCTCTCTCGGGCCAAGGCGGGGGTCAAGGTGCGCGGGGTGTTTGAAAGGACCGGCTCGGAGACCGAATACAGCGAGTATGGGCGCATGAAACGGGCCAAGCTGGATGTGCTCCAGGACGGCAACCCCTATCTCATGCACCACAAGGTCTTTATCGTGGACGAAACCACGGTGATCGTCGGCTCCTTCAACTTTTCCAAGAACGCCGAGGAGGAAAACGACGAGAACCTATTGATCATTGACGACGCCGCGCTGGCTCAGGCCTTCCTGGCGGAATTTGAGCGGGTCTATGCGCAGGCCGAATCCAGATGAGCGGGCGCTCCAACGGCGATAGGGTTCCCACCCTCGTTAGGCGCTACCGCGTCAACTCCGGAAGGATCCGCTGCAAGTAGTCCAGGCTCTCTTGCACCCAGCGATCGGGGTTATCCACTACGCCGCCCGGCTCGCCCATCTCAATCCCCGCCACGGCAACCTCGCCGAGGCGCTGGCAATTCTCCTCTATCCCCAGTTCCAGCACCTTGTGGATATAGGCCCTGAAGTCGGCCGAGCCTGTGCCGATGATGCTGTTGGTGTGCTTGAAGGTGTCCGTCTCGCTGATGTGCACGTGGAGGATACGCCTCTGGAGCTTTTCCAGGGCCTCCGGCCCCTCGCGGGTGATCTCCAGGTGGCCGATATCCACGTTGGGGAAAACGTTGGGCAGGCCCACGTCCTCGATCATTTTGACCATCTTGTCCAGACTATTGACCACGAAGTAGACGTGGGGATCCAGCTCCAGATCTACGAGGATGCCCTTCTCCAGGCCCCAGCGGGCGTACTCGCGGATCATGCTCACGCTGTGAAGCCAGGCTTGTTCCTTGAGCATCCGCGTCTCGTGGATGCCACAGCCCCAACAGATCAACACCTGGCGGCCCCCCAGTTGGAGGGCGAAATCCGCGCATCGTTGCATGTAATCCATCGTCTCCCGGCGCAGCCTGGTGTCGGGAGAAGCCAGGTGTTGGGTGTTCACCAGGAGCAGTTGGGAGCACCTCAAGCCCATATCCCTGAACATGGCCACGACCTCGCGGCGCTCTGCAACCGACATAGTCGTGGGATCGCCCGAGCCGTAGGCGGCGTATTCCACGAACCTGAAGCCGAAGCGGCTAGCGCTCTTCAGCGCCTGGCGGATGGGCACACGCCCCACTTCATAGACGAAGGTGTTCAAGGCCAGTCGCATCGGCGGTCTCCTTTCTATAGACAATTGGTTCTTCCAGCTGTTGCCGGACGTTCGCCATCCACTTCTAAGGCATCCGGCTCCCCTGATCTCGGTGCCTTGACCGAAAGCGACGCGCCATCCTGGGGCAGGCTTGTTACGCCTTAGCTCTCTTCCTTCATGCTCGTTCCCATTATCGTTCAAGAGGCGCCTTCTCGCAAGGGTCATTCTCTCTGGCGGTTCATCGGAGATCCCAGGCGGGCAAGGACGGATTTCTCCAAACCCGCCCCCATGGTGAGGGGCATCCGGAGTTGCCAGAGCTGCTAGAGTAGCGTATAGTTATCGGGCTTATAGCGTCCAATTCACTGGCTTGAGGCCGGAGGGTTTGTAATCTTACGCGCCAAGCCGAGGTACAATCCCGCTTTCTAGATAGTTTCTTTGAGCTTTATCCCCAGCTCTCTTTCCGGGGGATACGTCGCTTTCCGGCCCGCAGCTATGGGCCGTATGGGTTTGCCCTGCGGGTGGCCTTTGGAAAGTCGGGGATAGAGCTGACCCTGCTTTGCGCGATCCTGACCGACGGATACCCCCAGGATGTGCGGCGTTGTCTCCGTCGCATCCAACGGGCCGAGCCGGTGGAGCGTCGCGAGGATATAGTTCCCATCCTGGTGGCCCCTTATTTCTCCGAGGAGGCCCGCGCCCTTTGCCGCGAGGCGGGCGTCGGCTATTTTGACCTCGCCGGCAACGCCGGCCTGGAGACTTCGCGCGTCTTCTTGGCGCTCAGCGGCAAGCCCAACCCCTACCAACGCGAGAAACCGCTGCGCACGCCCTTTGAAGGCAAGGCCGAGCGCCTGGTGCGGGCCCTTTTGCTTGAACCGGATAGGCGCTGGACGCTGCGGGAGCTGGCCCGGATAGCCGGGATCAGCCTAGGATTGGCCAGCATGGTGAGCACGATCCTGGCCGACATGGGCCTCGTGGCCAAGCATCGCGCCGGGCTGAGCCTCCTTAGCCCGAAGGCGCTCCTTGAGACCTGGACACAGAGCTATGATCTGCGGCGCAGTGCCTTTTGCATCTATCGCTCTTGGGCCGAGGTAGCTCAGATCGAGGCCCGGCTGGCCAACTACCCCCAAGCCCCAGGGGGTGCTTGGGCACTGACCCTTTGGTCTGGCGCCTACCATCTCCTGCAAGAAGAAAGCAGGGCGCCTCGCCTGGCGCTTTACTATCAAGGCCAGCCGGAGCACTTGGCGACGGAGCTTCATCTAAGCCCAGATCAGGGCAAGACCGTCGTCTTTGTCTTTCACCCCTACGACGAGAGCCTGCTCTGGAAGGCCACCGAGGCGCGCAACCACTTGACTGTGGTGCATCCCTTACAGCTCTATTTGGACCTCAGCTCCGGCGATGAGGAGGAGTTGCGCCTGGCCCGGCGGGTGCGCGAGCGGTTCCTGGGCTGGTAGCCGGGGGCCGGCCCTTGGCCCGGCGAGGGCGACACAGATCCACGACAAAGAGTTCCAAGGCCAAGCGTCCCTCTATGCGCCCCGTTTTGATCGCCTGGTCTATCTCCAGGAGCTGGCGTAGGATCGCCTCCAACTCCTCCAACTCAAAGTATCGCCCTTGGCGCAGGAGCTTGTCCACGATAAAGTCATGCGAGATGCGTAGCTCACGGCGAATCTCTTGAGCCGTTAACCTCCTCTCCTCGGCCAAATCCTTGACGGAGAGGATCAGGCGAAACTGGCGCACGATCATCGTCAAGAGGTAAAGCTCGTGGGCTCCCTTGGCTAACAGGCGCTGTAACTGGCGCATCGCGCCCTCCCGATCGCGCACCCCAAGGGCATCCACCAGGGCAAAGATATCCTCCTCATAGGCGGGGGTGACCAAGGCCTTGATGTCCTCCGCGGTGATCGGGCGGGCATAGTTCGCGAGGGCGGCCAGCTTCTCCAGCTCTTGGTCAAGCAGCCGCAGGTCTTGGCCTACGAAGGAGATCAGCAAGCTGGCCGCCTCACGGTTTATGGAGGTACCTTTTTCCTTTGCCCGGCGTTGAACCCAGCTCTGGAGTTCGCCCTCAGAGGGTGTTTTGAACTCGCGAACGTAGGCATCCTTCGTCTCCTGTGCTGCCCGCAAGATGGGGTTCTTGGGGCTGAGGGGGGCGCGTTCCACGAAGAGGAGGCGCGCAGTGGGGGGAAGGCGTTTCAGATAGGCGGCCAGTTTCCCGGCCAGCTCGTCCTCGGCGACAGAATCCACCTTATCGCCACCACGTTCAGGGGGATCCAAGCGCTGTAAAAAGCCCTCTACGAGGATCAGCCGCCTGTTGGTGAAGAAGGGGAGGGTATCGCAGGCGGCGATGATATCGTCCAGGCTGGCCTTACGGCCATCCAGGACGGTGATGTTGAGGTCGCCCATGCCGTCGCGCAGGATCTGCGCCTTGAGCTTGGCCACCTCTTCGGAACGCGTGAATTCCTCATCACCATGGAAGATGTAGTACATGTTCGTCGGGCGAACAAAACAACCGCGCCATCCCGGCCTGTAAAGAGCTCATCGTGGCGACGGGATCCTGCAGAGGAACGTGGCATTCGCCACCGAGCACGCAGAGAACACAGGGATTTTTTATTCGTTTTTTGCCCCTCTTTGTGCCCTCCGCGATCCCGTTCATTCCCCTTTTCCTAAAGGGCCAACATGTTGCACGTACTGCGCACCTCAACGTTCTTGAGCCGAGAGATGCAGGTAAAGGCTCATCGCCAACCACTCTTGCCCACTCGCCGTGAGGTGGATCCCGTCTTCCGCCAACATGGTCTCGGGCGCAAACGGCGGCAGCTTGAGGCCGCGTCCATCAACCAACTCTGCGCTCTCGCGCCGGGCCACCTCTTGGATCAGCTCATTATACCGCGCATAGGCTCCTCGCTGTTGAGGCGACAGCCTCTGATCCGGGGCCGGCCTCATAGGTAGAAGGTAGGCCTTGGCCCCTTCTCGGCGGGCACGGCGCACCAGCTCGCGAAAAGCGGCGACAAAGAGCTTGGGCCTGACCCTAGGCCTGGGTTCCCGTCGCAGCGCATCGTCGTGCTCCCCAAAGGCCCCTCCCTTCTCCCGCAAAGCCCGCGAAAGGAGGCACTCGCCGATGACCCGCAGACGCATCCAGGGGCAACGTTGCGCTTGCCAGAGGCGCTCGCGCTGAGCATCAAACCGAGTACGGCGGAGGGCGGCGTCGTTCAGGCCGAAACAGAATATCACCACATGGGGGGCAAAGGGCGTCACATCGCGCGCGTAGCGCGCGCAGCCCATCAAGACCGTATCCCCGGGGATGCCGGCGTTGATGACCCGCCACCGGCCCTCCTGTGAGGCCCCTTGATTCAAGAGCCGCTCCAAGATCGCGGGAAAGCCCTGCTCGTGGGGCACCCCCCAACCGTAGACGATGGAATCCCCTAGCGCGACGACAGTTCTCGTCCGCATCGCGGCCTCTAGAGCATGCCCCTTGGCCTCATCGCGCAAACCCGGAGAAACCTCCCGCGAGCCCAGACGGCCTCGCCTTTACCAGCTCAGGGGCTCCGGAAGCCCCCCATTCTTCAGAGAATGTTGCGCCTTCTCCAGGATCCTCACCACGTCCAAGCCCACTTTGCCATCGCTGCGTGGCGTCCGACCGTAGCGAATGCAATCCAGAAAGTGTCGGCATTCTATCTCCAGCGGCTCCCGATCGGGGATGGCCGGCGTGGTGATATCCCCATAGCGATACGAAAGACGGAACTCTTCCAACGTATCGGAATACGGCGGCGCCTCTACGCCCTTGTCATAGATCTTGATCTTTTCTGTCGGCTCCACGTCATCGTAGACGATCATCTTCTTGGAGCCGACCACGGTGAGGCGGCGGATCTTGCAAGGGTCGAGCCAGCTCACGCGGATATCCGCCATGATGCCCTCGGGGAAGTTTAGGGTGAGATAGGCCACATCCTCCACGCCGGGCTGGACATAGGCGGCGCCGCGCGCGCTCACCTGGGTGGGCTTCATGCCCAGGATATAGAGCAGGATGGAGATGTCGTGCGGGGCCAGGTCCCAGACGACGTTGATATCCTTCTGAAAGATGCCCAGGTTCACGCGCGTGGCGTTGATGTAGTAGATCCTGCCCAACCCGCCCTGAGCGATGTAATTCTTCAAATAGTCCACCGCCGGGTTATACTCGAAGGTGTGGCCGACCATGAGCACCCGTTTACGCTCCTGAGCCAGGCGGATCAGCTCCTCGGCCTCATCGGAGCGGCTGGTCAAGGGCTTCTCCACGAGCACGTGTTTATCGTGCAGCAGGGCATCACGGGCCATACTGAAATGGCACGAGACGGGGGTGGCAATGGCCACGGCCATCACCGGGGAGGCCAAAAGCTCGGCGTAATCGGTCGTCGTCCGGATAGTGGGATAGAGCCCTTTGATGTGCTCCAGCCTATCCTGACGCAGGTCGGCTACGATCTGCATATCGGAGCCGGGGATGGATTGAAAGTTACGGATGAGCTTGGGGCCCCAATAGCCACACCCCACTACCCCTACGGAGATCGTCGGAAGCTCGTTGTCAATCAACCTCGTTTGCCTCCCCTCTAGGATAAAGCCTCCGGGCCATTTCCCGCTCAGTATCGGCCGTAAAGCGGCCCAAAGTTGGCACAGGCGCGGAAATCAGCTCCCGTCGGATCCATGGCCCCGAACATGGCCCAGGCGCTGGGGCGAAAGATGCGTTCCTCGGGCACGTTATGCATGCACACGGGGATGCGCAACATGGAGGCGAGGGTGATCAGATCGGCCCCGATATGGCCATAACTGACCGCCCCGTGGTTGGCTCCCCAGTGGTACATCACGGAGTAAACATCGCGGAAAGGCCCGCTGCCCGTCAGCCGGGGCACGAACCAGGTGGTGGGCCAGGTGGGGTTGGTGCGCTCGTTGAGCACGTTATGCACCTCGTCGGGGAGGTCCACCGTGTAGCCTTCGGCGATCTGCAGGACCGGCCCCAGCCCCTTGACCACGACCAGGCGCGACATGGTCACGGGCATCTCGCCGCGCGTGAGGAAGCCGGAGGAATAGCCCCCTCCACGGAAGTACTCGGCCTGGGCGGGATACCAGGTCGTCGCCTCCAGGCAGGCCTGAGCTTCCTCAGGGGTTATCTCCCAGAAAGGCTTCATCGCCGGCTCACCGCCGATCCTCTGCCGGCCCGTCGCATCCAGCGCCGTGGCCCCTGAATTGATGAGGTGGATGATCCCCCCTTCAGCCCTGCCCCTCAGGGTATAACCCGTGACGCGCTTCACCGCCGCCGGGCTCCAGAAGGTGCGCACATCGGAAAAGATCTGCGCGGTGTTGGTGAGCAGGTGGCCGAAAAGCATGGGGATGGCGTTGAGGCTATCGTTCTCGGTGGCCATGATAAAGGCCTCGCGGATGCCGTTCCAATCAAAGGAGGAGCAGAGGATGGCCTCCATAAAGTCGCCGTTGGGGAAGTGGTCCGTCCAATGGCGCTGCCCCTGGAAGCCGGCGGCGATGGCGTTGTGTCCCAAAGCCTCCTCGCCGTAGCCCATCTCGGCCAAGCGGGGGTTACCCACCATCAGGTCGCGGGCGATCATGGTCATCTTGACCACCGTCTCCCAGTTCTTGTCCTTTTGGGCGCGGCTCAGTTGTTGTTCGGGGGGATTGTAATCCCGCCCCTCGCGGCAATAGGCCTTCACCCAGGCCATGGCGCGCTGGAATTCCTCGTGGTCGTAGATGCCCTCTTCCATGCGGCGGACGAGCTCGGTCATGTCCACCGACTCTACGCGCATGCCCAGGTAGCTCTCAAAGAGGCTATGATCCACGATGGAGCCGGCAATACCCATGGACACGCCTCCCAGGGCCAGGTACGACTTGCCGCGCATCTCGGCGACGGCCAGGCCCGCCCGCGCAAAGCGCAAGAGCTTCTCGCGCACATCCTCCGGGATGCTCGTATCCGTGGCATCCTGGACATCCCGCCCGTAGATGCTAAAGGCCGGCAACCCCTTCTGATTGTGCGCCGATTGCACCGCCGCCAGGTACACGGCCCCCGGTCTCTCCGTGCCGTTAAAGCCCCAGACGGCCTTGGGGATCAGGGGATCCATATCCATCGTTTCCGAGCCGTAGCACCAACAGGGCGTGACGGTGATGGTACAACCGACGCCGGCGCGGGCGAATTTCTCGGCCGTTTGGGCGGCCTCGGCAACGCCCCCGATGCAGGTATCGGCGATCACGCACTCCACAGGCAAGCCGTTCGCATGGCGCAGATTGCTGCTGATCAGCTCGGCCACTGCGCGCGCCAGGGCCATGGTTTGGCCTTCCAACGATTCGCGGACTCCCTTCCGCCGGCCGTCAATGGTCGGGCGAATGCCCACTTTAGGCATCTGGCCGATCAGACGTTGACGTGGGGGATTCATCTTGAAGTCTGAGGAAGATGCCATCTTGCTCCTTTCTGTGAGTTATTTGCAGCAGTTAACCCGGCGAAACGCTAGGCTCATTTTACTTCATTTCTCTCAAAGACGCAATCGGGATCGCAAGACTCTGGAATGTGGCGGGGATCGTTCCTGGCGCGATTCCGTGGTAGTTTGACGAGACTTGACAAAGGTGGTATTATTTTTATGAAAGAAATGGGAAGCATAGGTGCCCCCATGACCAGTCGCTTCAGGCGACAGGTGGGGGCTTTTTTCTGTAGGGATTGGCTGACGGGGCGTGCGAAAGGGGGAAGGTTATGCGCATTGGCATTGATGCCCGGCTGATCCATTATCGCCAGGCGGGTATCAGCCAGTATATCCTGCAACTGATTGAGGGGCTCGCTCGCTGCGATTCTGAAGACGAGTTCGTCATCTTGCAAAGCATCAAGAGCAAGAGGCCTCTTTTGCATCAGCCTAACTTTACCCATCGCGGCCTGCTCACGCCCAGCCACCATCGTCTTGAGCAATTGACCCTGCCCCTAGAGCTCTCGGCCATCCGCCTTGACGTGTTGCACAGCCCCGATTTCATCCCCCCCTTTCGCCGTAACTGCCGCTCGGTGATCACCATCCACGACCTGGTCTTTATGCTTTATCCGCATTTCCTCACCAAAGATGCGGCGCGCTATTATGGGCAAATCGACCAAGCCGTGCGCCGCACCGACGCGATCATCGCCGTCTCCCAGGCGACCAAGCGCGATATCATGCGCCTGTTGGGCGTGCCCGAAAACAAGGTGACGGTCATCTACGAGGCGGCTAACCCCATCTTTCGCCCGCTCAAGACACCGGACCTCAGGCAACGCGTGCGGGGGAGGTTTGGCATCCCCGGCGAGTTCATCCTCTTTGTGAGCACCATCGAGCCGCGCAAGAACGTGCCCACCCTCCTGAGGGCCTTCCGCCAGTTCCGTGATGCCTATCGCCGCGAGGTCAAGCTGGTCCTGGCTGGCGAGAAGGGCTGGCTCTTCGATGAGGTGTTCCGCCTGGTGACGGAGCTGAAGCTGGAAAAGGAGGCCATCTTCTTGGGGAGGGTCTCCACGGAGGAATTGCTTTGGCTCTATAACACCGCCGAAGCGCTTGTGGCTCCCTCCATTTATGAGGGGTTTGGATTACCTCCCCTGGAGGCGATGGCCTGCGGCACGCCGGTGATCGTCTCCAACGTCTCCTCCTTGCCCGAGGTCGTAGGGGATGCGGGGATACTCATTGATCCCACTTGCCCCGAAGAGCTGGCGGTGGCCATGGAGCGCATCCTGAGCGATTCGGAGTTGCGGGCCAGTTTGATTGAGAAAGGCCTCAAACGGGCGGCGCTCTTCTCTTGGGATAAGGCCGCTCAGGAGACCTTGGCCCTTTACCACAGCCTAGCCTGATCCACCGCGAGGCACTCATGAGCGAGGAAGGCTCCTCAGAGTATCCTGGGCAGAGAGCTCTCGGTGCGCGATGTGACGCTTGCTCTCCTCTGAGGCAACGCATCCTCTTCCTGACGCCGCAGATGCCCTATCCCCCCGAGCAAGGCGCGGCCATCCGCAATTACAACCTGATCGTTCAAGTGGCCGCCCAACACGAGGTGGCCCTGCTCTCCTTCGCCCAAGGGGCCGACCAGGAGCCCGGCCCGCTGGCCGGGCTTTGCCGACCCCTCGTCAGGGTGCCGATGCCCCCGGAGCGCTCCGCCCGCGAGCGCCTGCGAACCCTCTTCACCACCGACGAGCCCGATATGGCCGTCAGGCTCTACTCGCCGGCCTATGCCCAGACCCTACGCGAGCTATTGATGAGCGAGAGCTTTGACATCGTACAGGTGGAGGGATTGGAGTTGGCCTGTTATCTGCCCCTGGTGCGCCGTTGGCTGGGGGAACGCGCTCCAAAGCTCATCCTGGACGAGTACAATGCCGAGTACTTGCTCCAACGGCGCGCCTTTGAGGCCGATCTGCGGAGCCCGCGTCGTTTGCCGACGGCCTTTTACTCCCTCATCCAGTGGCGGCGGCTGGCGCGCTTTGAGCGCGAGGTCTGTCGCCAGGCGGATACGGTGCTCGCCGTCTCCGAGGCCGATGCCGAAGCTCTGCGCCGGCTCGTGGAAGGGCTGCAGCCTGTGGTCGTGCCCAACGGCGTGGATACGGAGCGCTATCATCCCGGCTTACCCGATTCCCTGCCCTTGGAGCATCCGGCACTCCTCTTTACGGGCAAGATGGATTTTCGCCCCAATAGCGACGCTGTACTTTGGTTCCATCGGCATGTCTGGCCGCTCGTGCGCGCCCGCGCACCCCAGGCTCATCTCTACATCGTGGGTAAAAACCCGCCCGCGCGCTTCAAGCCGCTCTGGGATGATCCCGGCGTCACCGTCAGCGGCTATGTGCCCGATATCTTGCCCTATTTCGGCAGCGCAGATGTTTACATCGTCCCCCTGCGCATCGGTGGCGGCACACGCCTCAAGGTATTGGAGGCGATGGCTGCCGGGCTGCCGTTGGTCTCTACCACACTGGGGGTGGAAGGGATCGCCCTCTCGCCCGGTCAGCATGCTCTCCTGGCCGATACGCCCCAGGATTTCGCCGAGGCGATCCTCTCCCTACTGGCCGATCCTGAGCGGCGCCGGACCTTGGGGGCAGCCGCGCGGCAGTTCGTGCTAGAGCACTATGATTGGCGGCTGATCGCCCCCCGCCTCGCCGCCGTCTACGCTACGAGCGCAAAGCGCTCCTAGTGTGCCCGTCGGGGATTTTGTAGGAAAACGTGGGATTCACCGAGATGCCAAGGGCGCAGGGGCTTTTATTCGTCTTTCTCCCGTTTCTCTCTGTGCCTCGGCGGTGGCTTGCCCATCAGAATCGTCGGGGCATGAACGCCTGATGGCCTCGCGACAAACATCAGTCGATCTTGATCCCCTCGGCCCCTGGCTCAAGGGGGGGCCATTCCATGTCTAGGGCCTCCAGCGTCTCCGTGAGGATTTGGGAGATCACCAGATTGCGGTACCACTTTCTATCGGCGGGGATGATGTACCAGGGAGCATGCTCCGTGCTGCAGCGGCTCAGGGCGTCCTCGTAGGCGGCCATGTACTCATCCCACTTGGCGCGCGCCTTTAGGTCGCCCAGGCGAAACTTCCAATGCTCGCGGCGGTCCGCCAAGCGCTCCTCCAGACGTTTGCGCTGCTCGTCTTTGGAGATATGGAGGAAGAACTTGACCACGACGATGCCACACTCTGCCAGGGCCTCTTCAAACTCGTTGATCGCCTCATAGCGCTTGCGCCACACCGCCTCAGGCACGAGGCCCTCCACGCGCACCACCAGGACATCCTCATAATGCGAGCGGTTGAAAATGCCCACCTGTCCGCGCCCCGGAACGGCTTTGTGGATGCGCCAGAGGAAATCGTGAGCCAGCTCCTCCGCTGTGGGCACCTTGAAGGAGGTCACTTGGCATCCCTGGGGGTTGAAGGCCCCCACGACGTGCTTGATGACTCCGTCCTTGCCCGAGGTATCCATCCCTTGCAACACCACCAACAGGCCGTATTTCTCCGTAGCGTAGAGCAGCTCTTGGAGCTCGTTCAGCCGCCCCTGGAGCTGGGCGATCTCCTCCCTGGCCTGCTCCTTGGTGATCCCGCCTGTATCGGCGGGGTCATAGTCGGCCAAGGAGACCCGTTCCCCGGGCTTGACGCGGAGCCGCTTTGGGGTTGATGCCATGATCTATCCCTCCATTCTCGTATTTAGGGTGCCTTTAGCGTGCTCGTTGAGCCAACTGGGCCTGCAGAGCGATCCGCCCATAGCGCCATCGCACCCAGGCGAGGATCACCAAGCTCCCCAGGCACATGGCCAAGGTGCCGACCAGCCCGGCCTCTGGCCCAAAGGGGCCACCCGTCCAAACCTCCGGCCCGTGTTGGGCTGTGGCGATCAGGCGCGGGCCCAGGGCCGTCCCGCTCACCGGAAAGCCAAAGACGTTGCCCTGGAACAGGTTCCAGGTGATGTGCAGGCCGATGGGGATGGCCAGCTCGCCGGTCAACACGTAACCCAGCCCCAGGAAGAGGCCGGCCAAGATCAAGTTGGCCGTGCTGGCCAGCGAGGCGTGGGGGTTGCCGAGATGGGCCAGGCTAAAGGCAAGGGAGGAAAGGAGCCAAGCGAGCACCACCCCGCCTCGGGCCCGCAGCGGCCGAAAACACAACCCTTCGGCCAGGTTGCGCAGGATATAGCCGCGGGCAAAGAGCTCCTCATAGAACCCCACGCAGATGAACAGCACCACCGCCCCCGCGAAGGCCGGGGGGAAGGAGGGGCTGTTCGGGCCGGTTGTCAAGATGCCGGTGATCGTCACCCAGCCGGCGACCCATTCCGCCAGGAAGATGCCTGCCATGAGCAGCGCCCCCAGCGTCAGGCCGAAGGCCAGGTCCGGCCACCATCCTCTTCCGAAGTGAAAGCCCAAGGCGACGAGGGGCCGCCGATCCAAGAGGCGCACGGCCAGCAGGATGCCCAAGAAGATGGCCAGAAACTGGCTGAGGCCCTGCACGGCCACCCAGCCAGGCACTCCCCATAGTCGCCCGACGGCATCCGAGAGCACCCTATTCGCTACCCAGCTTAAGAGGAGATACAGAAGGACGATGAGCATCATGCCGAGGGCTAGCCGGGGGAGGAGGCGCAAACGCCGTTCGTGAGCGTTCCAGAAGAGCCAAGAGAAGCCGGCGCGCAGCTTGTCCATCCTCATAGCATCCTTGCCCCTCAGAATTGTAGGCGCGGTTTTCCGCCGCGTCGTTTCGCCGCCGTTTCAATCCAAGAGCGGGCGCGCAGACTGAAGGCGAGCCCGCGCTATCGCTAAAGATCCTATGATCGCGCGCTGCGCCTGACACGCTGCGAGGGAACGCAGTGAGATCGGCACAGCGGTCCCCGCCGCCGGAAAGCTGAGCAAAGCGATGCCCACGGCGATATCCGCCGGGTAGAGCATAAGCTCGCCCCGCCCGCAGGCCGGGTTCACCGTCACCAGCCCCAGCAAGAGGCTGACCCTATCTAGTTGGTCCGTAGCATCGACGACGCCCGCAAGAGGCTAAGCTACGCTGTGCATCTCAATCTTGTGCGCGCGGATTCTCGTTCAGCTTCCCACCTGATTGGCGGTGTACCAGTCCGCGCGCGTGAGAGGCAAGCCGCTTCGCCCCGAAGGCTCGGGCTTGACCAGCAGGGCCTGATAGACGTTATTCGTGCCCACGGTGAAGCCATGTGCCGAGCCCGAAAGGAAGAGCCGCCAGACGCGATAGGTCGGCTCGTCCACGAACTTTAAGGCCTCCTCGTGATGGGCCTCTAGGCGGCGCACCCAGTGGCGCAAGGTCAGGGCGTAATGCTCGCGCAGGCACTCTACATCGCGCACCTCAAAGCCGTTTGCCTCGGCGATGGTGAGCGTCGTGGAGATGGGCACCAGCTCGCCATCGGGGAAGACGTAGGTGTCCGAGAAACTCCTCCCCCGGCTGGGTTGGGCATCGGCGCGGTTGGCGATGCCGTGGTTCAAAAAGACACCTCCCGGCTTGAGCAGCTCCCAGGCGCGGGCAAAATACACGTCCAAGAGGGCTTTGCCCACATGTTCAAACATCCCCACGCTGACCAAGGCGTCGTAGGCTCCCGGTTCGTTCACCTGGCGATAGTCGCGCACCAGCACTTGGGCACGGTCGGCCAGGCCGGCGGCCCGGATACGCGCGTTGGCCAGCTCCGCTTGGGGCTGGCTCAGGGTGATCCCCGTGGCCTGCACCCCATAGTTCTGGGCCGCGTGGATCACCAGCCCGCCCCAACCACAGCCGATATCCAGGAGGCGTTGGCCGGGCTTGAGGCGCAGCTTTTTGCAGATATAATCCAGCTTGCGAAGCTGCGCCGTATCCAGATCGTCATCGGGCGATTGGAAGTAGGCGCAGGAGTAAACCATGCGGCTATCTAGCCACAGGCTATAAAAATCGTTGGAGACATCGTAATGGTACGTCACGGCCTGGCGGTCCCGCTCTATGGAATGCCGTCTTCCCCTGAGCCGCGCCGGGCCGCGTCGGCCGTAGCGCCTCGCCTGGGGGGCGGGAAGGCGCAGGACTAGGCGCCCCAGGCGCAGGCGAGCCTTGCGGTCGGCGGCCAGCTTCATCAGGTGATCGGCCAGGCCAAAGACCGATTCGATATCTCCCTGGATATCGATGTCATCGTAGATGTAGGCTTCGCCCATGGAGAGGTCCGTGCCGGGGATGAGCATGGCCCGCAGGGCTGCCGGATGCTTGAGCACCAACGTGGCCCGGCGCGGGGTCTCATCGGGCCAGAAGGAGCCATCCCATAGGCGCACCCCCAGCTCGGGGGCCTTGTCTCCGAATAGCTCGGCGAGAATCTGGCGGGTGATCTGCACACTTTGCGTTGCGGACATCGGCTTTCCTCCCTAAGCGTTAAGTTAGTAGGATGTGGCGCTTTTGGCCGCCCGGGTGATAGCGCAAGTATAGCACGAATGCAGGATGGGCGAAAGGTGCTTTGTGTGCCCGATCGGTTGACAACAGGGCTTTTCCCCGGCTATGATAGGGCCCTTAATACGTTCTGAGGGGAGCGTATCGTGCCCTCGGAGAGTCCGAGTCTCTGGAAGTATCTGCTCCTCATCCCTTTGGGAATCTATCTGCTTGGCTGGGGCGTTTTGGTGCACCAAGGCTCCTGGGCGAGCGCTTGGGTGGGCGGTTTCCTTGGCCTGGTGCTCGTCGCAGCGACGCTTTGCGCCGCAGAAAAAGGGACTGGCCCCAGCGGATAGCGGGGGCTGAGCCGGAAAAGGGTGACTTGTGTCTTTCGGGGTAAGTCTTTTGAAAGTCTTGGGCGCTATCGTTGCGCTCTGGGTCCTTTATGCTTACCTGTTGCGTTTTGAGCGGCGGGTCATCGGTCGGCTGGCCCTGCGAGGGGACCCTCGCTGGGGTTTGCTCTGGCCGCTGGCCGACGCGGCTCGCGCCCTTCTCAAGAGGTCCATACCCCCAAAGGAGGCCTACCGTCCGCTCTATTACGCAGCGCCGCTCCTGACCCTGGGAGCGATCTTGGAGGCTTTGGCGGTCGTGCCCGCCGGGCCGACGATCACCCTTTTGGGGGGCAGGTTGACCGATGGCCCTATGAGCCTGGACATCACCTTGTTGCTCGTCGTGGCCTTGAGTTGGGTGACCCTGCTGACCGTGCTCTTGGGCGCTTGGAGCGCCCGCTCGGATTACCTTTGGGAGGAGGGCTGCCGGGTTGCCCGCGCCGGCCTGGGCTACAGCTTGCCCGCCCTGCTAGCCCTTGGGGGCGCGATCATGCTCACCGGCTCGTTGGACCTGAGGGCGATCGTGCGCGCGCAGGGCGTGGCGTTTCCTTACCTGCTCTACCAGCCCTTGGGGTTATTGACCTTCACCCTCTCGGCTTTGTTGGGAAGTCGCCGTCTGCCCTTGAGGCTTCCGGGAGGCGGGAATCCCCTGTTGGGCGATTTTCACCTCCAGCACGCCGGCGGTGTGCTCGCTCTGTATCACCTGGTAGAGCACCTTCATTTGCTGTTGATTGCGACGCTGGTCGCCACGATCTATCTGGCGGGCTGGTGGGGACCCTGGCGAGCAGGCCCCCATTGGTTGTTGCTCAAGGTGCTGGCGGTGACCGTCGCCCTCCTCTGGCTACGCGACGGCTGGCTGGCCCGCCGAGCCGAGCAGTTGGGCCGACGGGCCTGGCGCATCCTCATGTTGCTGGCCATCCTCAACACGTTGCTTACGGCCATCATCCTCCTCTGGAAGCGCGGGATATGAGCGGCCTCGTTCATGCGTTGCTTGCTCTGGCGACTGTAGCTTCGGCCTTGGCCGTGGTATTGGTGCACCGTCGGCTTTGGGCGGGGTTGGCCCTGGCCCTGAATATGATTTCCTTGGCCGGCGTCGCCCTGACCCTCTCGGCTCCCTCGGTGGCCATCGGCTTGTTCATGGTGGGGTTGGGGGTTGCCTTGGCCTCGCTGGAGGCCTTTGCCCACGACCGCACTGATGACGAGCCGGACGGCCTTGGAGCGTTACGGGATCGGCCCAGATCGGGGAAAGACAGGGCTTTGGCCGTCCGCTGGCTTGGGGTCATCCTCTTCATGGGTCTGGCCGGGGCGCTCCTGGCAGGCGATGCCCCTGGGTGGCGGAGCTGGGGAAGCGTCGGGGCCGCCGGCGATGCGCAGGCGATGCGGACCGTATGGGCGAGCTTGTACACCCGTTACGGCCCGGGCCTCGCGGGGATAGGGTTAGCAGTGGTAGCAGCCCTCGTCGGGGCGGGCTGCGGGAGAGAGGAGCGCTGATGCCGTACCCCTGGAGCGGTTTATTGAGCGCGTTCGTTTTCGTGACGGGGCTGGTGGGGTTGTTGGGGTGGCGCTCGGCCTCGCGACGCGCCCTCTGCGCGGCCTTGATGCTCAGTGGCGCACTGCTGTTCTTTGTCGCCGCCTCGTCCTGGCTGGGTCGGCCGGAGGGTCAGGCGATGGCTTTGCTGGTGCTGGGCGTTTTACCCGTTTATCTCCTCTGGGGGCGCCGATGATCCCCGGCCCGTTCCTCGCCATAGCCATCCTGGCCAGCACGGCCCTTGGCTTGGTGACCTGGGACGCCCTGGCCAAGCCGGGCGATGGGCGGAAAGGGGACTTGCCCTTTGCCCTGGCCCTGGCCGCTTTAGGGCTTGCCTTTGGGGCCTGGAGCTGGACCGCCCGAGCCGCATCTCCCCCCTGGATCCCGGCGCTCCTCGCCGATGACCTGGCGCGCTTCTTGGGCGCGCTCTTTTTAGGGCTAAGCGGCCTCTGCTGGCTCGGCAAGGGGGCTGAGCGCGGCCTAACGGGGAGCGTTTCCCCCGCGCCGCGCTCTCCTTCGTCGGCTTCCGGCGACGGCTCCCCCGCCCTGTTTCTGCTGGCAACCTGTGGCGGCCTCATCGCCATCTCCGCCGCGGATCTCTTGACCCTTTGGGTAGGGTTAGGGCTCTATGCCCTTGCCCGTCGCTCTGCTCGCCCGGGATGGGAAGAGGGGACAGGGGTGCGGGCTATCTTGGGCCTGGCGGCCTCGCTTTTTGGTCTGGCTGCCCTCTACGCCAGCACCGGCACGTCAGAGCTCATCCCCTTGGGGCGCTACCTTTGGGAACATGGCGGACCGCGCCCGGCCATCCTCTATGTCGGCGCGAGCTTGGCCCTGGTCGGCATCGCCCTCGTCGCCGAGCTCTTGCCTCCCTATGAGCCCGAGGCCCCGGAAGGCGAGGCCCCGACCACGACCCTGGGGGTGGCCTTACTGGCCCGCCTTTGCCTTTATCCCCTGGGAGCGCTCTCTTGGGAATGGTCCTGGGCGCTGATTTGGGCCGCGATGGGGGTTTTGGCTTGGGCTTGCGCCTCGCTTATCCTGGGGGCTGGTTCCTTCGCTCAACTTTGGCGGTGGGCGATGGCCCAGAAGGGGTTTTTGCTCCTGGCTCTGGGCCTGGCCTTTCATGAGCAAGGCCTGGTAGCCCTGTTCATGGCTTTGCCGGCCTATGGCCTGGCCCAGGTGATCTTGCCGCTGAGCCTGGGTTGGCTACGGCGCGACGGCGCTGTGGCCCCCTCCATGGACGCACTCAAGGGCCTGCTTAGGTCTGACCCCTGGCTGGGGGGGCCACTATGCGTGGGCATCATGACCTTCGTGGGAGTGCCCGCGACGTTGGGCTTCATGGGGCGGGTACGCCTCCTATGGGCGGCCCAGGTGGCCGGACTGCCGGGGCTGGTGGTGGTGATCCTGCTCGTGAGCGGCCTCTACGGTAGCGCCTTCCTTCCCTTGACCCTCGCCCTCCTGGGCAAAGGCTCACAGGGGCGCCTTTCCTGTCTTTTCTCCCGGCCGCTACGCCTGACCACGGCCTTGGCTGCCCTGGGCTTGGTCGCGTTGGGGCTTTATCCGCAGCCGCTTCTGAGATGGGCCTTGCACGTTGTTGAGACGGGCTTGATCCGATGAACAGGGCGCGTCAGGCGCCACGCTGGAGGCAAGATGAAAGGCAAAGTGCGCGTTGGAGTCTTGGGGGCCGGGCGAGGGGCCTTTTTGGGGCAGCTCTTTGACCTGCACCCTCAAGCGGTGACGGTGGCCTTGTGTGAGCGGGATCCGGAGCGCCTGGACAGGGGCCGCCAGAGGCTGCCTAACCTGGAGGCGAGCTACACGGATGCTGAGGCCTTCCTCGCCCACGAGATGGAGGTGGTCGTCGTGGCCAACGATGCCACGGCGCATGTGCCCTACGTCCTCAAGGCGCTGGAGGCGGGCAAGCACGTGCTCTCCGAGGTGATGGCCTGCAAGACGTTGGCCGAGGCCGTGGCCCTGGTGCACGCTGTGGAACGGGCCAAGACGATCTACTCCTTCGGCGAGAATTGCTGCACCATGCGCCAGGTGTTGGAGATGAAGCGCCTCTACCGCGCCGGCGAGCTGGGCGAGTATCTTTACGGCGAGTGCGAGTACATCCACGATTGCACGCCGGCCTGGCCCTGGCTCACCTTCGGCGACCCCAATCATTGGCGCAACTGGATCCCCGCCACCACCTACTGCTCCCATGCCTTGGGGCCGATCCTGGATATCACCGGCACCCGGCCGGTGCGCTGCGTGGGCTTGACCACGCCCAACCGCCTGGGCCGGCTGGTGGGCCGCCGAGGGGATGATATGGGGGTGATCCTCTGCCAGATGGATAACGGGGCGGTGACCAAGGTCTTGTTGGGTTTGGCCCTGCGGCGGGAGCCGGCGCTACATTGGTACGCGCTCTACGGCACGCGCGGCCAGGTGGAGAACGACCGCGGCCTCAACGAGGAGCTGTTGCACGTCTATTTGGAGCACGACCGGGGCGCGGTCTATGGGCGCTCCTATGTGCCGCGCTTTCCCCAGGAGCTGGAATGGGCGCGCGGGACCGGCGGCCATGGCGGGGCAGATGAGCAGATGATAGAGGCCTTTATGCGCGCCGTCCGGGATGGCGGCCCCCCGCCCATCGATGTGTATCGGGGGCTGGATATGACCCTGCCCGGCATCCTGGGCTTTCGCTCGGCCTACGAGGGCAACATCCCCTTAGAGGTGCCCGATTTACGCCAAGAGGCGATCCGTCAGCGTTACGAGCATGATCATTGGTCCCCCGACCCGGCGGACGCTGGCCCCGGCCAGCCCGCAAGCCCCTCCGCCCACGGCGCGGTGGAGATCCCCCCGGAGGTGTACGCGGAACAGCGTCGGCGGTATCGCGAGGGGCGGTAGGGGCGTTCCAGGGAACGCCGTGGTCCGCGAATTGTAGGGGCGTTCCAGGGAACGCCATGGTCCGCGAATTGTAGGGGCGTTCAATTGAACGCCCCTACAATTGTGGCATTCGTGGGGTGGGGGATCGCCTGAACGCTCCTACAGTTGTGGCGTTTGTGGGACGAAGCGTTCGGTTGAATGCCCCTACGGATGTGGCATCTGCGGGGTGGGGGATCGGCTGAACGCCCCTACAGTTGTGGCGTTTGTGGGACGAGGCGTTCAATTGAACGCCCCCATAGAATGCCCATTGTTGGGAGGGACGCCCGTATGAAATATGACCCCGAAAAACATCATCGTCGTTCGGTGCGGCTAAAGGGGTATGACTATGCCCAGGCGGGGGCGTATTTCGTGACCATTTGTACCCACGACCATTTCCTGTTTTTCGAAGATGAAACCACCCGCACAGTGGCCGAACAATGCTGGCTAGAGATCCCCCAGCATTTCCCTTATGTGGAATTGGACGAATGGGTGGTGATGCCCAACCATGTGCATGGTATTTTGATCATCACGTCTGAGGGTGGGGGCGTTCAATGGAACGCCCCTACGGCTGTGGCATCTGCGGATCAGGGCGTTCAGTTGAACGCCCCTACAAGTATCTCGCCCCATCGGGGCACCCTGGCGGTGATCATACGGACCTACAAGGCGGCGGTGACGACTCTTTGCAAACGCTCCGGGCAGGACGGGTTTGCCTGGCAAAGGGGGTTCTATGAACACATCATCCGTAACGAGCGTGAGCTGAACGCCATCCGCCAATACATCGCCAATAACCCTGCCCAATGGGAGGTGGACCGGGAGAACCCACAACGCCGCTGGTAAGGGCGTTCAAATTGAACGCCATGGTCCGCGAATTGTAGGGGCGTTCCCTGGAACGCCATGGTCCGCGAATTGTAGTAGGGGCGTTCAATTGAACGCCCCTACGTTTAATTTATGTGAAAGGCAAATCAGCGTGAACCATACCCTGTGGGGATAGCATGGGCATACCAGACGTGTCCGTCACCGGGAAATGTGCCCTGGTCCATGATCACCTCAAACTCGTCCCAGATAGGATAGCCGCCCTCTCGCCAGTAGGGGCTATTCTCAAGCTCTGGCCCTACCCAGATGATCTTGTAGTGCCCGACTTCGCCGCTCCCGCCGGGAACCCTGCCGTTCCACTCGTTGCTACACCAGGCGTCGGGCGTCCAAGGGGCGCCGTGGAACCTGGCATCGTCCCAAGCTTTGGACCACTTCATCACCAGGTGATCGTTGGCATAGGTCGGGTCACCCCAGAATTTGCCGTCCAGCACACGATCTACGCCGTCGGCAGGCCCCACGAAGATGCGGGCCTTGTAGTTATACCCGAATTCATCGAATCCCCCACCGGCTGATACAACCAGGGTGGGCAAGGCCAAAAGCCCCACGATAACCAGCAGCACAAAGATCTTTTTCATCGCTTGAAACCTCCATGGTCTCTAGGATAACCTTGTCCTGGCCCATCCAGGATCGTTGTCATCCGTTGTTTCGTTCCCGCAAACGCCCGAACAGCCCCGTGCTAGATCGCCCTGCTCAATAGGCATCACCTCCTTTCGCTTAAGGCCCTTCACTTATCTACGTTTCTCTCTAACATCAAAGTAGAGCATATCAAGGTTACAACCAGGTAAACGTTAGGTTAGGAATTGGTTTAAAAAGAAGAGCATATAAGCCTAGTTGAAGCGCTTTTCCCCATTGAGCACCTTGTCGCTATGTGTCGGTTAGCGTGGTCTTGCCGGATCGCGTCAAAGCAAAAAACGCGCGTGGCAGCTTTTCTGGGAATGTTGAGGGGAGTATAATAGGGGGCGTTTGGTAGGGGCGTTCAATTGAACGCCCCTACAATTATGGTGCCTGCGGAGCGGGGCGTTCAGTTGAACGCCCCTACGGATGTGACGTTTGCGGGGTAGGGGATCGGTTGAACGCCCCTACATAGAATCATCAAGGGGAGGAGCGTTTTGGAGGGGTTAAGCAGAAAGATGTTGCTTATATTCGCGAGCCTCACGGTGGCCTGGACGATGGTCGCCTGTTGTGGTGCGCTCTCCGAGGAGCGCGTCAGGGAACAAACCGCCTTCGCCCGACGCGCGGGCGTACAGCAGGGCATCCCTGTATCTGCCGACCCGCCCACGATGCCCCCCTCCCAGACGGCCACGTGGACGATGAGCCCTTCTCCCTCGGCCACGCGGACGCTCACTCCCGCCCCCTCGGCGACGGCCACGCCCGGCGAAAAGCCCCCCTCGCACACGCCCGCACCGTCGCCCACGGGCACCCCCTTGCTCACGGCGGGGCCCACGAAGAGGCTATTTGCCGAGCTGATGGAGACCTACATCGCCGTGCCCCTGACGGTCACCCTGAATATCCCCCCGGA
>DAOTVR010000470.1:0-4165 GCA_034436315.1 Anaerolineae bacterium
GACGATCCCTCGGCGCTGCGCAAGGAGGCCCGCGACAAGGCCATCGCCGACGCCAAGGCCAAGGCCGAGCAACTGGCGGCCGGCTTCGGGGCCAAGGTGGGCAAGGTGCATCAGGTGAGCGAATACAGCGCCGAGCCGGAGGTGCGCATGGCCCTGAAGGCCGAAGGCGTCGGCGGAGGGGGCGAGGTGCCCATCTCCGGCGGGGAGCTGAGCGTCAGCGTCCAAGTCCAGGCGATCTTTGACCTTGCCGACTAAGGGCGATCTGGAGCAAGCACGAAACCCGCCTCTCTCGGATCTCGGCTCACCCTCCTGCGGGTTAAGCTCGCAGGAGGGTATTTTGTGGGCCGGCTAGGCCCTCTTCGGCCAAGTGCTCCGCCGACCGGGCCAGCGCAAAGCCTCGCCCATTGTGGACGAGGCCAAGAGATGGCTAAGAGTGAATCGCGCCGCCTCCGCTATACGAACGAACCACCCCTACACGGGATAATAGAGGATGGTCACGAGGCTGCCACCCTCACCAGAGCTTTTCCGTCAAGGATGCCAAGCGTTCTTGACATCGGATTCGGAGGGGGATACCATGTGTCCGTAGATTCGCTCACATGGGGGTGATCATGACTTCCGGAAGCTATCCTCCGACCATTTTCATCCTAGGCACCGATCGGGATATCGGCAAGACGGTCACCTGTATCGGCATCATTGAGAAGCTGCTCTCACCCGAATGCGGCTTTTCCCTACAAGATATCGGCTACATCAAGCCCGTCGGCCAGGAGACGGTGACCGTGCTGGATGGCAAGGGAGTCTCTATCCAGGCGGATAAGGATGCGGTGTTGGTCACTTCGCTCTTGGGCATCCCTTGCTGCGGTTACGAGAAGATGAGCCCTGTGGTCTGGCGCGACGGCCTCACCGCAGCCTATATCGACCAAGCGGCGACCGGCGATCCCCTCAAGGGGCGCGACGACTTTTTGCGGCTCATCCGCGAATCCTACGAGTTCGTCGCCGAGGGCAAAAAGATCGTCATCGTCGAGGGCACGGGGCAACCGGGGGTGGGCTCTGTGGCCGGCATCTCCAACGCCGATGTGATCAACGCCCTGCGCGGGATGGGGGTGCAGGTTTTCGTGATCCTGGTGACCCGAGGCGGCATCGGCAGCACCATCGACCAGCTCTTCCCTTACCTGATGGCCCTCGATCACCTGGGGACACAGGTCAACGGGGTGATCGTTAACGGCGTCCTGGTGGACAAGATGGACAAGGTACGCCACTATTTGGAGACCTATTACGGGCGCGTCTTTGGTGCGCTCTACCAACACCGCCTCCAGGTGCAATCTGCGCCCAAGCTGCTCGGCTTCGTGCCCGCGATCCCCGAGCTGCGCTTGCCCACCATGCGGCTCATCGCCGAACACTTTGCCAAGGAGCACGACAGCAACCTAGAGGTCATCGCCCCCAGCGATTTTGAATCCGGCGCCTGTCACCTGGTGCGCGACCTTAAGGTCATCAGCCTGGACTTCGGTTACGAGTCCTTCCTAGAGCCCGGCGACGCGGTGATCGTCGGGGTGAACGCCAACGATGTGATCCTGGCCATGCTCCTCTTGCATGAGCGCCTGATGCGCAAGCACGGGGCCGGGCTATCGGGGCTGATCCTTTCCTGCAAGCAGGTCGGCGGCCTGGCACAGCAAATCCGCGAGCTGGTGCTCTCGGGCGACCTGCCGGCGATCACCTTGGCCTACGATTCGGCCGAGATCGTGCAGCGCGTGCACAACATGACCATCAAGATCCAGCCTTACGATGTGCGCAAGCGGGAGTTGATCGCCCAAGCCTATCGCCAGCATATCGCCCTTTGGCCGGAGTTGCAGTGCGCCTGTCTCTAGCCGGGTTCCCGCCACTTTTCCCCGCTTTGACGTTTTCGCCCATTCATGGTATGATAATTCCGACTTTTAAGTAGGATTTTCTCACATGCGGCTTTCTTCCAAGGAACACGTCGGTCTTCAGGCGATGGTAGAGTTCGCCCGGCGTTATGGGCGTGGGCCCACCTCGCTGAGCGAGGTAGCGCGCACCCAGGAGTTGCCGCTTCCTTATCTAGAGCAAGTCATCGCCTCTCTGCGACGCGCGGGGCTTTTGGCCAGTGCGCGCGGCGCGCACGGGGGCTATACGCTGACACGTCATCCGACGACCATCAGCGTGGGCGATATCTTCCGGGCCATGGAGGGCTCGTTGATCACCCTGGATTGCACCCGCCCGGATGGTTCCCCTTGCACGAAGGAATCCTCTTGCGCGACGCGCAGCGTCTGGCAAACCGTTGCCCGGCGCCTGAGCGAGACGCTCGATCATTTGACCCTGGCCGATATCCTAGGTAGGGACGTTCAACTGAACGTCCCTACACCAATCCGTCGATGACTCGAAAGGAACGCACATGTTCGCTAGGTTAAAGGAAGATATCCAGACCGTTTTCGCCAAAGATCCGGCAGCGCGCACCTGGTGGGAGGTGCTCACCTGCTATCCGGGGCTGCACGCGATCCTCTTCCATCGCTTAGCCCATGCCCTCTGGAAGCGGCGCTTCTATTGGCTGGCGCGATTCATCTCCCACATCTCGCGTTTCCTCACCGGTATTGAGATCCATCCGGGAGCCAAGATCGGGCGGCGCTTTTTCATCGATCACGGCATGGGCGTGGTCATCGGCGAGACGGCCGAGATCGGCGACGATGTACTGATGTACAAGGGGGCCGTCCTAGGAGGCACCTCGCTCAACAAGGGCAAACGCCATCCCACGGTCGGCAACGGGGTGGTCATCGGCTCCAACGCGGTCATCTTGGGGCCGATCACTATCGGCGATAACGCCAAGATCGGCTCAGGCGCGGTGGTGGTCAAGCCGGTACCGCCCGATTCCACAGCGGTGGGCGTGCCCGCCCGCGTGGTGCGTGGCCCACACCTGGACAAGGCCCCTAGCTTGCTCCTCCAGCACGGCCAGTTGCCCGACCCCATCGCCGAGATCTGCCGGGGGTTTGACGACCGCATCCGCGAGCTGGAATCCCAGGTGTTGCGCCTGAGGCAGGCGCTCCAGGCGGTGACTTCGGCGGGGGCGCGCGCTGAGGCCGTCTTGCAGGAGGAAAAGTAGGGGCGCCCGCCGCGAGCGTTGTGCCCCTCATCAAGGGGAGCTGAGTCAAGATGCAAAAGGCACGTTTCATCTACTTGGACCATGCTGCGACCACAGCGGTGGACCCGCGCGTGGTGGAGGCCATGTTGCCCTATTTCACCGAGGCCTATTCCAACCCCTCCAGTCCTTATCGCTTTGCCGAGCGAGCGCGGACGGCGCTAAGGGAGGCCCGGGCCAAAGTGGCCGAGATCCTGGGGGCCAAGCCCTCGGAGATCATCTTCACCAGTTGCGGCACCGAGAGCGATAACCTGGCCTTGCGGGGCGTGGCCTTTGTCAGCCGCAAACGTGGCAACCACATCATCACCACGCCGATCGAACACCATGCCGTGGGTCACACGTGCGAGCAACTGGAACGAGAGTTCGGCTTCCGGGTGACGTATGTGCCCGTGGATCGTTGGGGACTCGTTGACCCCGACTATATCGGACGAGCCATTACCCCCCAGACGGTACTCATCTCGGTGATGTATGCCAATAATGAGATCGGTACCATTGAACCCATCGCCGAGATCGGCAAGATCGCCCGCGCCAAGGGCATCCCCTTTCACACCGATGCCGTCCAGGCCGGAGGCAGCTTGAACCTGCGCGTGGATGAGCTGAAGGTGGATCTGCTGGCCCTCTCAGGGCACAAGTTCTACGCGCCGAAGGGGGTCGGCGTGCTCTATGTACGCGAGGGCACCCCGCTCCTGCCCATGCAGACGGGCGGCGGCCAGGAGCACCATCTGCGCGCGGGAACGGAGAACGTGCCTTATATCGTGGGCCTGGCCAAGGCCTTGGAGCTGGCCTACGAGGGGCTGGAGAGCGAGGTAGCTCGCCTAACGGCCCTGCGCGAACGGCTCATCCGGGGCATCCTGGAGCGCATTCCCGACGCTTACCTGACGGGGCATCCAGTGCATAGGTTGCCCAATAGCGCCAGTTTCGTCTTCGCCGGCGTCGAGGGGGAATCCATTCTCTTGCAGCTGGACCTCGCCGGCGTGGCTGCTTCCAGCGGCTCGGCCTGCACGTCGGGCGCCGAAGGCCCCT
>DAOTVR010000471.1:0-9505 GCA_034436315.1 Anaerolineae bacterium
TCCTTTTCGCGCGTAGATCAGTGAAACACAAGGACGATCCCAAGGCCATTCACTAGATCCCTATGCAAAGAACGCCTGCTTGCCCCACGGGAGGGCTCACCATGGCGAGAATAGAACTGCCGAAAGATGAACTTGCCGCATTCTGCCAGCGGCATCACATCCGCCGGTTGGCGCTCTTCGGCTCCGCCTTGCGCGGGGACTTTGGCCCGGAAAGCGATGTCGACTTCCTGGTGGAGTTCGAGCCCGGTCACGTCCCAGGGCTTTTGGGCATTGCGCGCATGGAGCGCGCACTATCGGCCCTCCTGGGCGGGCGCAAGGTGGATTTGCGCACTCCGGAAGACCTGAGCCGCTATCTCCGCGAAGAGGTATTGCGGGAGGCTGAAGTACAGTACGCGCAAGGATGACAAGGTGCGCTTGCAGCACATGCTCGACGCCGCCAGAGAAGCTGCTGAGTTTGCTCGTTCAGTCGCCGCGAGGATTTGGAGCACGACCGCAAACTGACGCTGGCCCCGGTCAAGGACATCGAGATCATCGGTGAAGCCGCCTACTAGATTTCCGAGGCGACAACGCCAGGAGTTATCCGAGATTCCCTGGGAAGACATTTCCCTCTCATCTCCCCCATTTTCATCCCCAAAATTACGCTTCCTTGACGCTAAATGACGAGATTATGCTCTATAATACAGACGACAACCGACGGCGAGGAGGGCCATGAAGGATCATCCGTTTGCGCCCGCTGTACACTCAATGCCCCTTTTCGAACTGGAGCGCATCCTGTGAGTTGCCCCCGGACTTTCCCTCTTGGCCCATGCCTGCGGGGCGCTGTACCAGCGATGAAACTACCTGCGAGGTGTTCGCCTCACCAGAAGAGCTGCGCCGGGCAGCGGTTGAGGGGATGAGACAAGTGGAAGAAGAAAGTGCAGGGAGCAGAAAATGAATATCTGGGCTTTGTGGGCCAAGACCCACCGCCGTGAGCCTAAAGTCACGCATTCTCTCCTGTGTCACATGATCGATGTAGCGGAGGTAACTAGAGCGCTTTGGGATGGCGCGCTGACCGAGGGGATGCGCATATGGATGGCCGAAAGAATGTGCCTCGCGCCCGACCAGGCTCGTCAGACGATCGCCTTTTGGATAGGCCTACACGATCTGGGTAAAGCCAGTCCGGCATTTCAACGCAGGTATGCACCGGCGATGGAGGAGCTTAAAAGCGCTGGACTTTCTTTCCCACGAGTTAATGTGCATGAACCATGCTATCACGGCTTGATCTCCGCCGCCGTTCTCGAAGAACTACTTCAGTCCGAGATGGCGATGGCGTCCTTGCTCGCGAAGCGGATAGCGCGAGCTATAGGAGGGCATCATGGCGCCTGGCCCACACCGCTGGATATTCAGGAACTCAAGCGTGATGCAATCGGCCGCGACGATTGGCATCGATGCCGAAGAGAGCTCATGCTGGCCCTTAGTGCGGTCCTGGGCCCCGCGAAAGTGGAGACTTTGGGCAGCACAGAGCGAGAGCAAAACGCCTTACTCATGGTCCTTTCGGGTCTGACCTCCACCGCTGACTGGCTCGGCTCTATGGAGGAGTTCTTTCCTTATCAAACTCAAGTTCCCGACATCCACGACTATGCACATAGGATAGCGGAGCGAGCAAGATTGGCTTTGCAAGATCTAAACTGGCTGGGTTGGCGACCACCAAGAGAGGAAGTATCCTTTCAGGAATTGTTTCTCCTCACGCCTAGAACAATGCAACAGGCGATCGTAGACCTGGCACCCCGACTGACCAAGCCGGGGCTGGTGATCATCGAAGCCCCTACGGGCACGGGCAAGACGGAAGCGGCCCTCTATCTTGCCGATTACTGGGCACGAGTCTGTCAACAGCGGGGACTGTATGTAGCTATGCCCACTATGGCCACGAGCAACCAGATGTACAGTCGTGTCCAGGCGATCCTCAAACGCCGCCATGCCGATCTGGCAATTGACCTACTTCTAGTGCATAGTCAGGCTCGTTGGATGGACGATCATCAGGCACATCACCTGCAGACCACTGAGGATCATCCGGGTGACCGCGTGGGTGACATGACCTGGTTTCTGGCACGCAAGCGATGTTTGCTTGCTCCCCTTGGCGTAGGCACCGTAGATCAGGCCCTCCTTTCGGTCCTGCAGACTCGGCATTTCTTTGTGCGCCTTTTCGGCCTGAGCCACAAGACGGTCATCTTCGACGAAATACACGCCTATGATACCTATATGTCCACCATCTTTCAACGACTTTTGCGGTGGCTGCAGGCCGTAGGGTGTTCGGTGGTATTGCTCTCTGCTACTTTACCGGCGCAGACCCGACGCGAGTTGCTTGAGGCGTATGCCGGCCCTGGAAGGGTCAAGGACCTCCGTACCCCCTATCCTGCTGTCACATGGGCAATGGGAGAACAAATCGGCGTCATCCCCCTACCGGCCTCCGAGAGTCGCACGCTGACGTTGGAATGGATAGACCGCGAACCAGACGCCTTGGCAGCCCGGCTAGCGGATGAGCTCAGGGAGGGTGGTTGCGCTGCTGTCATCTGTAACACGGTTCGGCGTGCCCAAGAGGTTTATCTAGCCCTGAAAAGCGCCAGCATCACATCGGATAGCGACCTGATCCTCTTTCACGCGCAATTTCCATTAGCTTGGCGTGCGGCGATCGAGGAGACTGTGCTCAATTGTTTCGGTAAGGACGGCAAGCGTCCGTACAAGGCTATCGTGGTAGCTACGCAAGTCATTGAACAAAGTCTAGACCTGGACTTCGATCTGCTTGTCACTGATCTAGCCCCAGTGGATCTCGTGATACAGCGCGCAGGGCGGGTGCATCGCCATGATCGACCGCGTCGGCCACCGCCCCCTTCCAACCCTAGGGTGCTGCTCTGTAAACCCGCTGAAGGTATTGAAGGGCCAGACTTCGGCCCTGACATCTTTGTTTATGAGCATTATGTCTTGTTGCGTTCATGGCTCGCCCTCAGCCAACTCGCCCAAATGACTTTGCCTGCTGAGACGGCCTCACTCATCGAGGCCGTCTACGGCGAAGCCCCTTTGCCTACCCAGGGCCTGGACAAGGCCTTGGCACGAGCCAAGGACAAGATGAGGAAACACCAAGATACGGAAGTGTTCAACGCTATGCAGAAGATGATCGCCTCACCCGAAAGTGAAGATTTGCTCAGTCATCCCAACGTGGCCTTGGAGGAGGATAACCCCGGCCTGCATGAAGCCTTCCAGGCACTGACACGATTGGGGCCGCCATCAATCCCTGTGGTCTGCTTGCACCGGACAGACACGGGCCTGCGCCTGGAGCCTGACGGCGAAGGGCCCGAGATTTCTCTAGATGACCACCCCACGCCCGAGCTGACGAAGCAGTTAGCGCTCCACGCCGTCTCGGTGAACCACCATGAGGCGTGGAAGCACCTCGTAGCCGCGCCGGTACCACGAGGATGGCGCGAGCATCCTCTTCTGCGTGACCATCGGGCGGTGGTCTTTATCAATGGCCTCTGCGCCCTCCCAGGCACACCCTACACGCTGCGCTTGAGCCGTGAGTTAGGATTAGAGATCAGAAAGGAGGTGTAATGAGGTTTACGTTCAACCTTCTGACGGAGCCTTGGATTCCCTGTATTCGGCACAATGGCTCGCTCATCGAACTGGGACTTCGCGATGCGCTTGTACAAGCGCATGAACTGCTCGAGCTAGGCGGCGAGTCGCCCCTGGTAACGGCCGCCCTCTACCGGTTGATGTTGGCCGTGTTGCATCGAGTCTTCGGACCGCCCAGCATCACAGCGTGGGTGACGCTCTGGAAATCGGGGCGTTGGGATGAGCGCGCGTTGGATGCCTACTTCGATCGTTGGCAAGAGCGCTTTGATCTCTTTCATCCTCGACGCCCTTTCTATCAGGCGCCGGACAAACGAGTCAAGCCCAAAGCCATCAATAGCCTTATGCCCGACGTCGCCTCGGGAAACAATGCCACATTGTTTGACCACCACACCGATGAGACCGCCGTCTGCCTCTCGCCAGCACAAGCCGCCAGGATCCTACTTGCCACTCAAGCTTTCGGCTTGGCGGGCCTGAGCGGCCTACCACAGAAGTTTACCGATGCACCTTGCGCACGTGGCGTCATCTTCCTAGCGCAAGGAGAGACAATCTTCCAGACACTCGCCCTGAATCTGATGTGCAATCAAGAGAACCAGGTGATGCCCACTCGCCCTAGTGATCGTCCAGCCTGGGAGATGGACGATCCTTACATTCCCGACCGCCAGGTCCCACAAGGATATCTGGACTACCTGACTTGGCACAACCGTCGGGTTCTCCTTATCCCTGACGAGACGCCACAGGGCACCTTAGTGCGCCAGATGACTGTGGCACCAGGGCTTCGTTTGGATGGCAACGTCCTCGACCCGATGAAGCACTATTACAAAAAAGGAAATAGTTTACTCGTCCTGCGTTTCAACGAAGAGCGCGCTTTATGGCGAGACAGCGCAGCGCTCTTTAGGCGGCCCAGTGACAGCTTTAGGCCCCCCATGATATTCAGATGGCTGGCCAAGTTGTCTGAGGATAAGGATAGCCCTTTGAATCGCCCTCAAACCTATCGTTGCCTGGCGCTAGGTATGGCCAACAACCAAGCCAAAATAGACTTTTTCCGTAGTGAGCGAATGCCTTTGCCACTGGAGTACTTTCAGGGTGACAGAGGTGATGAATTCATCGATTGCCTCGACGAGGCACTCCGTATGGCAGAAGAAACGGGGAGGCAGCTTTGGGGAGCCACTAGAACCCTTGCGACCCTGATCCTCTCTCCCGGCGCTGATGTTCCAGAAGCGCGGCAGCCCATCCGCGAGGACCTTGACCGCCTAACCAGCGAGTGGGCCGTCGAGCGCCGCTATTGGTCACGGCTGGAGGTACCTTTCCATCAAACGATGGTCGCCATACCCAATGAACCCGCTGCTGCTCTAGAGACATGGCGTAACATCCTTCTCAAGACGGCCTGGACAGCCTTTGACGAGGTGACCGCCCATCAGGAAGGGAACACGCGTGCCCTCAAGGCGATCGTACGCGCGCGGAATCAACTGGCTGCGGGCCTTGCCCTGGCCCTACCTAGAGCGGATGTCGCTTAAACTGGGTTTGCAACTCCCCCTTGAGCCTGGGGCTGGTAGATGACTAGAAAGGAGAAGACTATGACCGAAGTACACCCCTTTGTCCGCCACTTGCAAGAACTGCGCGAGAATCGTGGCGCACTGGCTGCCTTACGCCGTGGCCTAGGGCAGCCTCCCGGCACAGTGTCCAGCATGTATCCTTATATCGTCCCTTGGCTGAAAGACAACACCCCGCCCTCAGAGGAGGCTGCTTACTACCTGATCGCAGCGCTCTATGCCTACCATCCTCAAGAAGGCGGTGTAGGTAACATGGGTGACCATTTTTGGCAGGCTCGCGATCCTACGGGGGACATGACTGCCCTCGAGCGCCGTTTCACAGCTTTGCTCGCCGCTCACCCCGATGACCTTGCCTTCTATCTCCGCCAGGCGGTGAGCTACCTGAAATCCAAGGAAATACCTATTGAGTGGAGCCAGCTCTTGGCCGATGTCTTGGCCTGGGACCACCCGGAGCGTTACGTACAACGTCGTTGGGCACGCTCCTTTTGGAGCCACCCCACACACGAGGATCCATCTACCTCAGAAACCCACGACCAATAAGGAGGATTGACCATGTTTGTCGAACTGCATATGCTTCAAAATTTTGCTCCTTCCAACCTGAACCGCGACGATACCAACAACCCCAAGGACTGCGAGTTTGGCGGCGTGCGTCGGGCGCGCATCTCCTCACAATGCCTGAAGCGCGCCATGCGCCTACATCCGGAGTTTGCCCGGACGACGGGCGTGGAAGTAGGCATGCGTACCAAGTGGCTTGTGCATCTCTTGCGCGACCGGCTAGCCAAGGCGGGCAAGGCGGAAGAGGAAAGCATGTCCTTCCTCCCCGATTTCGTCACCAAATACCTCAGCAAACTCGACGACAAATCGGATAAGGACAACCCTCGCACGAAGGTGCTGCTCTACTTCGGCGAAAGCGAACTGGCCACAATGACCCAGTCCCTTCTGGACGCCTGGATGGCCTTACTTGATAAAGATACTAGGGAGGAAACACTGGACGAACTAACCAAGAATCTGGTCAAGGCTCACAAAGGCTGGACAACTGTCCCTGATATCGCCCTTTTCGGGCGCATGTTGGCGGAGCAGCCGGAGCTAGGTCTCGAGGCAGCTTGCCAGGTGGCCCATGCTATCTCCACTCATCGGGTAGCAATGGAGATGGACTTTTACACCGCAGTGGACGACCTTAACCCAGAAGATACCGCCGGTGCCGGGATGATGGGCTTCACTGGCTATGACAGCGCCTGCTTCTATCGCTATGCGCGCCTTGACTGGGAGCAGCTCTTGGCAAACCTCAGGGGCGATGTGGCCCTCGCCCGACGCACAGTTGAGGGTTTTTTATGCGCCGCTGTAGCCGCCGTCCCCAAGGCCAAACAGAACAGCTTTGCCGCTTTCAACCCACCTAGTCTGCTCCTCGCTGTAGTGCGCCGGGATGGCATGGCCTGGTCGCTGGCCAACGCCTTTGAGCGCCCCGTACGCGCCGATCGAGAGGGAGGCTTCCTCGCTCCATCTGCCGCCGCTTTGGACGCCTACTGGGGGCGGCTCTGTCAGGTGTATGGCACTCAAGACCATCTTTGCACCGTCGTGTTGGCCTTGGACAGCGACTTACCCCTACAACACCTCAGAAGCGCCCAAGTGGCCAATCTGCAAGACTGGGTCGGCGCCATTCTAGAAGCATTGCCCAAGGAGGCCAAGGCATGAGCGTACTGCTACTACGTCTCTGCGGACCAATGCAAGCGTGGGGCGTGCAGAGCCGTTTCTCAGTACGCGATACGGGCTTAGAGCCTTCCAAAAGCGGCGTCGTCGGCCTTTTATGCGCCGCCTTGGGACGCTCGCGCTCCACACCCTTAGATGACCTACGGGCCCTCAAAATGGGAGTGCGCGTGGATGCGGAGGGCATCATGGCTCGTGACTACCATACAGCACTCAACGTACTCAAAGCCTCAGGCGGCATCAAGGACTGCGAGCCTTCTGCTCGCTACTATCTCGCCGATGCGCGTTTCCTGGTTGGGCTTGAAGGAGAGTTGGGTCTACTCACTCAGCTGCACACCGCCCTGCGCAATCCCGTCTGGCCCCTGTACTTGGGACGCAAAGCCTTTGTGCCTGGGGAGCCGATCTGGTTGCCCGATGGCTTACGCCCTAACGAGGACCTGCTGACCGCCCTTCGCACCTACCCTTGGCTGGGCATCGCCCCCAAGAAGCGACCAGAATCGGTGCGTCTCGTGATCGAAGACCTGTCCGGCGCTGAAGTGCGCCAGGACCAACCGCTCTCTTTTGCCGAGCGTCGTTTTCTGCCTCGCAGAGTGTCCACCAAGTTTATCGAGGCACCGCCGCTGAAGGAGGAACGATGTACCTTTCCAGATTGATCCTGAACCCGCACAGCCGCCGCGTGCAGAGGGAAGTGATGGAACCTTATGAGATGCATCGCAGCCTCATGCGCGCTTTTCCTACTCAGCTTGAGCGCCAGGTGGAGCGTGTGCTCTTTCGTTTGGATACACGGCTCAAAAATGGCGGCCTTGTGCTTCTGGTGCAATCGCTAAATAGGCCGGATTGGTCCTGGCTGGCTGAGCCAGCGGCTAGCGGTTACCTCTTGCCATTGAACGAGCCCAATCCGGCAGTCAAGCCCTTCAACCCGACCTTCTCTCCCGGCCAGCTTCTCGCCTTCCGCTTGCGGGCCAATCCGACCGTAAAGCGTTGCCACGGTGATCCAGCGAACCCTGATAAAGAGGTAAACAAACGCATCGGTCTTTACAGAGAGGAGGAACAGCTTAGCTGGCTTCGGCGCAAAGCCGCCGCGGGTGGGTTCGAGGTACTGCAAGTGCGGATCCGTCAAGAGGGTCTGGTGAGGGGCGCTATCCATCGCGATGGAGGGGAGAGCCATACCTTGAGACTTCTGGCGGTCACCTTTGATGGCCTCCTTCGTGTGACCAATGTACCTCGCTTCGTCGAGACCTTGCAGGCGGGGATCGGCAGTGGCAAGGGTTTGGGCTTCGGCCTACTATCGCTGGCAAGGCCAGTACAGCAAAGCTGAAGAGCATCACATTTACTTAAGGAGGCGTAATGCCCAAAGACCTGCATGAGTTGCCCAAGCTGCGTGATGGCTTAAGCTACCTCTTTGTACAGCATTGTCGCATCGAGCAGGATGCGTCCTCCATCGCTCTATGGGATAAGGACGGCTGCGTGCAAGTGCCCGCCGCGGCCCTCGGTGTGCTGATGCTGGGGCCAGGTACAAGCATCACCCACGCAGCCGTCAAGGCTTTGGCCGATAATGGCTGCTCTATCGTCTGGGTAGGTGAGGAGGGCATCCGTTGCTACGCTCAGGGAAGTGGCGAGACGCGTAAAGCCTATCCTCTGCTCAGGCAGGCCGAGCTCGCCAGTCGGCCTGAGAAGCGTATGGAAGTCATCTGGCGCATGTATGAGTATCGTTTTGGCTACCGGCTGGACCATAAGCTAAGCCCAGAGCAAGTACGTGGAATGGAAGGCATCCGGGTGCGTCAAGCCTATGCAGACGCGAGTGAGCTCTACGGTGTACCCTGGCATGGACGAGCCTACAATCGCCAGGATTGGGCTCAAGCGGATCCCATCAACCGGGCGCTCTCAGCGGCCAATGCCTGTCTGAACGGCATCTGCCACGCAGCAATCGTCTCAGGTGGCTATTCGCCGGCCATTGGCTTCATCCACACAGGGAGGCAGCTCTCCTTTGTGTACGATATCGCTGACCTATACAAAGTTGAGCTCACTATCCCTTTGGCCTTTCGGCTCACAGCAGAATCAATCGACCATTTGGAGACGCGCGTGCGTCAAGCCTGCCGTGACGAATTCAGAAACCACCGCTTGTTGCAACGCCTCTTGCCTGATATCGAATCTCTGCTGGACGTGCCCACAGAAGTTCAGGATACCGGCGGCGACCCAGACGTCGACGCAGCACTTCCAGGAGAGCTTTGGACACAATTCCTATCGGAGGCCAAAGTACAAAATGCTAGTTATGATTCTTGAGAAGGTGCCCCTGCAGCTGCGCGGTGAACTCTCTCGCTGGTTGATTGAGCTGTGCTCAGGGGTGTTCGTGGGAGATGTATCTGCTTTGGTACGCGATCGCCTCTGGGGAAAATGTTGCCAGCGCCGATGTATGGGAGAGGTGATACAGATCTGGTCCACCAACAATGAACAGGGCTTTGCGATGCGTGCCCAAGGTTTAAGCAAGCGCGAAATCGTAGATTACGATGGTTTGTACCTGATACGCAAACTCAGGCCATCCGAAGCGATTCCAGCGTCTGCAGGAGAGAGCCCCTCATTCTGAAAATCTCATTGTTTGATGCAAAAAAAATTGCACAGGGTATTCCCCACATGCGTGGGGGTGAACC
>DAOTVR010000472.1:0-17116 GCA_034436315.1 Anaerolineae bacterium
CGCCTTTACAAGGTAGCTGATTGCGCCGTATTCCCCAGTTTGTACGAGCCTTTTGGGATCGTCGCCTTGGAGGCGATGGCAGCCAAGACGCCGGTGGTGGTCAGCGATGTGGGTGGCCTGCGTGAGGTAGTACGCCACGCAGAGACGGGGATCACCATTTTCCCTAACAACCCGGAGTCGTGCGCCTGGGGGATTGTGCACACCTTGCAACATCCCGAATGGGCCGCGCAACGCGCCGAGAACGCCTACCGTGAGGTGCTCACCATCTATAATTGGGATACTATCGCGGCCCAGACGCTGGCCGTGTATCGGCGCGTGGTGGAGGAGCGGGCGCGGACGGCGTGGTAGGCGTGTTAACAGCCGCGCAGGATCTCGTAGATGAGCGGCGGGGGCGAGGTCGGCTCCTCTGACCAGCTGTAGGCGGCCAGCAGGCGCCCGCGCGCGGCCGAGGCAGAAGTCTTGTCGCGCGCATGAACGGTGAAAAGGGTCTCCCCGGCAGTAACATACTGGCCCACTTTGGCTCCTAGTACGATCCCCACGGCGGGATCAATGGGTTCACCCTTGCGCTGGCGGCCGGCACCCAGGTCTACCGCCGTGAGGCCCACCTCGCGGGCGTCTATACCGGCCACGTAACCGCTTCGCGGCGCAGGCGTTGGCTCTATGACCGGGGCCTGCGGGAGGAGCGCGGGCTCGTCCACGACACGCGCGTCGCCCCCTTGGGCATGCACCCAGATGCGGAATTTGTCCAAGGCGCTGCTATCCTCAAGGGTCTTGAGGAGCTTGTCCCTGGCTTCCTCTGGAGAGCAGGCCAGGCCGCCGAGAAGGAGCATCTCCGCGCCGATGACCAGGCAATGCTCGCGAAAATCGGGCGGGCCGCCGCCGCGCAACGTCTCCAGGGCTTCCATCACTTCCAGGGCGTTGCCCACCGCGCGACCCAGGGGCTGGTTCATGTCCGAGAGCACCGCAGTCACTCGTCGGCCCACCCCCTCGCCGATGCGGATCATGAGCTGTGCCAGCGCGCGGGCCTCTTCTAAGGTCTCCATGAAGGCTCCTCGGCCCACTTTGACGTCCAAGACGATGGCCTGGGCCCCGCCGGCGATCTTTTTGCTCATGATGGAGCTGGCGATGAGCGGCAGGCTGGGCACCGTGGCGGTGACGTCGCGCAGGGCATAGAGCTTGCCGTCGGCTGGGGCCAGCTCGGGGGTTTGCCCGGAGAGGGCGATGCCATATCGCCGCGCGTTGGCCAACAGCTCCGCGACGCTCAACGAGACATTGAAGCCGGGGATGGATTCCAATTTGTCCAGTGTGCCGCCGGAGAAGCCCAGTCCCCGCCCGGACATCTTGACCACGGGCAAGCCGGCGGCCGAGACCATGGGGAGGACGGCCAGGGTGGTCTTGTCTCCGACGCCACCTGAGGAGTGTTTGTCCACGACAACCGGGGCCACCGAACTCAAGTCCAATGTGATCCCGGAGCGCACCATGGCCATGGTCAGGTCAATGGTCTCCTGAACGGTCATCCCCCGAAGGAGGACGGCCATGGCCCAAGCAGAAACTTGGTAATCGGGTATCTCGCCAGACGTAAAGCCCTGTACGAAGAAGTCGATCTCTTCTGCGGTGAGGGGCAAGCCGTCTCGTTTTTTAGCGATGATATCTACTGCGCGCATCTTTTAGCTGAGCTCTTTCCCTTTCCTCCAAAATATACCTCGGTCGCAACCGCCGCAAGGGCCAAAAGCCCTTCGGCCGCTAACACTTTCCAGGACAAAGCCCGTTCGCCACGCAGTATCTCCCTGAAGCGCGCCCCTGAGTGATAGCCTCGTTTGGAAAGAGGATAGAAGAAAGCCAATGGGGCGCTGACATCACCCAACAAATGTACGGTGTACCCTATAAGCCAGGAGCGCCCAGCCTGAGGGTGGCCCGTTGCGCGGCCTATCAACGAGGCCAAGAGCGAGCTTCCGGCAAACGTCCAGGCGGTATGTGCCCAAAGGCGGTCGCTGGGGGTGCATCGGGCTAGCCAGTGTAGAGCTTTGTCCACTGCGTCAGGGAAAAGCGAAGCGCCCAGGGCTACTCGCCTGTCTACGTTCAGGAAATGGGTAGCCAGGAGAACGGAGGCAATATGCCCGGGGAGGATCATCGTTTGACGCTCCGACCGAGCCATACCCAGAGGGCCAGGCATACCACCGCAGCTTCTACCACGAGGGAAGCGGGGGTAAAGTCGTTTAGGCTACTCTTGAGCCCGGTCGGCCCGGTGTGCATCGCGTAACGCCGAAAAGGCCACCAAAAGTAGATGCGCCCCGGATTCAAGTGGGCGTTGATCTCGTCACACAAAAGATGTGTGCCGTAGCCCACCACCCACCCTTGGGCGAAGCGCTGTCCGAATAGAAAGCGCACCAGCAAACCGCTCACCGTGCAGGCCAACAGGGTGTGCGCGGGAATGCGGTCATTGGGTGTAAGCCGCAGGAGCCAGCGGATCGGTTTATCCACCATATCGGGGAACATGGATACGGCCAATCCGGCCCGCAGGTCGGTTTTGAGTGCCTTGCTGGCCAGGCTGGCCGCAGCAACATGCCCTGGAAAGATCATGCGAAGTAGTCCCCCCTTGCCTCTAAGAAACGAAACGATCCGGCGGTCTCATTCTAGAGAGACTGTGTTAGACGTCAAGCCTGTGGGCGGCTTCCTCAAAGACGCCCGTACACAGGTATAGCCGCTCCATTGAGCTGGCCCCCCTCCTCGCTGCAGAGGTAAAGCATAAGCGCGGCCAGTGCCTCCGGCTTGACCCAACGTGAGAAATCGGCGTCGGGCATCTGAGCGCGATTCTGCGGCGTGTCTATGATGCTAGGCATGATGGCGTTGGCGGCGATGCCCTGACGGCGGTACTCGGCGGCAATGGAGGCGGTCAGGGCGACGAGGCCTGCTTTGGCGACGTTATAAGCCGCCTGGCGCGCCGCGGGTTCCACCGCCGCACGCGAGGCGATGTTGATGATGCGCCCCCAACCGCGGGAGGCCATATAGGGCAGCACGGCACGGTTGATAAGGAAGGCCGAATGAAGGTTCATCTCCAATGTGGCCTCCCACTCTTCCTCGCTCAGCTCGGCGAGCCGGTTGCCCCCGCGCCAGCCGCCAGTGAGGTTTAGGAGGATGTCTACGCCTCCCCAGCGCGCAGCGACAGCTTCCATCAGGGCGGCCACTTCTCGGGCCACGGTGAGATCGGCGGGGAAGGTCAGCACGCGCTCAGCCGGCAGGCTCAACGCCGCAGCGAGTTCGTCCAACGTCTGCTTTTGCCGTGCAGTCAGGGCTAAGCGCGCTCCCGTCTCGGCGAAGGCGCGAGCCACAACACGCCCCAAAGCGCCCGTTGCCCCGGTGATCAACACTACCTTGTCCTGCAAGGCCATCTGAGTTCCTTTCTTTGGATAGCAGGTTTATGGGTCCATTGTATATACATTCGCGAATGTAAAGCAAGACTGTTTTTGTTTGCGGAGCTGCCCCAGGGTAGAATGAGCGGCTATGAGTGAGATCGTTGTGCTGGATGGCTCATACGGCGAGGGCGGAGGACAGATCCTGCGCACGGCCCTTGCGCTCTCCGCGTTGACCGGGCGGCCGTTGCGTTTGGACAATATCCGCGCCGGGCGTAAAGAGCCGGGTTTGCGTCCCCAGCATCTGGCGGCAGTGCGCGCGATGGCAAGCGTCTGTGAAGCCAGGATCCAAGGGGATGCGTTGGGGTCGTCTCAACTCATCTTTGAGCCTTGCACGGGCCCTAAGGCAGGCGAATACCAGTTTGACATCCCGGCCATCGCCGAGTCGGGAAGTGCCGGTTCAGTGACGCTACTTTTTCAGGCTCTGTTTTTACCCTTGGCCCTTACAGGCGCTTCTTCAAGGCTCCTCTTGGGCGGGGGGACGCATGTGACCTGGAGCCCGCCCTATCATTATCTAACCCAGGTCTATCTGCCCACGTTGGAGCCAATGGGCCTCTCCGCACACCTTGAATTGCTCCAATGGGGCTGGTATCCCCAGGGAGGGGGAAAAGTACTCGCGCAGATCAAGGGCCTTGGACAAGAGGCGCTCCAACCCTTAGAACTGTGTGAGCGGGGAAAACTCTTGGAAGTGTACGGTATCTCGGCGATATCCAACCTCCCCGAACACATCGCCTTGCGCCAGCGAGACCGGGCCCTGCAACGGCTGCGTGCCCGGCACATCAAGGCGGAGATTGAGATCGTCCATGCTCCCTCTCCTGGCCAGGGCACTGTGCTTTTTCTGGTAGCTCGCTACGAACGAGCTCTCGCAGGCTTTACCGGCTATGGGCGCATCCGCTATCCTGCAGAGAGGGTGGCCGATGATGCCACAGAGGCCTTTGAGGCGCACCACGTCAGCAAAGCTGCCTTGGATCCTCACCTCGCCGATCAGGTGCTCTTGCCGCTAGCGTTGGCCCCCGGCCCGTCGCACTATACGACCAGCCAAATAACGCGCCATCTTTTAACCAATTGCTGGGTTATCCAGCATTTCCTGGAGCGCGAGATTCACATTGAGGGGCGGGAAGGCGCTCCAGGACGGGTTAGCATACCCTGATCAATGGTAACGCACGACCTTAAAGCGGTACATCCGGTAGCGCTCATTAGGGCTGATCCAGGCTTTGCGCAGGGCGATGTCCACCTGTTGTTGGGGGGTGTCCACGCCCTCAAGGTCGGGCAAGAGCAGCCCGCGTCGTCCGCCGCTTTCCACGATTACCCCATAGACCTTGGGGTCCAGTTCGGCCATAGATGAAATTGGCTCTGGCTCGCTGAGCACATCCACAGAGATCTCCAGGTCGGCCAACTCATTGGGCGTTACAGGGGGGAAGCGGGGGTCGCGTGTGGCGGCGCTGATGGCGTTCTGGATGACCTCCTGGGCCACGTTGGCCCGCAAAGGCTCGATCGTTCCGATGCAGCCTCGCAATTGGCCACGCTTGTGCAGGCTAACAAAGACGCCTGCTCGCTTGGTCATCTCCTCGGTGAGCTCTTTGGGCGGCTCGATGACCTTTCCGGTGCGCACATAGGTCTCAATGGTCTTGCGCGCGAGTTGCACGAGGGGATGTTCCTCTTTCATTGCCTAATCCTCCTTGACTCTTACCAAAGGGCTAACTGAACTTAAAGGCCAGCGATCGTCTGACGATTACGCATGCGCACCAAGCGCTTTCCGCCGATTAGCTCGGCAAAGCGCAGGGCATTCGTCTTGATCCTGGCGAGCACTTCCGGCTTGAAGAGCGCCATCCACTCCCTGGGCACTCCGGCCGAGCCTCTCAAGGCCCCCGAGAGCATGGCTGCACGCCCGGCGATGGTGTCGGAATCGCGGCCGATGTTCGTCCCGCCGATGGCTGCCAGGCGGACGTCTCCGTCGGCGATCTTGAACATGGCCAACGAGAGCCCCCAGAGCTCCAAGGGGTCAATCATATGGTAGAAAAGACACTTCTCATAGAGCTCCGCACGGGCAGCCAGCACATCATCGTACTCGTCGGCCACTTCTAGGACGAAAGAGAGATACTCGGCGGCGGTCTTGAAGGGGCGTTGGTCAAAGGTGCATAGCGGCTTATCCCCGGCAGCGGCAATGGCAGCCTCCAGGACGCTGGCCACACTCGCCTGGGGACGGAGGGCCTCGGCGACGGTGGCGGCCAGCATGGTGGCAGCGAGGTTATCGGTGCCCCGCTGATACATGTAAGAGATGGCCGTGGCGTCGATGGCCGCGTATTCAGGATCGCCCATGTGGTATAGGCCCACCGGCTCCATACACATCACCGTAGAGCCGGTCACCACGCTCCAATGGCCAGTGATGCGCGGATCCCAGCCCTCGCGGACCAGATCATAGGCGTGGCCCATGCAAAGGGCGTAAAAGTGGTCACGGTTCAGGCGCTCGCGCCACGTCTCGCCGAAATGTCGTGCCATAACCGGCAGGCCATCGCGGGCCATGTAGGTCTCCACCAGGAGCATGGCCATTTGGTTATCGTCCTCGCCTTCCAGGCGTTTGGGATCCAGGACGGTGAGCACGTGATCAGGGTATAGGGCGTCGATCTCCCAATAGTGCTTGCCCTCCACGACCGAGCCCATGGCGTTGCCGATGGCCCCTGCGAGGAGACAGCCATAGACCTTATCCTCCAGCAGGGAGAACTCCCCCGAGCGGGTGGCTTGCAGCTGCTCAGCCTCAGCGATGGCCGTGCGCTCGGTCCTCAGGCGCTTGTGAATGACCTGTTCTATCGCCCGCCAAGGCGCAGCAAGCGGTTCGGCCCATTCCAGCCATTCTGCCGGGAAAGCCTGCGGGCCATGCATGGCCCCGATCATCGCCCCGCCGATGATCGCCGCCACGGGATGCCCGCCGGTGCCCGCGTCGTACCAGGAAACGCTCGTGGGGGCGGTCATTAGGGCGATGAAGCGACGCGCGTCGTGTGCGTAGCGAGAGAAGAGCGGCAGCACATACATCATGGGGTTGTGGGCGATCCAGGCGGTGTTATTATTCCCATCTCCCCGGCCGCCGTAGGTCATCCACCAGCGGGCGAAACCAGCCTCGTCAGGCGGGGCGGCGGCAGCAAGGCGCAGCAAGCGGTTGATCTGGTAGAAGACATCCTTGCAGTGGCGATGGGCGATCTTGAGCACCAGCTCAATAATCTTTTCGGCATCGTGGGCGGGGTCAAAGGCGGCGGCGATCCCCGCCGCCGAGAGCGCCGCCCAATCGGCTCCCTCGCGCGGCTGCGAGACGGAGGCCAACTCCACGCCATCCAGGTAAGCGTACTCCGGGTCGCCAAAGTGGTAAATGCCCACGGCGGGCATGGCCGCGGCGATGAGCCCGCAGGGAGCGTTGAGTAGCCCTGCCAAACGAGGATGCATCCCCTCTTTAAGCACCTCTTGGGTGGTGTGCACCCCGTCCCAAGAAAAGACTCCGGCGGCGATCTGCTCGTCGTCTTTGAGACACTCGGCAAAGACCTCCGGCGTGGCCCGGCCGCCCGCGGCAAGATAGGCCTGCACACCCAAGTTGATGAAAGGGAGCAGCGAGGCGGTATACACGCGCTTCTCGGAGCCCTCCGCTTTGGTGGCCCGTTGGGGGATGAAATTCAAGACATCGCTCGGGTCGGCGAATTGGTAGCGTTCGGGGTGCGCCGCACGGGCAAAGCCTAATTCCGCACCGATGGTAGCTCCGACGAGACAGCCTTTGATACGCTCCGCGAGAGTGATCGGGCCCATCTTCGTCATCCTTTCTTGGCAGAGTGAACGCGCGCTCGGTAGGATTCTCTTTCAGTATAGCATAGGTGAGGAGGAATGCATAGGGGTTGACAGAGTTGCGCTTTGGGGGTAAAACGACGCCACACTTGCCTTGTGGGGAGGAAAGATGGTCTTTGTGCCTTCTGCTCAGCGTTATGAGACGATGCTTTACCGCCGCTGTGGGCGAAGTGGCCTGAAGCTGCCGGCGATCTCCTTGGGGTTATGGCACAACTTTGGCGCGGTGGATTCCTTCGCCAACGCCCGGGAGATCGTGCTGCGTGCCTTTGACCTGGGGATCACTCACTTTGATCTGGCGAACAACTATGGCCCGCCCCCCGGCTCGGCCGAGGAGAATTTCGGGCGCATCCTGCATCAGGACCTGGCCGGCTATCGGGATGAGTTGATTATCTCCACTAAGGCCGGGTATCGCATGTGGCCCGGGCCATACGGCGAATGGGGCTCGCGCAAGTACCTCATCGCCAGCCTGGATCAGAGCTTGAAGCGCATGGGCTTGGACTATGTGGATATCTTCTACAGCCATCGCCCCGATCCCGAGACGCCGTTGGAGGAGACGATGGCGGCTTTGGATCAGGTCGTGCGCCAGGGCAAGGCCCTCTATGTGGGCATCTCCTCCTATAATCCCGAGCAGACCCGCCAGGCGGCCAAAATCCTGCGCGAGCTGGGCACGCCTTGCCTGATCCACCAGCCGGCCTATAACATGTTCAACCGCTGGATTGAGGGGGAGTTGCTTGGGGTGCTCGCCGAGGAGGGGATCGGCTGCATCGCCTTCGTGCCCTTGGCGCAGGGGTTGCTCACCGACCGTTACTTGCAGGGCATCCCGCCTGATTCGCGTGCCGCCAAACCGCACGGCTTCCTGCGGCCCGAACACATCACCGAGGATAAGCTGGTCAAAGTGCGCAAGCTGAACGAGCTGGCCAAGGCGCGGGGGCAGAGCCTGGCTCAGATGGCCCTGGCCTGGGTCTTGCGCCATCCGGGGGTGACCTCGGCGCTCACCGGGGCGAGCCGCGTCAGCCAGATTGAGGATAGCGTGGGGGCGCTGAGGCGGTTGGATTTCACCGCCGAAGAGCTGGAGGCGATCGATGGCATCCTCAAGGAGAATCCCTGATGACCGATCTGGAGGCCCTGCTTTCTAGACATAAAGCTTTCTGGCATCGTGAGGCGGCTGAGAAGCCGCTCATTCGCGCCGTGCCCCTGCGCCAGCGCCAGCGTCTGGAGAATGTGGACGTCACCCCCGATATGCTGGACGTGGATGACTTTACCCCCCTTGTGGGGTGGCGCGATCTGAACAAACAGCTCGTGCAAGGAGACCTGCTTCACGGCGAATGCGCTTGGTCGCGCATTCCCTGGATGGAGGCGATCATCGGCTGTGAAATTCACGCCGGCGCCGACGAGGCCATGTGGGCCAAGCCCGCGCTTGGCCCGAATTACGAGGGAATGGAACGCATCATCCCCGACGCGGATAACGCGTGGCTGCAAAAGCTCCTAGCGTTGACCCGTGCCCTGCTTGAGGCCAACGATGGCTCTTATGTCGTGACTCACACTTTGCAGCGCGGGCCGATTGACATGCTCTCCGCCCTGCTCGGCGACGAGCGCATGGGCTTGGCTTTCTACGATGAGCCGGGACGCGTGGCCGAGGTACTGGAGCGTGCTGCACAGGCCTTCATCAAGGTCACCAAGGCTCAGTATGAGCTGATTCCCGCCTTGCAAGGGGGCTGGGTGCCTTGGGCCTACGGGCTATGGGCACCGGGCTCGGTGGTGCGTTTTCAGAGCGATTCGGCCAGCCAGCTCTCGCCGCGTATGTACGCGGAGCACGTCCTGCCCCACGATCGCCAGATCATGCGCGCCTTTGACTATTCCATCATTGATCTGCACTCGGCGGGCACGTTGCACCTGCACAAGGTGTTGATGGAAGTAGAGGAGCTGAGAGCCATCTCGGTGACCTTGGATCGCTATGCCAATGCGCCTACTGTAGAGCAGTTGCTGCCCACCTTTGCGGCCATCCAAGAGGTCAAGAGCCTCTGCATTTTTGGGGAGATGACCACCGCGGAGTTGGAGCTACTGAGCAGGTCTTTATCCCCAACGGGGTTAGCTATCAGTGCCTTTATCACCGATAAGCTGTTGTGGGAACGTCCCCTATAACTCGCTTCTCACCGACCTATGCGTGTGACCTTTCTCGGCACGGGCACCTCGCACGGCGTGCCCACCATTGATTGCATGTTAGAGGATTACGCACGCTGCCCGCATCGGGTATGCGAACGGGCAACAAAGGATCCTCGCTATCGGCGCACGCGAACTTCCATCCTGATAGAGGACAACGGGGCAAGCTTGCTTGTAGATACCTCGCAGGATTTTCGCCAGCAAATGCTGGATAACCGAGTGCGGCGCATCGACGCTGTGCTTTACAGCCATGGGCACGCCGATCACATCTATGGGTTGCCGGATATCCGCTCCTATTGCTATCACCAGGGCGGAGCGATCGACATCTACGGCTCAGAGGAGACCTTGGAGGTCATCCGCGCGGCCTTTGATTACATCTTTCATCCGCCGGCCTATGTTGGCGGGGGCATCCCCAGCTTACGGCCTCATGTGCTTCGCGCGCCCGAGGAAATATGTGGCCTGGAGGTGTTGCCCATCCCCGTGGAACATGGGCCGCTGCGCGGCTGCCAGGGCTATCGCCTGGGCAAGGTGGCCTACATCCCCGACGTGAAGGTTATCCCTCCCTCCTCGTTGGAGAAATTGTATGATCTGGATCTGCTGATACTCAACTGCCTGCGGATCAGGCCGCATGCCAGTCATCTCTCTTTGGCCGAAAGCGTAGCCTACGCCGAACACCTGCGCCCTCGGATGTGTCTTTTCACCCACATGACCCACGATATAGACTATGTTTTAGAGGAGCGCACCCTGCCATCGTGGATGCGCTTTGCTTATGACGGCTTGGTGGTGGATCTGCCCTAGCGGATCACGGCGTAGCGGTTCCAGCTTGCCCGGCGATTGAAGGGTTTTTTTGGGCGGCGCGGCCCCGGCTCTGCGGGCAAGCCAACGGGCACAAGGGCCATCAGTTGCCGGTCATCGGGGATGTATAGGAGCTCACTCAGTGTAGCACGCATGGCGGGATCTCTGAGTGGCCCATCAATCCAACCGCAGGAATAGCCCAGAGCAGTAGCCGCTAGAAGCATGTTCTCTGTGGCTGCAGCATAGTCTTCAAGATAGGAGGATACTCCTGGTCCTCCTTCGCCCGGATCGCTGACTACGGCGATGAGCGCTGGGGCCGTCTTCAAGGGCACAGAGCCGGTGATCTCTCCGATTCGGCTAATAAGCGCCCTATCGTTGACGATGACGAACTCGGCTGATTGGCCGTTTCCCGCCGAGGGTGCGGCCATGCCGGCTTCAACGATCTGAACCAAGTGTTCTTCGGGAACCGGATGGCTGGCATCAAAGGCCGCTTTGTGGCTATAGCGCTTCTTGACAACCTCAAAGAACTCCACGCTTTTCCCCCTTTGGCTGGCTGTGGCGCCTGTGTCCTTGCTATGAGATCCGCCTGGCTGAGAGTTTAGCAGACAGCCTGAGTGCGCGCAAATGGGGTTTGGCTCCATTCGCCAAAGGGCTTTGATCGTAGTACAATGCCGCGCGAAATCTGCGTCAGGAAAGGAAAGGGTGTCATGCCGAAAGAGTCTGTCAGCCGTGCCTGGGTTAGCCCGGGCAATCCACTCAATATGACCCGCCGGGGGCATTTGCGAGCTATGGGTTACACTGACTACGACATGCAGCGCCCGATCATCGGCGTGTGCAATCCTTGGAGCGAGCTCAACCCCGGCCATTGGCACTTTCGCATGTTGGCCGACGCGGTCAAGCGGGGCATCTGGGCCGCGGGGGGCTTTCCCTTGGAGTTCCCCACGATCTCTATGTGCGAGGTCTTTCATAATATCTCCACACTCATCTACCGCAACCTGATGGCCTTGGATACGGAAGAGTTCATCGCCTCCATGCCCTTTGATGGGGTGGTGTTGCTCTCCACCTGCGATAAGGATGTCCCCGCGCAGCTCATGGCCCTAGCCACCGTGAACAAGCCGGCCATCGTGGTCACCGGGGGCACACGCCTAGCAGGCTACTACGAGGGCGAGACGGTGGCCTGCTCCACCGATACCCAGCGCTTTGAGTGGGACTACAAAGCCGGGGTCATCGGCGAGGAGGAGCTGTGCGAGGTGGAGATGAACGGCTTCTTTAACACCTGTGGGGCCTGCGGGGTCATGGGCACGGCGAACAGCGTGCAATCCATGGCCGAGGCCCTGGGCATGGCCTTGCCCGGCAGCGCCTCTATACCGGCTGTTTATGCTCAACGCATCCAGGTCGCCGAGGCCACGGGGGTCAAGATCATGGAGCTGGTGGAACGCGACATCAGGCCGCGGGATATCCTCACCCGTCCGGCCTTTGAGAACGCCATCCGCGTGCTCATGGCCACGGGGGCCAGCACGAACGTGGTCATTCACCTCATCGCCATCGCCCGACGCGCCGGCGTGCCCTTGTGCCTGGATGATTTTGACCGGCTGAGCAAGGAGACGCCGTTCATCACCAACGTAAAGCCCAGCGGCGCGTACACCGTAGAGGAGCTTTACCGTGCGGGGGGCATTGCGGCAGTGATGAAGGAGCTGGAGCCGCTCCTAGACACCAGCGTGATGACCGTCAGCGGCAAGACGTTGGCGGAGAACCTCAAAGACGTTCGCGTGCGTGACCGCCGGGTCATCCGCCCGCTCTCTGAGCCCCTCAGCCCCGATGGCGGCTTGCGCATCCTACGCGGGAGCCTGGCCCCCGATGGTGCGGTGATCAAGACGGCTGCGGCGACGCCCGGCCTCCTGCGGCACACGGGGCCGGCGGTTATCTTGCGCAGCCGCAACCAGGAGGATATTGACCGCGATTTGGCGCACATCAGCGCCGATCACGTGATCATCAATCGCTACATGGGCCCGGTGGGCGCGCCGGGGATGCCCGAAGTAGGGCCGGTGGGCCTGCCGCGACATCTCCTGCGTCAGGGGGTGCGCGACATAGTGCGCATCACCGATGCGCGTATGAGCGGCACCTCCTATGGGACGATCGTCCTCCACGTGGCCCCCGAGGCGGCGGTGGGCGGGCCGCTGGCCGTGGTGGAGGATGGCGACCTCATCGAGCTGGACGCCGCACGCGGTGTGCTGAACCTGTTAGTAGACGAGCGGGAGATCCAGCGCCGCCTGGCGGCCTGGTCGCCCCCGGCACCGGCCTATACGCAGGGCTATCGCGCGCTGTGGATCGACCAGGTGACCCAGGCCCCTGAGGGCTGCGATTTCAAGTTCTGCGTAGAGAAGGATTGGTTGCTCAAGAGGAGATAACTCGGTTTTGCCATCGTTCAAGGTGTGCTATATTGTAATAGTGTCCTAATATTTATTGGCAAGCCAAGGGAGTGGGATGAGAAAGCGCAAGCTGCTGCGGAAGCTTCTCTCGGCTTCTAAGAATGTGAGGTTTGCTGAAGTCGTAGCTTGTGCTGAGGCATTTGGATTTCGGCTTGTGCGGGTTCGCGGCAGCCATCCCAGCGAACACGGTCTCCGGAGGATTCTATGTCTGACGTTTCCATCCCGCAGCGGGCCATGGTGATCGTCGCCCATCCCGACGATGCCGAGTTCACCATGGCCGGCACAGTGGCCCTCTGGGCGCGGGCGGGCTGTGCGATATGCTATGTCCTCTGCACGCGAGGCGACCGCGGCTCCAACGATCCCCAGGTGACTCCCTGGGAACTGGCGCGCATCCGCGAGCAGGAACAACGCGCCGCGGCGGCCATCTTAGGGGTGCAGGAGGTGGTCTTCTTGGATTACCCCGATGGCACGCTGGAGCCCACGCTCGATCTACGGCGCGACCTGACGCGTGAGATCCGTCGCTTTCGGCCCGAGGTCGTGCTTTGCGCGGACCCCACGGTGCGCTTCTACGGTGACCGATATCTCAACCACCCAGATCATCGCGCGGCGGCCTCGGCGGCCTTGGATGCCGTGTTTCCCTCGGCGGAGACGCGCTATATCTTTCCGGAGCTTTTGGCAGCGGGCTTGGAGCCACACCGGGTCAAGGCGGTCTATATCCACGGCTCCCCGGAGCCGAACGTGTGGATTGACATCAAGCCCGTCCTAGAGATCAAGGCCCGCGCACTGGCCGCGCACGCCAGCCAGATCGGTGAAAGCCCGGCCCTCAAATGGGTGCAGGAGATGGCCCGCGAGGAGGGGCGCAAGCGGGGGCTGGAGGCAGCAGAGGCCTACCGGCGCATGGTGCTCCATGAGGATGACGGGCACGAAGAGGAGGGTTAAGGGCTCGCATTTGTCCTCCTCGGCGCCCGCGTGTTAGAATGGGGGCCCGTATCCTGATAGGATGGTGAGGCGATGGCCGACATCGTGGTACTGGGCAGCTTGAATATGGATCTGGTGGTGCGGGCGAAACATATACCCCGTCCCGGGGAGACGGTGCGCGGCGAAGGGTTCAGCACCATCCCCGGCGGCAAAGGGGCCAACCAGGCCGCTGCCGCCGCGCGCTTGGGGGCCAAGGTGGAGATGATCGGGCGCGTGGGTGGCGATAGCTTTGGGCCGCTCCTCTTGGATAACCTGCGCGCCCAGGGGGTAGGTGTCGCGCATGTTCGGGCCGACCCCGAGGCGCCCAGTGGCATCGCCATGATCATCCTGGACGCCGAGGGGGAGAACGCCATCGTCGTCGCCCCGGGGGCCAACGGGCGGGTGAGCCTGGAGGATGTGCGGGCGGCCAGTGAGCTTATAAGGGAAGCGCGCTATCTGATTATGCAATTTGAGATCCCCCTGGAGGTAGTGTGGGGGGCGATAGAGCTGGCGCGGCAGCTTGGCACGCGGGTCGTCCTCAACCCGGCACCGGCCTACCCCGCCGAGGCGGAGCTCTTGCGGGGCGCGCACTATGTGGTGGCCAACGAGTCGGAGGCTCGGATCTTGACGGGTGTAGAGGTGACCGATCTGGCCACTGCGCGAAAGGCGGGGGATGCCTTGTTGGCGACGGGCTTGTCTTGTGTGATCCTCACCCTGGGGGCAGATGGTGCACTGCTCTTGACGCCGGAGCAGGTCGTGCACGTGCCGGCGCGCAAGGTGAAGGTCGTGGATACTACCGCCGCCGGTGACGCTTTTATCGGGGGGCTGGCGGTGGCGCTATTGAGGGGCTTTTCGCTCGTTGAGGCGGTGCGCTATGCCACCTGTGCGGGCACGCTGGCGACTACAGTCTTGGGCGCGCAGACCTCGCTGCCGACGGCCGCGCAGGTACAGGCCTTTTATGAGGGAGGACCGGCTTGAGCCAACCTGCGGCTTCGGTGGGGATCATCGCCAATCCTGCCTCGGGCAAAGACATCCGTCGCCTGGTGGCCCATGCGACGACAGTGGATACCCAGGGTAAGATCAGCATCGTGCGGCGCATCCTGATCGGGTTGGGGGCTCTGGGCATCTCCAAAGCGCTGATCATGCCCGATACCCATCGGCTCGGAGAACAAGCTCAAGAGGGCCTGGCGCATACCCGGTATCCCTTGCCTGAGATGGAGCTATTGGATATGCCCGTAACCGATCGCGCCGAGGATTCGGAGCGGGCCGCATCCCTTTTGCGCCAGAGCCATGTGGGGTGTATCATCGTCCTCGGCGGCGACGGTACGGTTCGGGCGGTCTCCAAGGGGGCAGGGGAGGTGCCCATACTGGCCGTCTCCACGGGGACTAACAACGTCCTGCCCAGTTGCGCCGAGGGCACCATCGCCGGGCTGGCCGCCGGGGCCGTTGCCAAAGGGCTCGTCTCGCCGGAGGCGGCGGGGGTGCGCCACAAGTGGCTTGAGGTCCTGGTCAACGGCAGCCCCCAAGACCGCGCCTTGGTGGACGTAGCCGCGCTTTCGGGGCGCTTTGTTGGCTCGCGTGCGGTCTGGGATATGGGCGACCTGAGGCAAGTGGCGGTCACCCGCGCCGATCCCGCGACCATCGGCATCTCGGCTATCGTCGGGGTAGTGCGCCCGGTGGCGGTGGAGGAGCCTGTGGGCGTCGTCTTGACACTCTCTCCAAGCGGCGGGCGGCGCTTCTTAGTGGCCGTGGGTCCGGGGCTGATCGCCGAGGTGGGCATAGAGGCCCTGCGGGTCATCCGGCTGGGCGAGGAAGTAGAGGTCTCCTCTAGCCGGCCGTTGATCCTGGCCCTGGACGGTGAGCGCGAGATCGTGCTTCAGGAAGGGGATACGGCCTCCTTCGTGCTACGCCCGGATGGGCCGTGGATCATAGATCCACGGCGGGTTATGGAAAAGATGGCCGCAGCGCGGCTTTTCGAGCTGAGTTCGTGATGCTCAATCTCTGATCTTGGAGGCAGTCTATATGGCACTAAAGGCGGATATCGCCATCATCGGTACAGGGCCGGGGGGGTATGTCGCAGCCCTTCGCGCGGCCCAATTAGGGGCCAAAGTGATCTGCGTAGAGAAGCAGTGGGTCGGCGGGGTGTGCCTAAACGAGGGTTGCATCCCTACCAAAGCCCTGTTGCGCTCGGCCGAGGTTTTCGCCCTGGTCAAAGAGGCAGGCAAGTACGGCGTCATCGCCGGCGAGCCGCAGGTGGATTGGGCGAAGGTGCAGGCGCGCAAGGCGCAGGTGACCAAACAGATGGTCGGAGGGGTGACCAAGCTCCTGGATCGCGCCGGGGTGCAGGTGCTTTGGGGCGAGGCGCGCTTCGTCAAAGCGGATACGCTGGAGGTGCGCCTGGCCGATGGCCGCGAGAGCATCGTGGCCGATAAGCTGATCATCGCCTCGGGCTCCAGGACCTTGCAGGTGCCTATCCCGGGGTTGGACGGGCCGGGGGTTATAGACCACGGCGGGGCATTGGCGTTAGAGTCCTTGCCGGAAAGCATCTGTATCATCGGCGGAGGGGCCATCGGCCTGGAGTTCGCCAGCCTGTTCAACGTCTTTGGGGTGAAGGTCACCTTGGTGGAGATGTTACCCCGGCTTGCGCCCCTGATGGACGCCTCCATCGGCGAGGGGCTGGCTTGGAGCTTGGAGAGGCGGGGCGTCCAGATCCTGACCGGGACGAAGGTGACCAGCGTGGCCCCCGGCGGGCCGGGGTGCGTCGTCACCACCAGCTCCCCGCAAGGCGAGCGCGTGGTGGAGGCCTCTATGGTGCTCTCGGCCATCGGCCGCGCGCCCAACGTGGAGGGGCTAGGGCTGGAGGTGTTGGGGATCAAGCCCAGTCGGCGAGGGATTCAGGTGGATGAGCGCATGCGCACGGCGGTGCCCAATGTCTATGCCATCGGCGACGTGGCCGTCGGCGGGCCGATGTTAGCCCATGTGGCCATGTATCAAGGGGTAGTGGCGGCGGAGGATGCCCTGGGGCACCCGGCCAGGATGGACTATACGGCCGTGCCGAGCTGCATCTTCTCCCTGCCGGAGGCGGCCAGCGTGGGACTTTCGGAGGAGCAGGCCCGCGAGCAGGGCTATGAGGTGCGCACGGGGATCTTTGCCCTGGCGAACAACGGCAAGGCGGTGGCCATGGGGGATACGGAGGGCTTTGTGAAGGTGGTGAGCGAGGCCAGGCACGGGGCCATCCTGGGCGTGCACATCGTCGGCCCGCACGCCAGCGACCTGATCCAGGAAGGCACCTCGGCCATCTCCCTAGAGGCCACCCTGGACGAGGTAGAGCGCATGGTGCATCCCCACCCGACCTTGAGCGAGGCGGTTGCCGAGGCTGCCTTGGCCGCCCGCGGGCGGGCTTTGCACGTGCCCAAGTCGTAAGACTTGCATTGTTCCTGGCAATTCAGTATAATGTATTCGAAGGGGCAGGTAGCCCAGCTGGTTAGAGCGCCGCGTTGACATCGCGGAGGCCGTAGGTTCGAGTCCTATCCTGCCCAC
>DAOTVR010000473.1:0-4264 GCA_034436315.1 Anaerolineae bacterium
GTGCACCGCGCACATAGGGGGAGAGCCCGCCCTTCGTAATAAAGGCAGCGCTCCGGTAATTGGTGGCAAATCCCGCTAAAGAGGAAGCGCACTATGGATAGGAAGGTATCTTGCACAGCTTGGTGACCTTGGCACAGCTTGATGTTGGCCAACAGCTAGGCTCCTACACAACGGCGCGAGCCGATACGATTTTACGATTGTAGAGGGAACGGAGAAGGCTGGCAAGCGCAATTGCCGGTTGACATGATCGCTTGGCCCCACTATGCTTAAAGCCTTGCCAAAAGAGGCTAGAAAACGACGACGTGATTGGTGTTTTGCCCATGATTCCAGATGCTCTCTTGGACGTTGCTCCCATCCTTATGCTTATCGTTCTCGGTGTGCTTTTGAGGGTAGCCGGCCTGATCGACCGGCAATCGGGGTTGGTATTGACACGGCTGGCCTATTATGTGACCATCCCGGCGACGATCTTTACCTCTATCGCTCGCTCGCAATTGAGCACAAGCATGTTGTTTCTCCCCGCGATTGGCTTCGCTCTGCCCACGTTTCTGGCCGGGCTGGCCTACCTTCTCACCCGGGGCATCGCGGATCGCCCCGAGCTACGCGGGGTAATGTTAGTGGCCATGGTCGTGTTGGGGGTCTTTGGGTACCCCTTTTTCCAGCTCTTCTTTGGTGAGGAGGGGTTGGCGCGCATGGCCATGTACGATGTGGGCAACTCGCTCTATGCAGGGACCCTTGCACTCTGGCTGGCGCAGCGCTTTGGGGCCAATCACCAGGCTGCAGGAAGCGGAAGGTTGGTCTGGCATAAGGTGATGACCTCGTCAGTGCTATGGGCGGCCGTTCTGGGCGTCCTTGCCACTGTGCTGAAAGTCCCTGTCAAGGGGCCGGTAGGCGATTTTCTGGATCGCCTTGCCATGGCCAACACACCTTTGGCCATGATCGCCGTCGGCGTATTCGTGCGCCCAAAGGCGGTCTATGTGAGCCTGATGGCGCAATTTGTGTTCTTGCGCATGGGGCTTGGGGCTCTATTGGGTTGGCTCATCGCTCTGGCCTTGGGATTGCGCGGCCTGGATGTGGTTACCGCTGGCGCTGCATCGGCGCTACCCTGTGGTACCACGGCGCTGATCTACGCCGGGAACGAAGGGCTAGATGCAGAATTTGCCGCCTCGCTCATTTCGGTGACGGTGATCATCGGCGCGGTGCTGATTAATGTGCTGCCGCGCCTATTTGCTCAGGTCTATCTATAGAGTTCAGACTGTAACAGCATGTCCCGCTTTGTCGGCGGCGAAACAAGCGTCGATGACGCGCATGTTAGCATCTAGTGGCTCCCAGCCAAAGCGGGGCGGGTGGATTCCCCGAATGGCTTCGCTCAGGTCCTGCACCTCAAGCACGTAGCCGTTCGCAGGGGGCACGGCGATCTGCTCCGTTTTGCCCTCTATGGTAAGGGCCAGGGTAGGCTTGCCCTCCCGGCTGCCGAATCCCTCAGGCGATTCCAGCTTGCCCTTCGTTCCCACGACGCGGAAGTAGCTCCCACCGGGAGCGCAGAAACTGGTATCAAAGGTTCCCAGGAGCTGCTCACCAAAGTCTAGAACTCCCGCGCCGGCGATATCTACGGCGTATTTATCTGACCAAAGCAGTTTGGCCCAGGCATGAAGAGGCTCGCGTCCGGCCAACATGCGCTGCACGTTGATGGCATAGCAGCCCACGTCGTAAAGTGCGCCACCCCCTATGCCCGCTTGCAGGCGCACGTTCGTCGGGTCTTCGGGGAGCACGAAAGTCAGCGAACTGTGCAGCATGCGCAGCTCGCCGAGCTCTCCCGAGCGGGTGATCTCCATGGCCTTTTGCACGATGGGATTGAAGCGATAGGCGAAGGCCTCCAAAAGGATACGGCCTGTCTCCTGGGCGACGGCCTGCATCTCGCGTGCCTCGGCCGCGTTCAGGGCGATGGGCTTCTCGCAGAGCACGTGCTTGCCTGCGCGCAAAGCGGCGATAGACCAAGGCTTATGCAGATGGTTGGGAAGAGGGATGTAGATGGCCTCAAGCTCCGGGTCGGCCAGGAGCTCCTCGTAGGAACCGTAAGCGCGAGGGATGCCGAATTGCTTGGCCACCTTTTGGGCCTTGTCCAGAGTGCGGCTGGCAATGGCCTCGAGCACGGCTCCTTCCGCTTGTTGAATGGCTGGAATGAGCTGGTTGATGGCGATCTGGGCGCAGCCGAGCACGCCCCAGCGAACGGGAGTAGGCATGGTGGCCTCCTTTCATGGCACTGAGTTTGTATTGAGCATATCATGGGAGGCTTGACTGTGCAACTTCACTTGCTCTAGAAAAACGCCCATTATAGAATGGGATTTGTGACTCCAGATCTAAAGGGAGAGTGCTATGCGGAAACTCAAACTCGGTTACATCGGCTGCGGCTTTATGGCCCAGAAGGTGCACATCCCCAATTTCATGAGCATTCCCGAATGCGAGTTGGTCGCCTTGGCCGAAATGCGCAGTAAACTGGGGGAAAAGGTCCGCGCGCGACTGGGCATACCTCGCTTGTTCCGCTCACATCAAGAGTTGGCGGCGGATCCGGAGGTTGAGGCCGTGGCGGTCTCGGCCGGTTTTGCGGCCCAGGGGGAGATCGCTCGCGATTGCCTTTTGGCCGGGAAGCACGTGTTCATGGAGAAGCCCATGGCCGTAAGCCTGGAGCAGGGCGAGCAGATCGTCGCCGCTGCCGAGTCCAAGGGCCTCAAGTTGATGGTCGGCTATATGAAGCGGTACGATGCCGGCAACGAACTGGTTAAGGAGATGGTCGACCGTTTCCGTCAAACGGGCGAGATGGGCAGGTTGCTCTATGTGCGCAATCACGGCTTCTGTGGCGATTGGACGGCCGGACTGGATACGCCGATGGACCAGACCGATGAGCCGATGCCCTCGTCGCCGCCGGCCAGATTGCCTGCTTGGCTCCCGCAAGAATTCGTTAGACCCTATCTGGGATATCTTCAGCAGTACACCCACAATATCAACTTGCTGCGCTGGTTTCTGGATACCGGCGATAGAGTCAACGTGCGCGTCGTGGACCTAGATGACGATGGCTACACGGGCATAGTGGTTTTAGATATGGATGGTGTGCGTGCCGTTGTGGAGTCGGGGAGCTTGCGTTACTATGCCTGGGATGAGCACACGCAGATCTATTTCTCGGAGGGTTGGATCAAGACCTGGGCGCCTCCGCTTTTGCAAAAGAACCAACCCGCGTCGGTGGAGATCTATCGGGGTGGAGAAAGCCACAGTTTCACCTATCCACTGCCACAGGCACGTTGGTCTTGGTCCTACAAGCGCGAGGCCGAGGCGTTCGTGCGCGCGGTGCTGAACGATGAGCCGCTGCGCTCTTCGGGACGCGACACCCTAACGGATGTACGGCTGTTTGAGGAGATATTCAAGACGTTTCTGACCCAGAAGGGGATTATCCAGTAGTTTGGGGCCTGGTGCCCGTGGCGCCCACAAGGGGCTAGGTTACATTCTGTGGAGGGGGACATGAAGATCAAAGAGATACGCACGATCCCGCTCTTCGGGGAGACGCCGCCGGGTGGCTGGGAACACGAGATCACCCCAGAAGAGAACCTACATACGCTGGTTGAGGTAGAGAGCGACACCGGCCTGGTTGGTGTGGGAAGCTGTTATACTAGCACAGCTCTGGTGAATGCTTCCTTGGAGCTTTTGAAGGAGCATCTGATCGGCGAATCAGCCATCGAGCCGGAGCGGGTGAGCGAAAAGTTGCACCAAATGACCTTCTGGCAGGGGCGGGGCGGGGCGATCACCCATGCCATCAGCGGTGTGGACATCGCTTTGTGGGATCTTTTGGGCAAGGCCACGAACCAACCTGTAGGGCGGCTATTGGGCGGGTTCTACCGCGACAAGATCAGACCCTACGCTTCAATCCTCTTTGGCTGGCCGCCGGAAGCCTTCGCCGAGACGCTAAAAGCCCTTGTCCAGCGGGGCTTTAAGGCGATCAAGATGGGTTGGGGCGGCTTTGGACTGATCAGCAACCGGCGCGATGAGCTTCTAGTCAGCACGGCACGCAAGGCGGTGGGCGACGATATCGCCCTGATGGTAGATGCCGGTGGCAGCGGCCAGTTTTGGCCCCACGAGTTCAAGTGGGCTCTGGAGACGGCGCACATGCTCTCCGATTTCGGCATCACTTGGTTTGAGGAGGCACTGCGGCCCGACGATATTGAGGGTTATATCGCCCTGCGAAATTGCTCCTTTGTGCCCATCGCCGGCGGGGAAG
>DAOTVR010000474.1:0-2106 GCA_034436315.1 Anaerolineae bacterium
CGCAACATGTTCTGCCTCCGTTCCAGAAACCCTATGCAAAGCCCAGTCCTACTGGTGATGACGCCTTGAAGCGCCCTTTTGTTCCCACGAAGAGGCGGAGCCGAAACCCTTGGCTCCGCTTGGACGCCTAGACCACAAGGCGCTCTCTACGCCAAGGCGCGCCCGAAATCCTGGGCCGCGATAAACGCCGGCACAACGTTCAAGCGCCGAGGACATTCACCATATACATGTAGGGGCGGGTTTGGAACCCGCCCCTACTCAAGATGACCTACGCCTTAACCTCAGCGCAAGTGCGCCGCTTAGCACCCCTCGTCGGTGCACAGGGGCACGATGTTATTGCTGCTGAAACGCGGCCCATAGAAGGTGTAGGTCCCCGGCGTCCCGCCGCTCACCACCGAGTTAACATAGTTGTTGGCGCCGCCCTGATAGGGCTTGAACCGCATGATCCACGGGCCTCCGCTGCTGCCGTAAGTCATGTCGCAGCCCATGCCCAGGACGTCCGTGCCCCCGTTAAAGCTCTCGGCGACGCAAGTGTAGGTGTACTTTGTCCCGTTCGTGAGGTTAGAGGGGTACCCTATGGCGAAATGAAGCTGGTTGTACCCATAGTTCCACGAGCGCCCCAAATAGCCCGTATAGTAGGTCACCTCTTTACCCGAGCTATTGGGCTGCAAGCTGATGAGGGCCACATCGTAGCGACGCGCGCCCGTGCTTGCATAGGCAGTGAGTATACGCCCCCTCCAGTAGGGGAAGCTCCCGTAGGGCGCCGTGCCGTTGTAGGCGGGGTAGAACACCCAGTTTTTGTGCCACTTCTTCGTCGAGGTATCGTAAAGGCAATGCCCGGCGGTCACGATGATGTCGCGGTACCCGTTTTTCGAGCTTCCCGGGCTGATGACCGAGGCGCTACAGTAATGCCCTCCTCCGGCAGCGTCCTGGAAGTACAGCTTGCCCACGGCCTTGTAGGGGAACTCCTTCCACATCTGGGCGTAATAGTTGGTCAGGAAGCTGGTGTAGATGGCCGCCGTGCCCTGCGGAGCGGCCGCGACTTCACTGGCAGCGAGCTCTTCCACCAGCGCCTGCCACTCCTCGGGGAACTCCATCTGGGCGACGATATCAGCCTGGGGATCCGGCTCACCTCCAGGAACAAGGCCGGGCTTACCCTTCGGCTCCTCACCCACTCCCTTGAGCTCCTCGGGCGAGACCTCGGGCCAAGGCAGAGGCTTGGCCGCCTCACGCGCCTCACGCGAGGCCCACATCTCCAAAGCAGCCTTCTGCTCTTCCTCCGAGGCCGTGACGGTGATCGTTTGGCCATCGTCCAATGCTACCCGCGCGCCTGTCTCCGTTTGGGGAACGACGATCTGCACACTGAGGGCCAATAGCAAGGCCACGGACAACAGGCAAACCACGATCAGGCGAAACTTGCGGAACATGATTGAACCTCCTGTTCACTCTACGCTTACCTAGAACACAACGCCTTGTCCCTATCCCCTAACGAGCGCCTCGGTAGCTGGCCGCGAGATAGCTTGCCCTCCTTTCTTGCAACTACCAGCAACGCGAAACCCCACCAAAGGCTGGCACGCGTGCCGAAATAACAACTTCATTTATATTATATCATCCATTCTACTGGATGTCAAGGATTTTCCAGTTTTTTTAAAAAAATAGTGCCCGCGTGACCGTTGCCCGATGGAACCCCAACTGGTTGCGTCTCGCACCCCTTCCGGACACAAGGAGCAGCATTTCGCCTTTCCTTCCTCTCCCCTCGGCTGCGCGACGTGGAGCCGCTGGAGCGGGCCGAAGCGGCGTGTTCAGAGCGGCTATAAAGCCCGCCCCGCCTTCCAACGGTCTGCCCGCTCAGTTGACCCCCTGCCCAAGGCGTGCTAGACTTAATTATCCTTCACGAGGCGAGTTCTATGCGCATCATCTCCGGATCGGCCAAAGGGCGCAAATTGGCTTCGGTGCCGGGCACGGGCACGCGCCCCATCACGGACAGGGTCAAGGGGGCGCTCTTCAATATCCTGGGCGGGCAGATTGAGGATGCCACCTTGCTGGATCTCTTTGCGGGCACGGGCAGCGTGGGCTTGGAGGCCCTCAGCCGCGGCGCCAGGCATG
>DAOTVR010000475.1:0-3375 GCA_034436315.1 Anaerolineae bacterium
AGCGCTCGGCGCTTCATGCGGTTCCTCGCCTCAGGCGAACAGCCGCGTCCCCGGCCGCAGGTACTTTTCTGCTGCCGCTTCGTTCAGCTCTACCCCTAGGCCGGGCTTGTCGGTCAAGGTGATATAACCATCCTGGATCAGGGGTGGATCGGCCAGGACCAACTCGTGCCAATGGGGGCGCTCCAGCCAATGCCACTCTAGAACCAGGAAATTGGGGATGGCCGCACAACAATGACAGGAGGCCACCGTGCCCAGCGGCCCGCAGACGTTATGCGGGGCCATGGGGATGTAATAGACCTCGGCCATATTGGCGATCTTTTTCCCCTCCGAAAGCCCACAACATTTGGGCAAATCGGGCATGATGATGTCCACGGCCTGTTTCTCTATCAGATCCTTAAAGCCCCAGCGCAGGTAGAGGTTCTCGCCGGCACAGATGGGCGTGGAGGTAGAGCGCTTCACCTCGCGCATGGCGTCTACATTCTCCGGCGGCACCGGCTCTTCCAGCCAAAGGAGGGCGTACGGCTCTAGAGCCTTGGCGATGCGGATGCCGGAGGAGGTATCGTAGCGGCCATGGAGGTCCATGGCCAGGTCCACGTTGCGCCCCACGGCCTCGCGGATGGCGGCCACTTTGGCCACCATCGCGTCCAGCTCGGCGTTGTTGACGGTGTGGTTGAAGGGATCGTACTTGAGGGGGCTGGAGAGCTCGTCCAGGTCGAACTTGAGCGCGGTGAAGCCCTTTGCGACCACCTCCTTGGCCTTGTCGGCGTTGGCCTGAGGGGAATCGTCGCCCCCGGCGTGGCAATCGGCGTAAAGGCGGATCCTATCGCGGAACTTGCCTCCCAGGAGGGCATAGACGGGCAGCTTGGTCGCCCGGCCCACCAGGTCCCAAAGGGCGATCTCAATGCCGGTCATCGCCGTGACCAGGTGTCCCGCCGAGGCGCCGTCAAAGACATAGGCGCGGCGCATCTTCTCAAAGAGCCGATCCACGTTCATGGGATCCTCACCCAGGATGAGCGAGGCCAGGGAGGCGATGATGTTCTGGATCCCCGCCCCGCCGTGGATGCACTCGCCCGTGCCCACCAGCCCCACGTCGGTATAGATGCGCACAAAGCAGGAATAACCGTGTCCCCAGACCTCGCCGGTTCTGATCTCGGTGATCTTCATGATCTTTGATTGGGCCTCCTTGAGGTTGTGAAAACTGGGGCGAATGGTAGCACCGACGGGGAAAGGCGTCAAACGGGGTTTTCTTTGTTCCGGGAATGTGCTATGATATGCGGAGCTTGCGAGCATTACGTGTTCAGGAGGCATAGGGCAAATGGGCAAGTTGGACGGACAAGTGGCCATCGTCACCGGGGCGGCTCGCGGCCTGGGGCGCGCCTACGCGCTGCGCCTGGCGCGGCTGGGGGCCGATGTGGTGATCAACGACATCAACCTTGAGGCGGCCAAGGAGTACGATGAGGAGTTGACCGCGCCGACGGTCATGGCCGAGGTGGAGGCCCTGGGGCGGCGCTCGCTGGGCATCCAGGCCGATGTGAGCCGGCGCGAGGCCGCCTTCCGCATGGTGGAGCAGGTCATGGATACCTTCGGGCGGGTGGATATCCTGGTCAATAATGCCGGGGGAGCCTTGGGCCAGCCCAAATCCACGCTGGCCTCAGAGGCCGAGGAGGATTATTACCGCTACATCATGGCCATCAACCTGGACAGCATGATCTTTTGTTGCCAGGCCGTCAGCGGGCCGATGAAGCGCGCGCGTTACGGGCGCATCGTCAACGTCGGCTCGCAGGCCGGGTTGTGGACCGGCTGGGATGGCTCCGGGATGCCCTACAAGGTGGCCAAGGCAGCGGTGATCCACTATACCCGCATCCTCGCCCAGGAGCTTGGGCCCTATGGGATCAACGTGAACTGCATCGCCCCGGCGTGGATCCTCTCCTCGCGGGCCATCGCCCAGGGGCGCGCCAGCGCCGAGACGCGCGCCATCTTGGAGCCACGCATCGCCCTGCGGCGTTTGGGGGTGCCGGAGGATTGCGCCAAGGTGGTGGAATTCCTGGTTACCGACCTTTCGGACTATGTGACGGGGCAGTGTATCTCGGTGTGTGGAGGATACATCGCGTTTTAGGCCCTCGTCCCTTCGAAAGGATGAAGGATGAACTTATTCCAATGTTAGGAGAAGGGCTGGGGATGAGGGGCATTCATTCTTTTTGCCTTCATCCTCGCGTTGGGGGGCCAGGGGGACGAGGTGAGGACCATGTGGCAAAGGATGCTTGCCAATGCGACGTAAATGGCTCTATGTGATTCTTCCAGTCCTCATCGTGGGGGGCATCGCCATGGCGGCCATCTGGATGCGCAGGATAAGCAGCGGGGGCCTCTCGCCAACCTGGCTGGGCAACGTTGCCGATTACACCTTCATGTGGTGGGCCTACGGTTGGCGGGGGCGCTCGCCGGAGGGACACCGCGTCTTGTGCGTACAGACCAGCCGCTACGGACTGGCCTTGGACCTGGAGCGGGCGAGCCTCACCCATTTGGGGGCCATCGCCCACCCCCTTCCTGAGGGCGAGGCCGTGGCGCAGGATAACGACGTGGTGCTGAGCCTGCCGGCGGCGGAACTGTGGTATGTGCTCAAGGTTGATGGGCGCACCTATCGCAGCGTGCGCTTCGCCCCGCCGGTGGATAACGCGCGCATCATTGAGAGCGGCAAGTTCATGCAGCGCATGGAGCTGCTCGGCTTGGAGTTTGAGGATGAGGCGGGGGAGCCGCTTGCGGGGCTCAAGGCTTGGTTGGAGCTGGTCTGTTGGCCGGATCGGGCGGCGCTCCTCTTGCACCTGAGTGAGGCAAAGGGACAGGTGGTGGAAGAGGCGGAGCTACACCTGGTGTTAGATCCCGCGCTGCGCCAGGTCGCGCCCTTCTATCTATCCTCACAGGGCGGCGAGGAGGGTGGGTCGCCGGCGGCCCTTTGCCTTTTCGGAGAAGGCCGCCGAGCCGGGGGCATTCTCTTGCTCAACCCCAGCCCGGGCGATGACTCTCGGTGGTCGGTTTATGATGGGCCGAGCGGGCCGGAGTTCAGCTTAAGGCGCGTCTATGGCCGGTCGGAGAAGCCTGCTCAAGAGCTCAACTTGGGCCTGGCCCTTATGCCCGTGGCGCGGGACGCCTTGGCCGCCTGTCGGGATGCCGTGGCCCAAGAGACGAGGCCTCTCGGCGGGGAAGAGCTGCGGGCCGAGGGGATCGCCCCCTATCAGGGGCCGCTAGAAGTGCGTTACGATCGCCTGCGGGGCTGGTATGAGGTGGCCCTGGGGCGCCACGATCAGGGCTGGGTCATCGGGGAAGACTTGGACCGCCTGGAGCGGGTGCGCCTCATCTTGCGCAACCCAGACGATAGAC
>DAOTVR010000476.1:0-5306 GCA_034436315.1 Anaerolineae bacterium
GAGGGGTTCGGGGTGCTCTCGAAAGGGGGAATGATCCCATGGCAGAGAGAAAGGTTGAAGGGCTGACCCAACTCGTCACTTGCCCCAAGTGTGGTGGCAGTAACCCGCCTGATGCTAGGCATTGTTCTGTATGTGGTGCTAGCTTGATGGGCAAAGCGGAGGCGAAACCAACAGCTCAAGCTCAGCCAAAGAAGGGTGGCATCTTGAGCAAGCTGTTCGGCAAACCCAAATGAGCCTGATGATCCTTGAGCCAAGTTTCAAGGCCTAGGAAGAAGCAGCCTCAGCGACGATCTTCCAATGTCGGTGCTGATTTAAGCAGTACCGAAAAGTTGGTTTGTGTCTAAGAATTTGTTGCTGTTGCAGAATGCCTCTGTACAAGCTCGGCTTGCACAGAGGCATTCTTTTTAACGTTGTGCGAAAGGCAAGTAAACCCGGTGCGTTATCGGGCTAGCGAAGACGGCCTGCAGCATGTCGTAGGGGCCGGATTCGCCTCCAGGGCGATAGTCCACCAGGGCGACACCATGTAATTTGGCCCAGTCCACGCCACTTAAATCGGGGGTTTCCAAGGTGAAGGTCATCGTGGCTCCCGGCATAAGATCGGTGGTGATCTCCACCCAAGGGGCGGCTCGGACGATGCGCCCCGTCTGGCCCACATGCTTATCCTCGTAGATGATAAGGTGCACCGTAGCCTCGTTCTCTGGGGAGAGGATGACCTCGCTGAGGTTCTTTACCCGGATGTCGGCGCGAATGCGCTGCCCAATACGAACGTAGTGCGCCTCTATCTCTGCCTGAGGTGGACGGGCTAGCTCCTCCTCAACCATCCTGCTGTACTCCGCGTGGTAATCCACCTCTCCGCTAGCCCACTGGTGGCCGCTACTTACCATCACTTGGGGCGTATCGTAGCAGGACGCTGTGCAGGCCGCGTAAAAACGCGACTGGCGTTCTCCTAGCGGTGCCCAGGCATTCTGCTCTACAAAAACAACGGGCCTATAAGCGTATTCTTGGGCAAGCTCGTCGATCACCCGACCGGGGACCACACAGCTACCTCAGCCGAAGGTCATGAAAGACTCAAAGACCACCAGCCGCCCTTGCGCTGGGCTCTCTGGAAAAGCAAAGCGTTGGGGATGCGCTCCTGCTAAAAGTCCAGGCCAAAGAAGAAGCGCCAAAGCCAGGGTCAGAGCCAAACCGCGCATTTTCTCCCTAAGATAACACGTGAGTGATGACAAATGATATTGCGATTCTACTGTCCTGCTTCTAGCCCGTCAAACATGTGTGACAAAAGTCCTAGCTTCTGACCTTCGTTTGGGCTATCATAACTCATGAGGTGAAAAGATCGTCGAGAGCTTTTTCCGCCTCGCGGTGTTTTCTATATCCATGTTCATCAAGGAGATCGCGATGACCGATACCAAGGCAGTTTGGGAAGCGTTGAATCAAGTGATGGACCCCGAGCTGAACCGCAGCATTGTGGATCTGGGCATGGTCCACGACCTGACCCTAGAGGATGGCGTGGTGAGCTTCACTTTGGCTTTGACCACGATGGCCTGTCCTTTGAGGGGACGCATCCAGGAGGACGCGCGTCAACGGCTCTTGCAGCTTGAAGGAGTGCGTGAGGTGATCATCAACACCCGCGAGATGACCTCGGCGGAGAAGGCGGCCGCCTTTGGCCGACACCAAGAGGATCAGGGCTCGGCGGCGGCTTTCAATTGTATTAAACACGTGATCGCCGTCCTGAGCGGCAAGGGAGGGGTGGGCAAGTCCTCCGTGGCGGCGCTCCTGGCGATAGCGCTACGCCGCAAGGGATACACGGTGGGCCTTTTAGACGCCGATATCACCGGCCCTAGCATCCCCAAGATGCTCTTGCGCGAACAGGTGCGCCCGTTGGCGAGCCCACTTGGGATTCAACCCGTAGAATCGCCCGGCGGCATCAAGATCATCTCCATCAATCTGTTTCTCGCCGATCCTAACCAGGCAGTCATATGGCGTGGGCCGCTGATCAGCGGGGCGATCAAGCAATTCTGGGGGGATGTAGTTTGGGGGGATTTGGATTACCTTATCGTGGACCTGCCGCCAGGGACATCTGACGCCTCACTGACGGTGATGCAGGCCATCCCCTTAGACGGCATCATCTTGGTCACCACGCCGCAAAGCCTGGCGGGCATGGTGGTGCGCAAGGCCTCTTCTATGGCTAGCCAATTGGGCATTCCCCTTTTGGGCCTAATTGAGAACATGAGCTATGTCCGTTGCCCCGATTGTGGTAGAGAGATCGAGGTCTTTGGGCCGAGTTATGCGGCCGAGTTGGCCAATAACCTGCACGTGCCGCTTCTGGGGCGGCTGCCCATCAGGCCGGAGATCGCTACCTTGGGCGACAGCGGCCGTTTAGAAGAGTACCCAGCCTCTGAATTCGCGCCGTTGGTAGAGCGCCTATTGGCCGTGATACCGGAGAAAGTGCCCGCATCATAGGGCACGAAAGCCCGCTCGCTTGTCATCGTGGAGCTCAAAGGGTTAACCCGGCGAGCCTTTTGAGCGCGCGAGTGAGCACGCGAATCGCGGCAAGGTACTCGCTGAGGGAGATATGTTCGTCTGGCGTATGGTCCAGGGACGAATCGCCTGGGCCATAGGCTACGATGGGGCAACCCCAACGAGGGCCTAGCACATTCATATCCGACGTGCCCGTTTTGGTGACGAAGGCCGGTCTACCTCCCTCGGCGCGGATGGCCGAAAGGAAAGCGCTGGTAAGGGGATTGCTCTTCTCGGCGCGGAAGGGTTGCTCACGGGCGTAAGTGCGCACAATGGCCGGTCCGCGCCAGGCCTCTAGCTCTTTCAGGAGGGTCTCGGTATCCAGGCCCAGGGGAAGGCGTAACCCGATGTGCATCTCCACACGCTCGTGCAGGCCGTCGCTCGTTGATGAGATACTGCGCAGCGAAGGGTCCAGCGTATCAAAGCGCGAGCTCTTGTCGCGGTTGAAGGCTTCTGCCCACTCGCGCAGTCGCAGCCAGTAATCCACAGCCTCCTCGCAGGCGCTGCGCTCTCGGCTCGCGGTGTGTGACACGGGGCGCTCCAGGATATAATCCACGAGCAGGCGACCTTTATATCCCAAGGTGATCCGATTCCATCCACTGGGTTCGCCGATGACGGCATAAGCGGGGCGATAGACCTCGGCCACGTAGTAGGCTCCTTTGGAGCTGGCGCATTCTTCCTCTACCGCGCCGATCACTGCCATCCTGATCGGGGCGCCCTCGGCTGCGGCCCTGGCCACGGCGACGATGAAGGCGGCCAGCGGCCCTTTGGCATCCACCGTGCCCCGCCCATAGAGGAGATCGCCCTCACGGCGCACTGGGATCTCGCCGGGGACGGTGTCCATATGCCCTAGGAGGACGACCTCAGGCTCACCCTTGCCGAGGTAGCCCACGGCATTGCCCGCCGGGTCGGTCTCCGCTTGGTACCCCCAGCGGGCCATCGTCTCCACGATAAGCCGGGCTACCTCGTGCTCCTGGGTGGAGGGGCTATAGAGGCTAACCATCTCCGTAAGCAGGGCGATGGCTTCGGCGTCAGTTGGAGACATATATCTTTCATGGCCGAGCATTGAGCAACACCGCCGCGGTGAAGGGTGGAAGCGTCACTTGGGTGACGGCCTGATAGCTGACCGACCCCGTGGGCACGCCCGATTCAGGCACCTCGCCTCCGCCGTTCGTCCGAGCGAGGTAGTACGTGCCGCCCAGATTCACCACCCGCGTTATCCCCGTGCCATCCCAGGGATTGGTGGGGTTGACGAGCACAAAGCCGTTATCAAAGTCGCGCCGGTAGACCCGGTTGGCGCTATCATACAAGTTGGCGATGTTCGTGCCCGCCGATTCCGTCGCCCGGCCGATAGGGATGTCATATTCCGGCCACCATTCGGGCACATCGCTGACCTCTATGTTGAGATAGGTGCGGCTGCCCTTGATGAGCAGGTAGCTACCCAGGGCGTACATGCGCTCCTGGGAGCCGCCAACGTAGGTCTGGGCGATGACCGCTTTGCCCCGCGCGATCAGCCCCAGCGCGCGATTTATCTCCAGGATCCAATCCTCCAACCCATGTGGGCTTTGATCGGCCTCTAGGGCAAAACCCTCGATCATCACGCCGTCCGCTGGCGAATAGTCCGTCGGATCGCGGGTGTTGATCCAGCCGCCCACGTTGGGCACGATATAGTAATCGCCCAGGGGTTGGGTCTGCAGCCAGCTCAGCCAGGTGGTGATGCGCGTGGCCCAGGCGCGCTCAAAGGCCTCATCCATAGGCGGCAAGGCGGGGCTATAGTACTCCGCGCCGAGGTAGTTGGGCACGCTCAGGCTATCCATGAACACGCCATCATCGTCGTTGGCGCGAACCTGGCGCAGCACTTCGGCCTGCCACCAGGTGCGCCAGGCGCTATCGTTCAGCTCGGCCAGATACCAGCCGTTCAGGCAATAGAGCACGCGCGTGGTACCGGCCTCGGGCCAGTGATAAAACCAGTTCTCGCGCATGTTAGCATCGCCGGGCCACTCTTGTACCCACCAGTCGCCCTCAATAATGCGCAGCCATTCTCCGGTGGGCTGGCAATCATTCTCAACCTCCCGGTAGCCTAGAGCATGCCCCAAGCGGTAATGGAGGATGAGGAAGTTGGGGTTGATCGCCCGCAGCCGGTCGGCAGCGGAGCGGGTCATCTTCTGGGCGCCGGCGTAATGAGTGGCCGCGAAGCGGAACTGGGCATCATTCACGTAATCTGCAAGTTGGTCGTTAAAGACATGGATCCCGGCGCTGGTATCGGGCCAAGGACGACGCCCGCTGGGCCGGGTGGTTGGTGTAGGTGAGGGAGAACGGGTTACCGTGCGGGTGGGCGTCAGCGTATGTGCGGGTCGGGACGCGCCTCGGATGAAAGGAAGGTATAGCCGTGCTATCAGGCTGCCAGGCCCATGGGCTATAACCGAACCGGACCACAGGCTCAGGCCCCATGCGATGACCGCACACGCAATGAACAAGACAGAACAAATGATCAGACCCTTTACGCTCCCTTTTGTCGTTTTCATCGTGACCTCTTGTGGCAACTAGCCCTTTGCAAGGGCGGCTTGCAACGCCTCACAAACGTAATCAACTTGTTCTTCGCTCATCGTGCTGAAGAAGGGAAGGGCCAGGGTCGTCTTGGAGATGCGCTCCGTCACCGGAAACATCCCCGGATGATAGCCGAAGGTCTCCATGTAGTAGGGCTGCAGATGGATGGGCTTAAAGTAGGGCCGGGCCGGCACCCCGTACTCTTCTAGCATGGCGATGACCTTCTCTCGGTCGTAGCGCTC
>DAOTVR010000477.1:0-7827 GCA_034436315.1 Anaerolineae bacterium
TAGGATGATCGTCAAGGCAAACTTTCTTATCATACGCCCCCTCCTTTGTCTAAAGGTCACCGGCTATTTTTGGCAGTTCGGGCATACGCCAAAGACTTCAAGGCGATGCCCTTTGATGTGATAGCCCGTCTCTTGGCCGATGGCCTCTAACAGGGCTTGAAGATCGTGCCCCTCAAACACCTCCGCTCGATGGCAGCGTTCGCAGACGATGCGTTGCTCGTGGGCTTTATCCGCCAAGGCGTACGAATGACAGCCCTCCTCTTCATGGTGGACCTTATGCACCAAGCCCAGCGAGGCCAAAAGGTCCAAGGTGCGGTAGACCGTCGTGAGGCCCAAGTGGGCATGCCATGATCGGCCGAGCTCGAGGATCTCAAAGGGACTAAAACAGCCCCCCGCACTGGCGATGGCCTGGATCACCACCCGGCGCGGGTACGTATTAGAGTACCCGGCCTCAATCAAGGCGCGCAACAGGCGCTCGCCCGTTGAGGCCACCTGAAGGTCCTGATTTTGAAAAATATTTTCAGTTTCCATCTCACATATTCTAGTCCGAAGCTTTACCGGCGCCAAATCGCGGCCCGCCGGTGTGTGCTTCGCGGTTGAACCTTCGCGTAGGGAAGCTTGGAATCGCTGCGCTTGCGATAAGTGCCTTGCCGTGCTATAATCGGGCCTGTTAAGATCGGGCCATGATTCCGGCCCGATCCCCAGCTATCATGAGGAGGCTCTTCCGTTGGCCGTATACCTGAACATCGTGCAGATCATCATCTCCATCGCGCTGATTGTCCTCACGGTGATCCAGAGCCGTAGCGCCGGCCTGGGGCGGATGTTCGGCAGCGATAGCGCCATCTACAGGACCCGCCGGGGAGTGGAAAAGACGCTCTTTAATTTGACGATCGTGTTGGCGGTGGTGTTCTTTGTGACCTCTCTCCTTAGCGTCCTCTTGCAATCGTAAGGATGAGGGGGCTCCTGTCATGGGGCGCATTCGCCTGCAGGTTATCATCGCCCTTTTAGCCATCTTCCTTCTGGTCGCGGCCATGGGCTATCTGGCCCTCAACGTGACCACCGTGATGGTCCCCGACTTTGGGGGGACCTATATTGAGGGCGTGGCCGGCAATCCCCAGATGATCAACCCCATCCTCTGTCAATCCAATCCGGTGGATCAGGACTTGGTGGCGCTCATCTTCACCGGCCTGACGCGCAGCGACGAGAAGGGGGAGATCGTCCCCGATCTGGCCGAACGTTGGGAGGTGACCCAAGGGGGGACGGTCTACACCTTCTATCTCCGACAGGATGTGGTGTGGCACGACGGCGCTCCCTTCACCGCCGCCGACGTGGTGTTCACCATAAACGCCATGCAACATCCCGATTATCAAGGGCCGTCCTTCCTGGCCGATATGTGGCGTAGCGTCGTGGTGGAACAAGTGGATGCCTATACCGTGCGTTTTACCCTGCGCGAGCCCTTTGCGCCCTTCTTGGATTATACGACGATCGGCATCCTGCCCGCGCACATCCTCGGCAGCGTGCCCGTCAAGGCCCTGGGGGAAAGCAAATTCAACGCCTCTCCTGTAGGGACGGGGCCGTTCAAGGTGGCTGAGGTGAGCGCTCAGCGCCTTCTGCTGGTGGCTTTTCCCGATTTCTACCGCCCTCGCCCTTACCTGGAACGCCTGGAGTTCATCTTCTATCCCAATGAGCCTTCCGTGTTTGAGGCCAGAAAGCGCGGCGAAGTGATGGGCATCGCCCGCGTCCTGCCCGAGTATCTCAAGGCCGTCCGGGAAGATGACTCCCTGACGCTCTATACCGCGCCGCTTTCGGGGTACAACCTGGTCTTCCTGAACCTGAGCCGAGCCATCTTCCAGGATCGGGCTGTGCGCCAGGCGATGATGTGGGCCTTGAACCGTCAAAAGCTTGTGGATGACATCCTCAACGGCCAGGGCATCGTGATCCATAGTCCTATTATGCCCAGCTCCTGGGCTTATGCCCCAGGGGTCCAGCAGTACCGCTACGATCCTCGCAAGGCCAGAGATCTCTTGGAAGAGGCGGGGTGGTTTGATGATAACCGGGACGGCGTGCGCGAGCGCGGCTCCCTCAAGCTTGAATTCACGTTAGCCACCAATGACGACGATCCTGTGCGCGTGCGCTTGATCCAGGAGATCAGCGCGCAACTTGCGGCCGTCGGCATCCGCGCCACGCCCGAGGCGGTTGGCTGGGAGGAGCTGGTCGGGCAGAGGTTGCGGTTACGGCGGTACGACGCCGTCCTGGGAGGCTGGCAGAACCTGCCGCCGGATCCCGATCCCTATCCTTATTGGCACTCCAGCCAGGCCAACGAGAACGGGCTGAACTTTGCCAACTATATCAGCGAGGAGGCCGATCTGCTCTTGCAGGATGCGCGCGCGACGACCGATAAGGCGCAACGCGCCGACTCGTATCGCCGCTTCCAAGAGCTTTTCGCCAGCGATGTGCCCTCCATCTTGCTTTATCAGCCGGTCTATAACTATGCTGTGGACACGCGTGTGCGCGGCGTGCAGGTTGGACCGATGATCAACTCCAGCGATCGGTTTCGCACGATCGCCCAGTGGTACATTGTCACGCGGAGGATGCTCTATAGCGAGGCGCGAGAGAAAGGGCTTGTAGGGCGCAGCCGTTGACTTTGCCAATTCTCGCTAAAGGGATTATACTTTCCGATAATGGCTGTGACGGAGACGAGTAGATTGGGCCAGGCGTCCAGAGAGCCCGCGGTAGGTGGAAAGCGGGCACGCACTCTCAATTGAAAATCCCTCCTGAGCCGGCAACCGAAAGGGCCGGGGCTGTTGCCCCAGAGCCTGAGTAGACTTGTCCGGGGCTCGCCGCCCGTTACCTACGGCGCGGGAGTGATCGCTCCCGTTAAGAGAGGCATTGTTGCCTAATAAGGGTGGTACCACGGGTTCAATCGGCCCGTCCCTTTTTGGGGACGGGCTTTCTGTTACCTTGCCTTGGTGAGGTGAGCCAGACCATGAGCGATTACAGTCAGTTGTTCTTGCCCTTTCATCCGGTGGAGCCGGAGGTGGATTTCGATTCCCTGGAGCGTGCCGTGTTGGCCTTTTGGGCGGAGAGGCGCATCTTTGAGCGCTCGGTGGAGGAGCGCGACGTGCGCAACAGCTTTGTCTTCTACGATGGCCCCCCCTTCGCCACAGGTTTGCCCCATTATGGCCACATCCTGACGAGCATCATCAAGGACGTGGTGCCTCGCTTTTACACCATGCTTGGCAAGCGCGTTGAACGGCGTTGGGGCTGGGATTGTCACGGCGTGCCCATTGAGTTTGAGATCCAAAATCAGCTCGGCTTGGCCGGCCGCCCCGATATAGAGGCCTACGGCATCGCCCGCTTCAATGACGCCTGTAGGAGCATCGTCCTGCGCTACACCGAGGAATGGCGCAAGGTCATCACCCGCATCGGTCGCTGGGTGGATTTTGACAACGACTACAAGACCATGGATACCACCTTCATGGAGTCGGTCTGGTGGGCCTTCAAGCAGCTCTGGGATCGCGGCTTGATTTACGAGGACTATAAGGTGGTGCACTTTTCCTGGCGTTTGGGGACGCCGCTCTCTAACTTTGAGGCCACGCTGGACGACGCCTACCGCGAGCGCACGGATCCCTCGGTCACGGTCAAGTTCAGGCTGGATGGCGAAGAGGTGCCGACGTATATCCTGGCCTGGACGACCACGCCTTGGACCCTTCCCAGCAACATGGCCCTGGCCGTCAGCGCCGAGATCAACTATGTGCTCTTGGAGCGCCATGAGGATGGTCATCCCGTGCGTTACATCGTGGGGGAAAGGCTCCTGGAGCAGCACTTTGAGCCGGGGAGCTATACCATCCTCGCCAAGTTCAAGGGCGATGCGTTGGAGAATCGCACGTATGAGCCGCTCCTGCCCTATTTCAAGGACAAAAAGGCGCAGGGCGCCTTCCGCGTGCATGTGGCCGACTTTGTCTCCGATGAGGATGGCACGGGGATCGTGCACATCGCCCCGGCCTTCGGTGAGGACGACTTTAACCTGAGCAAGCTCAAGGGTTTCCCCCTGGTCAACCCGGTGGATGATGCCGGGGCGTTCACCGAGCCGGTCAGCGACTATGTGGGGGTCAATGTCTTTGAGGCCAACCCGCTCATCGTGGAACAGCTCAAGCGGGCGGGAAGCCTTTTCTCCTCCAAGACGATCACCCACGCCTACCCGCACTGCTGGCGCACCGATACGCCCTTGATCTATCGCGCCGTCTCTTCCTGGTATGTGCGCGTCTCCGCGCACCGCGATAAGCTGCTGCGGGCCAACGCGCAGATCAACTGGTATCCGAGCAACATCAAGGACGGCATCTTCGGCAACTGGCTGGCTAACGCCCGCGACTGGGCCATCTCTCGCAGCCGCTATTGGGGCACGCCACTGCCCATCTGGCGCTGCGAGCAGTGCAAGCACACCGAGGCCATCGGCTCCATCGCCGAGTTGGAACAGAAATCGGGGCGTAAGGGCATCACCGACCTACACCGCCAGTACGTTGACGACCTCACCTGGGCCTGTGAGAAGTGCGGCGGGACCATGCGCCGCGTGCCCGATGTGCTGGATTGCTGGTTTGAATCGGGCAGTATGCCCTATGGCCAGACGCATTACCCCTTTGAGAACCGCGAGTGGTTTGAGAGGAACTTTCCCGCCGATTTCATCGTGGAGTACATCGCCCAGACGCGCGGCTGGTTCTACACCCTCGTGGTGTTGAGCGCGCTGCTCTTTGACAAGCCGCCCTTCTCCAATTGCATCGTGCACGGCAACCTGCTCGCCGCCGATGGGCGCAAGATGAGCAAGCGCCTGAAGAATTACCCTGACCCGATGGACGTGGTCAGCCGATACGGGGCCGACGCCTTGCGCCTTTACCTCATGTCCAGCCCGGTGATCGCCAACCAGGACGTGCCCTTCCTGGAGGAGGGCGTGCGCGACGCCATGCGCAACGTGATCATCCCCCTCTGGAACGCCTTCAGCTTCCTGACGCGTTACGCTGAGCTGGATGGCTGGCGGCCCGATCCGGCGGCCGCGCCAGCGCCCAAGAGCGAGCTGGATCGCTGGATCCTCTCGCTGGTGGCCAAGTTATCCCAAGAGGTCAAGGCGGCCATGCTCGCCTACGACATTCGCGAGACGGTCTCTTTGATCAGTAACTTTGTGGACGCCCTGACCAACTGGTATATCCGCCGCTCGCGACGGCGCTTCTGGCGTTCGGGGGATGATGCCGACAAGCGCGCCGCTTACGAGACCCTACACGAGACCCTGGTCACGCTTAGCAAGGTCGCCGCGCCGCTCATCCCCTTCGTCTGCGAGGTGATCTACAAGAACCTCACCGGCAAGGAGTCGGTGCACCTGGAGCCTTGGCCCGAGCCGGCCGAGGGGGCCATTGAAGAGGCTCTCCTGAAGCGCATGGCCACCGTGCGCGAGATCGTGGCCATCGCCCTGGGCTTGAGGGCGACCCGGCAGATCAAGGTGCGCCAGCCCTTGCGCCAGGTTTTCGTGCGCACGGGCACGCCCTTGAGCGAAAGCGACCTGGAGTTGATTCGCGATGAGGTCAACGTCAAACGCGCGGTGCTTCTGGCCAATACCGATGAATATGCCAGGCCCTTCGGCGTGGTGGATCAGCGCGTCATCGGCCCGCGCTTTCGCGGAGATACGCCCAAGATCGTCGCCGCGGCCAGGGCAGGGCAATTTGAGACCTTGCCCGATGGCTCGGTGCGCATCGCCGGGAACGATGCTTGGATCCTCTCGCCCCAAGAGATCACCGTCCATTACCAGGCCAAAGAGGGCTACGCCGCCGAGGCCCAGCGCGACATCGTCGTCGTGCTTGACCTGGAGATCGACGAGACCCTCCGCCATGAGGGCCTGGTGCGCGATATCGTGCGCCACGTGCAGACCTTGCGCAAGGAGGCGGATTATCGCCTGGACGAGCGCATCACCGTGGGCCTCTTCGGGCTGGACGAGGATATCCGCGCGGCGGTGAACGCCTTTGAGCCGTATCTCTGCGAGGAGACGCTCTGCACCCAGCTTTTGCTGGCCGACGATGGCCGTCCATGGGATCGGCGCGAGCAGCTCAAGCTGGCCGGTGCCGAGATCACCGTCGCCGTTCGGCGCTAGTTCGTCGTCACGTAGAGAAAAGGGGATTAACCGCGGAGAGCGCAGGGAAAAACAAGATAAAAAGCCTCTGCGCATCTCTGCGTCTCCTCTGTGTTCTCTGGGTGATTTCCCTTGATTCTACTTCGTTTTAGCAGGTGGCAAGAGAGGCTATGACCATGCAGGTGCCTACGATCAAGCTGGGAGGATTGGACGTCTCGCGGCTGATCATCGGCGGGAACCCCTTCAGCGGCTTTTCGCATCAGTCGCGGGCGCGCAACGCCGAGATGCTCGCCTGGTATACCGATGAGCGCATCGTGGAGACGCTCTTCCAGGCCGAATCGTTGGGCTTGAACGCCTGTCTTTGTCGTGGCGACGAGCACATCACCCGTGTGTTGCGGCGCTATTGGGCCGAGGGAGGCACCATGCGCTGGATCGCCCAGACCGACTCCAAAGCCGAGACGGCGGTTTCGGGGGCGCGTTATTGTTTGGATCACGGGGCCTCGGCGTGCTACCTCCATGGGGGGATCGTAGATCATTACATCGCTCACGAGCGCTACGACGAGCTACACGCCTTTGCCGAGGTCGTCAAGTCGGCGGGCATCCCCGTGGGCATCGCCGGACATATGCCCGCCGACTTTATCTGGGCGGAGGGCAACCTGGAGCTGGACTTTTACATGGTCAGCTATTATAACCCCTCCCCGCGCCAGGACGTGCCCCATCATGATCCCGAGGCGGTGGAGAGATACGCGGAAGAGGATCGTGCGGAGCGCGTAGCCTTGATCCAGCGGCTGAGCCGACCGGTGATCCATTACAAGGTCCTCGCCGCCGGGCGGCATAACCCCGCCGAAGCCTTGGCCTATGCTGCGCAGCATATGCGCCCCTTTGACGCCGTCTGCATCGGCATCTACACCCGCGATAACCCCAATATGCTCGCCGAGGATCTGGAGATTCTGCTGCGGTGGTGGTCGTGTGACCGTGAAGGCGCCGGGGTGTCTGGCCTCACGATGAGCGAGGGATAGGTGTAAAATATGGAGGATATCGCCACATACTTCAAACGGGATCGTTTCGCCGAGCACGTGGGCGTGGAGTTGTTGGAGGTCTCTAAAGGGAGGGCCAAAGCCAGGCTGGTCGTTCAGGAGCGCCACCTGAACACGATCAGGACGGTTCACGGCGGGGCGATCTTTGCCCTGGCGGATTTCGCTTTCGCCGTGGCCTCCAACTCCCACGGCACTGTGGCTGTGGGGATCAACGTGAACATCTCGTATGTGAAGGCGGCGACGGGCGGGGTGCTGGTTGCCGAGGCCCGCGAGACCTCGCTGAGCCCCAGGTTGGCCACCTACACGGTGGAGATAAAAGACGAGGCGGATGAGCTCGTGGCGATCTTTCAAGGCATGGTGTATCGCAAAAAGGATCCTCTTCCCTATGAGCAAAATGGATCATCTGGGCATCGCGGTGAGGAGCATTGAGCAGGCTGCCCGCCTCTATGTCCAAGGGTTGGGCCTCAGGCTGGAGCGGGTGGAGGTCGTGCCGGAGCAAGGTGTGAAGGTGGGCTTCCTTCCCTTGGGCGAGGTGGAGATCGAGTTTCTGGAACCCCTGAGCGCCGAGAGCGCCGTAGCCCGGTTTCTGGAGAAGCGCGGCGAGGGGCTGCATCACCTCTGTATCGAGGTGCCCGATATCCGCGCGGCTATGGCTCGCCTGCGCGAGCAGGGCGCCCG
>DAOTVR010000478.1:0-6725 GCA_034436315.1 Anaerolineae bacterium
GCCATGCTAGAGGCCCATACACCCCCTTACTATCAGACGTTCTTGGAGCGCTATGGCTTGCAAAAATACCGCGACAGCTACGCCTGGCGCGTGGATCTGTCCAAGCTAGGGCCCAACTTAGAGGCCGTCCCACCGGAGCTTCTGCGCGTTTTCAAGGCGGCGAGCGAAAAGGGGTGGGTGCGCATCCGCAAGGTCCGCTTGGAAGACTGGGATAATGAGGTCGCCCTGGTACACAAGCTGTTTAATGCCACCCTCCAACACCTTCCCGAGTACGTGCCTATCAGCGCTGACGAGTTCCGCCGTTTTGCCGATCAGATGCGCCCGCTGATAGATGCCGATCTTGCCTTGTTTGCCGAAGCAGAGGGGAAAACCGTGGGCTTCTTGGTCGCCATACCCGATTTCAATCGGGTCCTTTGGCGTCTAAATGGCCGCCTTTTCCCTTGCGGTTGGTTCAAGCTATGGTGGTATAGCCGCCGTATTGATGTGGTCAGCTTCAAATTGTTGGGAGTGCTTGAGGAGTACAGACATCGGGGCATTGACGTGCTGCTGTACCTGGAGGCAGTCCAAGCAGCGATCCGCAAGGGCTATCGTTGGCTGGAAGGCTCTTTGACCTCTGAGAATAACCCCACCGTGGTCCGCTTGGCCGAAAGGCTGGGGGCAGAGCGTTACAAGCATTACCGGCTATACCAACTGTTCTTTTAGCGTCTCGGTCAAGGGGGGAAGATGAGCGGACAAGGGCAACTAACGAGCAACATGACGATGGGACAGGCCCTGGAGAGAGTTGCCTCTCGCTTCCCAAAGCGCGTGGCCCTTGTAGCGGGTGAAGAAAGGATAACCTACCAAAAGCTTCTTCAGCGCGTCCGTGCGCTGGCCTATTCGCTACGCGAACTCGGCATAGGTCAAGGAGATCGCATCGCCACGCTATTGTGGTCAACCGCGGAGTTCGTGTACGTCTTCTTCGCCACAGCCCTCTTAGGTGCCGTTATCGCCCCTTTGCCTCCCCGTTTGCGTCGCCACGAGATGGAGGGCTTTCTGCGAGAGCTACAGCCCAAGCTGGTTATCACCTCATCTGACCTCGAAGTGCCGGAGGGCCTGGAGGCGCTCCGTGCTCTGCAGAAAGAGCTACCCTCCTTGCATCATGTGCTGGTCACCGATGCCCCCCAAAACGCAGAGATGTCGTTTCGCGCCATGCTGGACGCCAGCCCTTCTCCTGAGGACTTGATGATCCAAGTGAACTGTCGGGACCTTCTGGCGATCCTCTACTCCTCTGGAACAACCGGAAGGGCCAAGGGGATCATGCACAGCCATCGCAGCCTTATCGCGCCGGTTGTGGCCAGCCTCAAGTTGCGCGAGACCTGGATGACCTGGCCCAACCTCAAGCTCTTAAATCGTTGGATCCGCGTCTTTGTGCGCTATGGGCTGCGCTTACTGGCAGCAGCCGGCAGACAACAAGTCTTTTTGTCCACGAACGGTTTTCACACCATTGCCGGCCTCGAGGCTATGCTTCAGGCACTCCTCATGGGCGACAAACTCGTGATTTTGCCTCGTTTTCACCCTGTACATGCCCTGGAAGCCATCCAACGAGAGCGAGTGACCATCTTGATCGCCGTACCCATGGCTTATGTGGCCATGATGCGCAGCCGGGAATTCAATCGCTACCGCTACTCCTCCTTGCTCATCTGCGCTACTGGTGCAGCGCCCTGCCCGCCAGAACTGGCCCGCGAGATCCGCCGCCGCTTCGGTTGCGCCGTGCACATCGGCTTCGGCCTGACGGAAGTTGGCGGGGGAATCGCCGCAACCAGCCTGGAGGATTCCCCTTCCCGACAGGCCGAGACGGTCGGTCAACCGATGCCGGGCATAGAGATCAAGATCGTTGACGAAGATCATCAACCCCTACCCCCCGGCTCAGTCGGAGAGCTCGCTTGTCGCGGCGAGGGCCTCATGTTAGGGTACTTTGGAGATCGCCATAATCTCGGCGAGGTTGTAGATGAGCAAGGCTGGCTGTATACGGGCGACCTGGCCGTGATGGATGCCGAGGGCTATATCCGTATCGTGGGTCGCAAAAAGGATATGATCATCCGTGGCGGGCAGAACATCCACCCCGCCAAGCTTGAGGCTCACATCAGTGCCCTGCCCGGCGTGCGCGAGGCAGCGGTGGTCGGTGTGCCGGATCCGCTCGGTGGAGAGAGTGTATGGGCATTCGTGATCCCCGAAGTGGGGGCCTCGCTGGGAGAGAAAGATATCCTGGCGCATTGCCGTGCGAGCTTGGAGGCTTATGAAATCCCCCAGTACGTGCGCATCGTGGAAGAATTCCCCCGCACCTCAACCGGCAAGCCGCAGAAGTACAAGCTGCGGGAGATCGCTCTAAAGGAGTTACAGAACGATGACCAACCTACCTAATGCTCCGCTCTCATTTGAGGAATTCCAGGCCCTTTTGGCCGAAGAGCTTATGCTTCCACCGGACAAGCTCAAGCCGGAGGCCTCCTTCGTTCAGGATCTGCAAGTTGACTCGCTGGCCTTGGCCTCCATGATGCTGCGTCTCGAAGAGCTCGGCGTCTCTATTCCCTTCGAGAGCGCTTGGGAAATCCAGACAGTCGGCGATGCCTATCGTTGCTACCTTGAAAGCCTCAGCGGAGGGGCCACAGCACCGAGGCCGGCGTTTACACCTCGGGAAAGCACTTAGGTATCGCTCCTCTTGTTACTGATCGGGGCAGCACACCCAGCGCTGACGCCCAGGGACCTGGCTTGAGAACCCCTTGCGCAACGGCTTATCCTAGACAGACAATCGCTTGGCACTCTCAATATAGTCTAGGGATTGGTGGCGGAAGTAGGTGTTATAGAGCTCAGCGTAATGTCCGCCCTGTGCCAGCAGCGAAGCGTGGTTGCCCTCCTCAATGATTCGCCCTTCGCGCATGACGATGATGCGATCCACGCTCCTCACCGTAAAGAGACGATGGGCAATGATCAACGAAGTGCGATTGCGCATCACCAGCTCCAAACCCTCCTGGATCTGTGCCTCGGTAAAGGGATCAATGCTGGCTGTGGCTTCATCCAGGATAAAGATGGCCGGATTGCGCAAGAGCACACGCGCCAGGGCGACGAGCTGCCGCTGGCCCATGGAAAGCCGCGAGCCGCGTTCGCCCACATCGGTCTGCAGGCCATCGGGCAGATCGTTCAGCCAATCTCCGCCGCCCACCTGGCTCGCGGCCCTCTCAACTTCCTCATCTGTAGCTTCCGGCTCGCCGTAACGGATGTTATCCAATACAGTGCCCGAGAACAAAAAGGGCACCTGGGGCACAAATCCCAGTTGGCGACGATACTGGGCCAGATCAAAGGTGCGAATATCGTGCCCATCCACGAGGATCTCGCCGCCCTGAAACTCGTAAAAACGGCCCAGCAAACGGGCCACGCTGGTTTTGCCCGAGCCGGTATGTCCTACTAAAGCCACCCTTTCCCCCGGCTCTATCCTCAACGAGAAATCGGGCAACACCACCTCCTGGCCGGTATAGCTCAGCCGCACATGGCGAAACTCTACTTCGCCCTTAAGCTTGGGCACAGGGCGATGGTCGCGCTGAATGACCCGAGGCTCGGCATCAATCAGGGCAAAGACGCGCTCGGCCGCAGAAAGCCCGTCCTGAAACTGGCTCCAGAACGAGGCGATCCCCACCATCGGGAACCAGAAATAACCCATAGCCTGCATAAAGAGATACCACTCACCTACCGTGAGCGCCCCTGGAGGCATAGGCCCCCCTGCCGCCAACGCCCCCTTGAGAGCACCTCGCCCTCCCAAGTACAGCATGATGGCCATGGCGATGCCAAAAGTGCCCCCCAGCAAGGGCATGATCGTTTGTAAAGTCAAGCCGCGCACGAGGTTGACGCGAAAGGTCTGCTGATTGAGGGCGGCGAACTCGCGGTACATGCTCTGCTCTTGGCGGAAACCTTTGGCTACTGCGATGCCGCTGACTGACTCCTGGATATTGGCATTGACCTTGGCCAGGATACGCCGCGCATTCAAAGTAACCTTGCGGGCAACGTGCCGGAAGCTAAGGGCAATGGCCACCACGAAGGGGCTCATAGCCAACATGGTCAAGGTGAGCTTGGCATTGATCCTGAAAGATATGATGGCGATGGCCACCACAACGAGCACCTGGCTCATCAGGTTCATGGTGAGATCTACGGTATTGGCAAAGTCCTGAGTGTCCGAGGTCACACGGCTGACGATCTTGCCCGAGGGCTGCTCATCAAAGAAGGAGAGATCCTGTTGGATAACGGCGCGAAAAGCGTCTTGGGCCAGCTTCAGCACCACGTCACTCATAGCACGCACCGAGCGGGTCTGTCGGAGGTAGTTAAGCAGCCAAGAGGAGGACTGGATGACCAGCACCCCCAAGACCAGGGCAACAAGCCTCCCAGCCGTTGGTTTCATCGCCAGAAGGTCGATGCTCCGCGAGATCAGTAAAGGGACGGTGGCATCAAACACAGAGTGCAAGATGATCGCTAGAGTAGCCACGGCCATCGGCTTCGCTTGTGGGCGAAAATAGCTCAATATGCGCCGCAGCAGATAGAGATCGCTATACTGTCGGTCATAGGACTCTTTATCGAGTCCGGCCATGATCCAGCCCAAGTTCCCAACTCCTCAATGTAAGATGGTTTAGCTACCTGGCCTCGCCGGCGCGTCGTGCCACCGGCTGCGCGGAAGCAGTATCCTCATAGAGAGCGAAAATGCGCCGATAGGCCTGGCAGCGGGCCATTAGCTCCTCGTGAGTCCCTTGGTCCACCAATTCGCCTCGCCGCAGGACCAAAATGCGGTCGGCCCAGCGGATTTGAGATAGCCTGTGGGTGATAATAAACGTAGTACGCCCTTGCTTGACGCGATACATCGCCTTCTGGATCTCGTCCTCTGTGGCACTATCAATCGCGCTGGTCGAATCGTCCAAGATGAGAATACGCGGATTAGCCAGAAAAGCGCGAGCGATGGCGATACGCTGCCTCTGCCCACCAGAAAGGGTCACCCCTCGCTCCCCTACTTCTGTGCGATAACCCTCGGCAAAACTCATGATAAAGTCATGCGCCTGAGCCTCACGGGCACAGCGTTCGATCTCCTCTTGGGTGGCTTTCTGTCCAACGCCAAAGGCGATGTTCTCGGCGATGGAACGCGAAAACAGGAACACATCCTGTTCTATGGTAGATATCTGTGAACGCAGACTTTCCAGGCTCCAGTCGCGCACATCCACCCCGTCCACGTACACGTGCCCCTCATTGACATCATAGACGCGATTGATGAGGCGCGTCAGCGTCGTCTTGCCCGACCCTGTTTGGCCGACGATGGCGATCGTTTCTCCGGGTGCCGCCCGGAAGCTGATGTGTTTGAGTACCGGCGCGTTAGCGTCATAGCCGAAGGTGACATCGTCAAAGACCACCTCCCCTTGAATCGTTTTCCGTACCCCGCCCTCGTTCTCGTCTAGCTCGGTCTCGGCATTCAACACGTTAAGGATGCGCTCGGCGCTGGAAAGGCCCATCTGCACCAGGGTGAACGAGAACAGGGAAAGGAAGGTCGGCATTCGTAGCAATCCCATCAGGCCCATGTAAGAGATCACGTCACCAACGTCAAAGCCGTCGTGACGGAGATAAATAAGCAAGGCGTGCAGAAGCGCCCCGGCAAAGGCCACACTATAGACCAAGAAAGGAAAGTAACGAGCCTGAATATCGCCTCGCCGTACAGACAGGTCCCGCACCCGCCTCGCGTTCGTTGAGAACTTGTCCTGTTCCTGTTTCTCTTGGGCATTGGCCTTGACGACCTCAATGCCCGAGATAGCCTCGGCCAATCCGGCGTTCATTACCCCAAACTGCTGGCGTATGGCATCCGACACCGGATTGAGCTTACGGGTGTAATCCCGTAGAGTGATCACCAAGAAAATGACAAAGAGGATCGGGACAAGTAATAGTTCAAGCCTGATCGTTCCGATGGTGACGATGGGCACGATGACGTTCATCGCCGAGTCAAAGATCAGGTTGATCCCCGGGCTGGCCATCAGGTTGATTTGACGCACGTCGTTCGTGGCCCGAGCCATAATGTCTCCGACGCGCTGCCGGCTATGAAAGGTCAAGCTCTTGCCCAGTAAGCTCACATAGAGCTCGTCCCGACAGTCTCGCTCTAGAAGCTGAGCCAGGGTCTCCATAGAAAAGTTTCGGCCCAGGTTAAGCAAGGCCTGTCCCAACCAGGCGCCGGCCATCGTCAGCACAATCGTAACCAGAACCCTTAACAAGGGCCTTGGGCCTGTAACCCATCTGAAGGCCTGGCCGATCAGCAAGCGCGAGTAGCTCATCAACGAATTAGACAGGATGCTGGCTACAACCATGATCAGGGGCAGGTAGAAATAGCGCCGGATATGCGAGATGATCCAACGCAAGGGGCTGGAACGATCATAACGATATTCGCCAGCCAGCGAGAACTCTTGCCTTCTCAAAGAGGCCCTCCAGAAAGCATGCTCATACCAAAACCCATTCTAGCCGCTCTTTACGCCAAGAGCAAACGAGCTATGCCCTTGCACCAAAAGGCCAGCGCCGGGTAGTGACAACGATCTCCTAAGTTGCACAAGCGCACGGCGCTTGCAAAGTCTGAGAAGAGGGAAAAGGAATTGAAAAGAGACACCTTCCTGAGGTAGTATAGCGGCCCACACATCCAAACTACCAAGGAAGGTGTCCCATGGAATATAATACCTGGTTGG
>DAOTVR010000479.1:0-1806 GCA_034436315.1 Anaerolineae bacterium
TCAAACGCGTCCTAGCCGGCCAATCTGCCACAGCAGCAGTGGACAGCGTCGTCGCGCCGGTGATCGTGCGCATCGCCGATTTCATCAGGTTGATCAAGCGTCTAGTGCGAAAGTACCGGCGCATACGCTTCAGCGCCCTGGTGCGCCGCGCGCGCTCGCGCTTGGAGATCATCGTCGCTTTCCTGGCCATGTTGGAGATGACCAAGCAACAGCGCTTACTGGCCATTCAGGATCGGCCCTTTGGCGAGATCTACCTCGAAGAACGGCAACCGGATCCTGACGCCGAGATCCCCCCAATCGACTTGAGCGAATACGGCGAAACATAGGTATAGGTCCCGGCCCGCTTTTTAGCCGTCATCACTTCCCTTAAGGTAGTTCTCTTCTTCTCTCGGCCCTAGCGTGCTCCACAAGGCCGGCATAGAGCGCAAGAAGCTCCTCAACCAGGAGATGCCAAGCATAGCGTTCGGCGATGTGTTTGGCCGCCGCTTGCCCTAAGGCACGCCGCAGAGCCGGCTCGCGCAGCAAGCGCACCGCTTCGGAGGCCATGGCCGACACGTTGCCGCTCGGCACGAGCAAACCCGTTTCGCGGTGGATAATATACTCAGTATTCTGACCTACGGCGTCGGCTACTACTGCCACGCCAGCGGCCAACAACTCAATCAGCTTCACCGAGCACTTGGCACGGTTGACGAGGGTGTCGTCAAAGGGATAAAGGGCCACATCTGTGGCCGCAAAATAGTCGGGCAAATCTTCCTGGGGCACCCAGCCGGCGCGAACAACGCTCGCCCTCAAGCCAGCTTCCTCCACCAAACGGTCAAAACGCGCCTCATCCTCGGCAAAGAGAGCCTGCCCCACAACCAATAATCGGGCCTCCGGAAGTTGCCTCTTGATCTCCCTAAAGACAGCGACCACACGGGCTACGTCGTATTCAAAGAAGCGAGTGTAAAGCAGCACCACCGGCGCCGACCCTAGGCTGTACTTTTCGCGGACGACCATCCCATCGCCCTCTCGCGGGCTATAAGCGCCGTTCGGGAGATAACGCACCTTTCGGGGAGGCACACCCAGGCTCCAGATGAGGCTTTGTAACGTGCGGCTGGCGGCGGTCACGGCGTCATTATGGCGCAACCCCCAGCGCTCCTGCCAAGCAAAAACGGCCCGCAAGAGAGGCGGATAGGGTTCTAGGTCGTTCCAGCCTCCCATCCCTTCCCAGTCGTCCTCGTCTATAACCAGGTGAACGCGCACAAACCCGAGACGGCGCAAAGACCACAAGAACCAGGCAGCCGCGCCGGCATAACCTTTGGGTTTGAAACAATGGATGATCTCAGGATGCCAGGCCAGCGCTGCCCTCACAAGCCTGACCGGAAGGATCAGATGTGAGAGCGAACACACATCCGGCCCGAGACGCACGTACTCCAGCATCACGCCGGCCTCCTCCCAGGAACGGCCGGCCTCCTGAGGCGTATGCCAGGGAGGCATGATCAGCTTGATGGCGTGCCCGCGTGCGGCCAGCTCCCGCGCAAGCGGCAATGCCCTCGCCCGCATAGTGCCCTTCGGGTTAAGGCCAAAGGGGCCGATCATGACGATGCGCATCGCTCTCCGACTCCCTAGCGGGCTTCAACGACCACCATACGATGATCCGAGGCCAGCGAATCCAGCACGCGGGCGTCCGTCGGCTGCAACCCGCGAAGCCAGACGTAGTCAATGCGCTTCCGGGGCGCTATGGCCGGATCGGTAGGATCCGGAGGAAAGCCGCCAGCGACGAAGGGATCTATAAACCCCTGAGCCAACATCGTAGCGTATACGGGG
>DAOTVR010000480.1:0-4330 GCA_034436315.1 Anaerolineae bacterium
ATAAGGATACTAACATGATTTACAGGCTCTGTCAACGCCTGCTAAAAAGGGTCTCACCAAGTTTTCGGCTGCTGGAAGCACTGCGGTGGGTCGTCAAGGACGGTAGAAACAGCAAAGGCTGAAACAGAACTCACGCCCCACAGAGAGGTCTTAGCATCTAGAAGAGCCAAGAGAAACGTACCACTTCGCTTTGACGTTGGCTCAGTCTTCATCTACAAACCGGCAACCTTCGGCAACGAGCTCAATGGCTGCAAAGGTCTCTAACTGGGGAACAGTAAAGCACACACCGTCCTTCTCTTTATCCAGTCCCAGATTCTGCCCCGTCCACAATTCCCGCGCAGCAACATAGTCTCCACTCACCCATACAGAGATGTCTCGCACAGGGATGATCTCCGTCAGGGGTTTACTCTGGAGACCCGTGGCGTTGAGCAGGTGTACCAAGGCGTGTCGTGGATCTCCTTTAAGGTAATGCAATACCACCTCGACAGAACCGGGAGCATCGGTGGCAATCAATGGTCGTACGAACCGCCTCACAAGGTCGAGAACAACTCGTTTATACTCGGACACTCCAAGTTGATGATAAAGCCTGCCCACTTCCCAAGGGAGATAAGCGACTTCCCCGAGCCCAAAGGCAGAGAGCACCAGACCGGGAATGTTGCTCTCTTTCTCCCAATAAGCGTACTCCGGGGTGTTATTGTCGCTCGGTGGAACCAAATATAAGTCGGCTACCTGAGGCGCAGCTCCACCCGAAGCGCTGGTGAGCAAAAAGCCTCCCTGGAGAGGCAACAAGTCAGTATCCTCAAAACCGACAAGCAGCCCCTTATCAAGGATGCGTAAGTACGCCCCTGTACAAGGGAGGAGCCTTTCCGGGGTCCGCCCAAGCGAACGCAAGGCGGATGACTTCCGACGTTGCCCTTGATCATCGTATAACGCGGTCTCAAAGGTGGCTATCAGGTGGCCGCCCGCCTCGACAAAAGCGTCTAGAAGCGCAGCTTGGCAATCGGTGAGCACAGCTACATTCGGTAAAACAACCAGCGCGTAGCGCCTGAGAGACGCCCTATCCAGATGGGCATCGTGCAGTACATCAAACTGTACATGTCCCCCGACGAGGATCTCATAAAGGCCTCGGTATTCAGCCAAGCATCGTTCCATAGCTGCACCACGCCCGTAAAAATCCATCGTGCTCTGCGAATACAACAAAGCCACTCGCGCTGGAGATGAGAGGTCCTCATAGGCCATGGCGTGGTTGCGCAGATAGTGGTAAATGGTTTTGACCGTAGGCAATGCCTTGCGATCATCTTGAGCAAAAGTCCCGGAAAACGCTATACAGGGTTGCCCCCCATGCGCTGCAATCTGCATAAGGTCATAAGCAAGCTGAGCGGGAGGTTGAGCCGCTCGCCGGCTGCTGAATATCCCGGAGTAAGTGAGGATGACGCAAACCGATCGGCCTTCCTGAAAGGTGCGACCCATCCGAACCTCTTCCCCTGCCCAGAGGTAATACCTCGGCCAGGGTCGCTCCAGGGGATTAAAGGCCTCAACGGTGATCAAGTCCACGTTCTTCGCCAGATGGGGGCCAAGCCACCCTGCCCCACACAAGTGCTCCGGAGCATCGCTTGTCAGGCGGAAATCAACGGCGAGGATAGCCTTTGGATTGCGCTCACGGATAAAAGCACGCAAGCGTCCGGCATAGTCAGCCATCTGCTGATAACGGAAGCGGACGAACGCACGCCATGCAGGATCATCCCAATCCTCGTATAAGGGCAGTTCCAGACCGGTTTGGGCCCTGAAAGCCTCCCGGCAAGCAGAGCACACACAATGATCGTGGTGAAAGCGATTGAAAAAGAAGCCATCCACGGCATAACGCGAGGTAATCTCAGCAATCAACTCAAAGGCACATCTTTGCCAGTACGGGCCGTGAAAACAGGTCAAAGGCATTCCCCATTCATATCGTGTCTGCCCCTCGGCGTTCACCTGAAACCATTCCGGATGCTGAGCGAGTAATTGGGGATGTCCTTTGCTTATATCAAGACGAGCTAACACTCGCAATCCCTGGCGATGCGCTTCCTTCACTACCGCATCTAGGAAGTCGCTGCGCAGGAACTCGTTCACCGGCTGGTAAGACAACCTGCTGGGGTACCAGGCAACAATACCACCGGCGTTGACCAGCATCACGTTGCCCCCATACTCCACGATTTGCGCCACCAGGCACACGGGATCTAGGTTGCGCGCATCGATCTTGCGCAGGTTAGGTTGGATCACCCGCAACGGACGCTGCCAGAAGTCGGGTACGTCGCTCACTAGCTCAGGACCCTCCGAGGGCTATAGTGATCTTCGCACACCATACTTAGTGGCCCAGTCTATGTACGGGCGCATTATAGCCGACTTTTGCTGTCGGAACTAATGGGACTTAGCAGACGAGCATAACCCACCACCTGAGAGGAGGATCCAATCGAGATCACCGGCCGTATAGCATTGAGGACAAACGCCACACACGTCATCTAGGCAAAGGGTAGGGCTTATTCACCCATTTGTTCGGAAAGGACCACTACCCCCACCGTTCCTGGCCCGCCATGGGTTGCCAGGGCTAACCCCGTCTCTACGATGAGGATCTTGTCGCGCGGGTAGCCTGACTGTGCGGCGATCATCGCTGCAAGCTCTTGTGCCGTTGCCTCGGCATCAACATGAATTACTCCTACTATCTCGGCCGGGAAACAACTCAAAACCATTTGAAGTAGTTTTTGCCGGGCTGCCTCTCTCCCACGCGGCTTCTCCGCAAGGGTCAGTTCACCATCCACGACGGTAAGGATTGGCCTAAGCCTAAGCAAACTGGCCAAAGTGCCCGCTAAACGGCTTGCTCTGCCACCCTTGACAAGGTACTCCACATTATCCAGGCTGATAAAAAAGCGGAGGCGCCGCTGGAGCGCTTTGACGGTCTCCACCACTTGTTCGGGGCTTTTTCCCTCCTTCCCCGCGCGAGCAGCAGCAAGGACCAGTAAGCCCTGTCCTAAGGAGAGGGATAGGGAATCCACTACGGTAACCTGTCCTGCAGGGAATTGCCGGCTGGCCAGGACCGCCGAGGAATAGGTTGCACTGTGTTTGCCGGTGATCGTGATACACACAACCTGATCCCCCGCTTCCACACACTCACGAAAAGCCTGAATGAAGGCTCCGGCCGAGGGGGCTGCAGTCGTGGGCCAGGTTACAGCTGCCCTCGCCAGGAACTCCTTGATGGACATAGATTTGTCCTCGTAGCTCTCAAGGCCAAAATGAAAGAGAAAGGGTATGATTTTGACCCCTAGTCCCTTGAGTTCCCTTTCAAGCTCCGCTGGCAGATCACAGCTTGTGTCGGTGACGATTCTTACCGTCATGTTGCCCCCTCTGAAGCCGAAACACCAGGGCCAGCTTGTCGCCTCCAAAAATCTAAAAGCCTGGCTAAATGTTGCTCGGCATCTCGTATCAGCTCCTCCTGCCCCCGAAAAGGCCTTAACTCATGTAAATACTTCAGCACACCTCTAACATACTGAACGATCTCCGAGAGAGTCATCTCTTCTCCCATTTATCTTCCACCTCCAAAGACTGGCTGTTGACTATAAGAACACCTTCTTGATCTATTCGTTCTGTCAGAGTTGACAGGTGTGCTTAGGCGTGCTATCATAGCCCTTACTATTTTGAGGATACGCCTGTTTCGACAGGGGCAATCTAAACATTTGGCTTGGGCTCCGTTAGTGCTACACAGGCTGCTGGAGATCGCTCTCGGGGGAGGGCGTTCTCTCGATAGGAGCACTGGAATGCCGGGGAGAGCCCAAGCTTCAAAAACGATGAGGGGAGATGCCGATGAGATCTCTCACCAAAAGCAGCCTGTTCGTAGCCCTGGTGTTTTTTGCCCTGTTTGCTGCTTCTGCTTGTAGCTCCAAAGCCACCCCAACTCTTCCCAAAGGCGATCAAGGCTCCACGTATAAAATAGGTTTTATGGCTGCCATCACCGGAAGCGCCTCTTCCCTGGGCGAGCCGGAACGCGACGTGGCAGTGATGGTCCAAAAGCAACTGGACGCCCAGGGAGGCATTGTCGGCCCTGACGGCGTCCGACACCCCGTCAAAATCCTCATCTATGACACCCAAGGAAGCGGCGACGTTGCTGTCCCGGTGGTGAAAAAGTTGATCGACGACGAGGGCGTCGTCGCGATTATTGGGCCAACGCGCAGTCCCGTGTCCATGGCCCTGATCCCCATCATGCAGGAGGCCAAGGTGCCCAACATCTCCATGGCCTCCTCCAGCGCCATCGTCAAGCCCGTGGCCGAGCGCAAGTGGATCTTCAAGACCGCACAGTCCA
>DAOTVR010000481.1:0-2329 GCA_034436315.1 Anaerolineae bacterium
CCGAATACGAGACGGCGCTGACCACCCAGCCGCCCAGCGTGGGGGCCAACATGGTGACGGCCCCTAGGGTATTGAGCAAGCCGATATAGAACGGTCGGCGCGCCTCATCCGCGTACTCCAGGATCCAATTGAAATAGGGCCAGCCTATTGAGGAGGTGCTCAGACCGAGGAAGAAGTAGATGAGCAGATAGGGGTATAGGACGCCACTTCCCCAAAGACGGTAAAGTGGCCCCATGCCCAGGGCGAGCAAGGGGGGCATGGACATCATCGCCAACATCACGCGCAGGTGCACTAGAGGCCCCAGGCGATCCTGTAAGCCGCTCATAAGCAGTCCCGTAGTGAGCGAGCCCACAACTTGGGCAGAGAGGAAGGCTCCTGTCGCTTCTAGACTCAAGTTCAGCTCTTGGGTCGCATAAAGGATGTAAAAGGCCCCCGCTAGGGTGGCAAACCCGGCCAAGATGCGCACGATCACTAACCTCAGGAAAGGGCGATCCTGAGCCAGGATGCGCGGCAGGAGGCCTAATGCCTCGCGCATAGAGGGCATGGGCTTGTCTTGCGGCGGGGATTGGGGTTCACGAATCAGGGTAAGCCCGACCGCCGAGAGGAGGAAAAAGAGCGCAGCAGCCCCGAAGAGCAAGGCATAGTTCGTCGGAAAGCCCCAGGGGCTATCCTCGCTGAGGATAAAGCGCACCACGAGCCCTGCGCCGATGCCTCCCAAGCCGCCAAGGATCTCGGAGATGCCCAACACCCGGCCACGCCGCCTGGCGGGGATCGTCTTGCCCAGCAGGTCAAACCAGGGCACACTGACGATGGCATCAAAGAAATAAAAGATCGTGATTCCCGCCAGTACGATGCCCAAGGTTACCGTAGGCCATCGCCGGCCGCAAAGCCCGATGGCCAAGGCGATCAAGAGAAAAACGGGCCGCGTGAGCCAGGCCGTGCGCACCACAAGGGGTCTTTTGCGAGGCAGGCGGGCGATCGCACTGGCAACGAAGAGTTGAGGCAAAAGCCAGGCTCCGCTGGTCAGGGCGCCTGCCAAGCCGACCACCAACGCCGAATCGCTCAGCTTGGCGATGAGCGAGGGGATCACCGTAGTAGCGCTGGCGAAATTCATCCCCACGGTGAACATGGAGATATCTAGGGCAAAGGCCCGGGCGTTCCAGGCGTAATCCGGCGGCAAAACTTCCTCTTCCACCGCGAGGCGCTCAGGGGCTTGGGTCAAAGGACATCTCCTTGCGATAGCATCAAGCGTTTCTAAACATTTGCAGGCACGCTAAATAGCCCGCTCACTTGCGGCGGTGAGGAAGCACCTCCGGGTTAGCCACGAACTCGGGCACGCCCCCGCGCACTACGGTCAGCGCCGCGTTGGCCACGCGATAATATAGAGACTGAAAGGTGGCATCGGCATAGGACGCCGTATGAGGCAACAGGATCACGTTGGGCATGGCACAGAGGGGATGCGTGGTCTCTATAGGTTCCTTTTCAAAGACATCCAATGCGGCGCCGGCAATCTGCTTTTTCTCTAAGGCGGCGATTAGGTCGGCCTCCTTGACCACGGCTCCTCGGCTGGTGTTGATGAAATAAGCCGTAGGTTTCATACGGCTAAAGAAAGCCGCGTCAATCATCCCGCGCGTCTGTGGCGTCAAGGGCAGATGGCAAGAGACGTAATCGGAACGCTCGGCCACTTCCATCAAGCCGACCGATTCCACCCCTGCCTCGGCAAAGACGGCTGGATCCACATAGGGATCATAGGCGATGACCTGCATGCGCAACAGCTTGGCTCGTTTGGCGAACGCACGGGCGATGTTGCCGAAGGCGATCAGGCCGAGGGTTTGGTCGTGGACGGTGCCCATCGGGGAAAGGAGCGCCCTGGCCGCCTGCCAGCCCTTTTCGCGCAAAGTGCGGTCAAGCTGGACGACCTTTTTAGCGCAAGCGAGCATCAGCACCAGGGCATGATTGGCCACCTCCTCAATGCAAAAATCGGGAAAGTTGGCCACCATGACCCCGTATTCGGTGGCCGCTTCCAAGTCAATCGTATCCACGCCAATGCCATAGCGAACGACCACTTTAAGTTTGGGGGCGTTGGCGAACACCTCGCGCGTATAAGGCTCGCTTCCGCAAAGCGCAGCATCGGCATCGCGCACCGCCTCCAACACCTTGGCGGGGGTATCGCATCGCCCGCGCAGGATGAACTCCACGTCAGGTACGTTGAGCACCTGGCTTTCTATGGGCAATTCCGTTCCTGGCTTGGCACCAGTGTGGACGATGATCTTTTTCTCCATGCCGTTTCTCCCTACATAAGCTTACGTGCGTCATCAAAGCGCATGGG
>DAOTVR010000482.1:0-1994 GCA_034436315.1 Anaerolineae bacterium
GCGCGGGAAAATTTCTGGCAGGCATAGCAAGTGCAGCCCTCCTGGATGGGGCGCGGGTCCTCGCTATGGGCGGCGTTGCGCAGATTCAGTCGGCCTTCGGGAGTGAAGACGGCCCCGTTGCGTGCTAGCCGCGTGGGCAGGACACAGTCAAAGAGGTCGATGCCCCGGGCCACGCCCTCCAACAAATCCTCCGGCGAGCCCACGCCCATGAGGTATCGGGGCTTTTCCGCCGGCAGGAGCGGCGCGGTGTGTTCCAAGATGCGCAACATATCTTCTTTGGATTCCCCCACGCTCAGCCCGCCGATAGCGTAGCCGGGGAAGCCCATGCCGGTCAACACGCGGGCGCTCTCGGCGCGCAAGTCCTCAAAGATGCCCCCCTGAACGATGCCGAAGAGCGCTTGATCCTCGCGCGAATGCGCGCGCAAACAGCGTTCTGCCCAAAGGTGGGTGCGGCGGATCGCTGCCAGGTTGTCATTGCGGTCAAAAGGGCCGGTGCATTCGTCCAAGACCATGGCGATATCCGACCCCAGTTGCTCCTGGATCTCCACCACCAGCTCTGGCGTGAAGCGGTGTTCCGAGCCATCGATATGCGAGCGAAAGGTGACTCCCTCGTCATCCACTTTGCGCAGCGCCCGCAAACTGAACACCTGAAAGCCGCCGCTATCGGTGAGGATGGCCCGTTCCCAGCCCATGAAACGGTGCAGCCCGCCCAACCGAGCGATTAACCCGGCGCCAGGCCGGAGGTAGAGGTGATACGTATTGCTCAGGATCATGTGGGCGTCGAGCTCGACGAGCTCACGGGGAGAAAGGGTCTTGACCGTAGCCTGGGTCCCGACGGGGCAAAAAGCGGGGGTGGGTACATCCCCGTGAGGGGTATGAAGGATACCCACCCGCGCACACGTGGCGGAATCCTGCCAAAGCAGGTCAAAGCTCACCGCAGCCACTGTTTGGCCTTAATGTTTGCAGCCAGCACAGGAGCTGGAGGAGCATCCGGCACAGCCGCCGCTCCCAACCGATTTGGTGGAGCCATCAGAGCCTTTGCTCAAGGCCGCGAAGAGCGAAATGGCCCGCTTGGTATCCTGGCCTCCGCATTGAGGACATGTCGCCGGCGCGTCGGCCTGGGAGAAGGGGCGCAGCAATGAGAAAGTGAGCTCGCAATGTGGACAACGGTATTCGTACAGAGGCATCGTGCAACACCTCAATGGATAAGCGTAAACTCTATATAGATTGTACTCCAGCGTTGTCCAGGGGTCAAAGATTGACAACGAGCGGGCCTGGCTATATCTCCGTGTTCCCTCAGTGTTCTCTGGACAGCCCCCTTAGTGGATGGTGATGGCTCCCACGCCGCCGTCCACTTCTATGTCCGCCTTGTCGTCGGCGCGGGCATATCCTTTGGTGACATAATATTTTCCCTGTTGCTCATAGCGCTCCCCAATATCCACCGCGCCCAGGCCGCCATCCACGCGGATGCGCGCCTCCATGCTTTCAGGGATCTCTACCTTTACCGCGCCGACGCCCCCCTTGATGCTCACCTCATAGGTACCTGTCTCGGGCAAGGTTACCTCGGTCTCCCCTACGCCGGCGTTCAAAGCCAAGCGTTTGAGCTTGAGACCGGTGAGCTCCAGCCGGGAGCGATTCACGCCCGAGTTGATCTCCAGCGAGAGGGGAATCTGGGTGCTGAGGCCGATGCGCCAATCCTCCTCCACGCTCCGCCCCAGGGGATTCCAGGCTTGGCTTCCGCCCGTGGTCTTGAGGGCAACGTGGATCTCTTTATCCTTCTCGCTGATCTCGCGGATCAGCCGCGTCGCGTTGCCGTGTTGGATCTCGGCCTCAAGGACTTGATCGCTATCTTCCAAGGGGCTCACCTCCAGCCGCCCTACACCCACCTCCAGCCGCACGCTGGCCGCCTTTAGCCCCTTAAGGGGATAGCTAAAGGTCTCGCGCGTGTAGTCAACCTGCCGTGGCCCGCCGGAGAATAGGAGGATCGCCACCAG
>DAOTVR010000483.1:0-11081 GCA_034436315.1 Anaerolineae bacterium
CGCCGCATATCCTCTTCGCTCAAGGGCTTGTACTGTCCGCCTCGCAGGATAGGGATGGCCATCGCTCACCTCCCCAAGTATTCTAGGGTCTTTTTCAAGGAAAGCTCATCCTCGATGGAGGGGGCATATTCCAGGCCCAAAACCCCTTGGTAGCCGAGGGCATCAAGTTGGCTCGTCAGGAAGCGGTAATCCACCTCGCCGTTATAAAGCTCATGTCGGTCGGGCACGCCGGCAGCGTGCATATGGCCAATCACATCCAGGTTCCTCTTGATGTGATGGAGCAGATCCCCCTCCATGATCTGCATGTGGTAACAATCATAGAGCAGCTTGAGGCGTTCGGAGCCGATCTTACGGCAAAGCTCGGCCCCTTGGTCGCTAGAGGTCAACCAATAGCCGGGATGATCGTAGGGGGTATTCAACGACTCCAGGAGAAGGGTGACTCCGGCCTTTTCCGCCAGCTCCACCGTGCGCTTTAGCCCCTCCAGGACGGAGCGCCTCATCTGTGCCGCGCTCAACCCGGGGACGACGTTGCCCGTGCAGACGATCGTCGCCGGGATGCCGGCCCGGAGGTTAAAGTCCAATGTGGCCCGCGTTCTCGCCAGCCACTCGTCGCGCCTGCTGGGATCGGTCAGCCCACCACCGAGCGAGCCGTCGGGCGAGCCGATAACCGTGTTGGTGATGGTCACGCCATTTTGCGCGGCCAACTCGGCCAGGCGTTCCGGCGTGCCCTTATAGGTCACGTCAGTAAACCACATCTCCACATACTTGAAACCTAGCCGAGCCGCCCTCTTCAGCCGCTCCTCAAAAGGCTCCTGGGTAAAGACCATTTCCAAGCACAAACCGAGTTTCATCCCCTTCTCCTTTCTGTAGGGCCCCAGGACACTGAGAATCACGTCATCCCCTAATGTCATTGGGCCTTGGTGGTGTCATGAGATCGCGCTACTTGAGTAGGGCGCGCATCACCTTGTTGATGCCCCGGGTGATGGCCTCGCAATCCTCCTCGGTGTAGTGGTGGTTGATCTCCACGTGAATGGAACGGGCGAGTAGGTCCAACGTGCGCGGACACATCTCCGGCGAGTACTTGGGTAGCTCGTTTTCGGGCACGGCGCTCCAGGGAAGGCCATCAGGGGCCACGGTCTTTTTATCCAGGATATGTTCCCAATAGCGGTAGATGTGCCAGTCGCGCACCTTGGAGTCATAGATGCCTCCGGCAGGAACCCCCTCAGCCTGAAGGGCCAGCATGGCTCGCTTAGTGATCTCGGGGTTGGGAAGAAACATGATCAAGCAGATACCCGTATCGCCCTCTTCATCGGTGATCCGACGGAAGGAAAGCCCCGGCAAACGCTCTATATTCTCCTTGATCATGAACTTGGCCCGGCGATAACCGGCGAGCATCTCATCCACCTTACGGATTTGGGCCAGGGCCACGGCGCCCTCTAGCTCGCTCATGCGGTAGTTCTCACCACAGAAAAGCTCCCCCTCGCGCCGCTCGCGGGCGAAGCGGTCCGGGCGCCAACAAGCCGCCGTATCATGCCAGCTTTGGGCGCGCGTGTAGAGCCACTCATCATCGGTGGTCACGAACCCGCCTTCACCGCTGACCATGATCTTGTAAAAATCAAAGCTGAAACAACCCATGGTGCCGATAGAACCCAAGCGTCTGCCCCGGAATGACCCCCCTCCGGCTTGGGCCACATCCTCTACTACGGCAAGCCCTTTGCGCTGGGCCAGATCCATGATGGCGTCCATCTGGGCGGGCGCGCCGCGCATGTGCACGGGGACGATGGCTTTGGTGCGGCGGGTGATCGCTCGCTCGGCGGCCTCGGGGTCCATATTCAAGGAGTCGTCCACTTCCACAATCACCGGGATCGCATTACAAGCGGCGACGGTGGCAGCGGTGGCGAAGAAGGTGTACGCTGGGACGATCACCTCGTCCCCCGCCCCGATGCCCAGCGCGCGATAGCTGGCCATCAAAGCCGAGGTGCAGGAGTTAACCCCCAAACAATACTTCACCCCGATCAACTGGGCCATGGCCTTTTCGGCCTCAGCCACTTTGCTGGGCTTGGGGTTGTAATAACGGAAGAGATGTGGCCCCCTCAGGTTAGGTTCGCTATCAAGGATCTCGCGCAGTTTGGCCTTATTCTCGGGGCTGAACTCAAAGAGGTCAATGAGTTCCCACAGCTCGTCCTTGCCCACCTTGGTCGGGAAAGGTCCCAAGTGAGGCACAGCCTTCGGCCCGCCCTCAATCGCCAGACGATCCTCCGCCATTCGCGCACCTCCGTGGAATATTCTCCCTATGATTCAGCTCCATAAACCGCTGGCTCGTAGCGAGAGGGATTGTAAACCACCCCACGAGGCGCGTCAAGGGCGAGGGCTCATGAACAATTAGACAGGCTCCGTGTACCCAGATATAATAAGCGAACATTTGTAGCCGGGCGCTTAATTGACCTTCCGTTATCGCTCAACGATCCAATATCCGGCTACGCCGGATCAGGTCAGAGCGCCGGCACGGAGTCCAAAAGCAAGACAAACCGCAAGGAGGCCAGGATGAATCTTCGTATCCCTGGGCCAACCCCTCTGCCGCCGGATGTCTTGGCGGCGGTTGGCCAACAGATGATCAACCATCGCGGGCCAGAGTTCGAGGCCATGTTCCGCGAGATCACCGCATGGTTGAAAGTCTTCTATGAGACGAACAACGATGTTTACATCCTGACGTCATCGGGGACAGGAGGCATGGAGGCCGCAATCGTCAACACCCTTTCGCCGGGGGATAAAGTGTTGGCCGTGTCCATTGGCGTCTTTGGCGATCGTTTCGCCGAGATCGCCGAAGCCTACAGGGCTAGGGTCACCCGGCTCAGCTTCCCCCTGGGCAAAGCTGCCGATCCACAGGCAGTCGCCGACAAAATCAGCCGTGAAGGTCCCTTTGCTGCGGTTCTGCTCACCCAGAATGAGACCTCGTCGGGGGTCACGAACGATATCCAGGCACTTACGGAAGCCATCCGCGGGGCCGCCGGGGATGCTTCTCCGCTTATCTTGGTGGACGGCATCAGCGGGTTGGGGGCCATTCGTCTACGGACCGATGCCTGGGGCTGCGATGTCGTCGTGGCTGGCTCGCAGAAGGCCTGGATGGCACCGCCGGGAATCGCCATGATCAGTTTCAGCCCTCGCGCCTGGCAAGCCTACGAACGGGCCAAGATGCCTCGCTTTTACTTCGACCTAGGCCAGGCGAAAAAGTACGCCGAGCGCAACCAAACGCCGGCCACCCCCAACCTGGCGGCACTTTATGGTTTGCACCTCAGCCTGAAAAAGATGATCGCCGAAGGGCCGGAGGCCATCTTCGCCAGGCATCAGCGTATCGGTGAATACTGCCGCGCGGGAATCCGCAAACTTGGCCTGGGCCTCTTTGCCGATCCAGCGCATTATTCTAACACCGTGACCGCCGTCACCTTGAAAGAGGGCATGAATCCGGCCAAGATAGAGGAGGATTTACGCACGCGCTATGGGATCATCGTCGGCTCCAGCAAGGCGGCTGGCGTGGGTATGATCCGCATCGGCCACATGGGCTATGTAAGCGAGGCCGACTTGGATCAAGTCTTTGCTGCTCTGGCCGAGCTGATGCCCCGGTGATGGAATAGGGCGCCGGAAACGCGCGAGTCTTGCTCGTGTTCGCATCCGCTCGGCGCTTCCGGCGCGAGGAGCAATTTGTCCGAATCGGGCACAATGGAGATAGGGCAATTCTCTAGCGAAGGGCCTGAAGTAGCTCCAGGGGGCACGGCAGGAAGCGCGTCTCCTTCTACGGGGATCGTTCGCGCGGCAGGGATCAACTCCCTGGGAAACGTGGCCAGCCGCATCTTGGGGCTGGTCCGCGAGGCGGTGGTCGCGGGCATCTTTGGGGCCAGCGGTTATACCAGCGCCTTTGACGCCGTCTCCAGCGTCCCCAAGATGGTTTACGAACTGTTGGTTGGTGGTATGCTCAGTGCGGCGCTGGTGCCCGTGCTCAGCGAGTATGCTACTGGCGAACAGCAGGATGAGCTACAGCGCATACTCTCCGTCCTCCTGAGTTTGGGGGGTCTGGTACTCCTGATCGTTGTGGTACTCTTGGAATTGGGCGCACGCTGGGTAGCCCCGCTCCTTGTGGGCGGGTTTGATGCCCAGCTTCTGGCCACGGCGACCCTCTTGGTGCGCCTTATCGTGCCCTCCATCATCATCTACGGCCTTTCAGGGATCATTCAGGCCTACCACTACGCGCGTAAGCGCTTCGTCTACCCCTCCATGGGAGCGCCGGCCCATAACTTGGGCCTTATCCTGGGCGTCCTTCTGCTCGCCCGCCGCTTTGACATCGCCAGCCTGAGCCTGGCCGTCCTGGTGGCAGCAACGACGCAACTCCTCGTACAGCTTCCGGGCTTGCGGGGGGTGCGCCTCTCGGTGCACCCGAATTGGCGCCATCCGGTGGTGCGCCGCATCCTGCAGCTCTACGCGCCCGTGGTTCTGAGCATCGTCATCTCCAATGTGGGGATCGTCATTGACCGCAACCTAGCCTCACGCACGGCCCCCGAGGCGATCACTTGGATGAGCAAAGCCACCTTCTTGATTCAACTCCCTTTGGGGCTGGTCTCCATGGCCATCTCCTTGGCCGTATTGCCCACCCTCTCGCAGATAGACGCCAGGGAAAGATTACATGACTTTAAGCGCACGCTGAGCCTTGGCTTGCGGCTTGTCCTGGTGGTCATCATTCCTGCGGCGGCGGGGCTGTTCGTGTTGGGCAAGCCGATCATCGCCTTGATCTTCCAGCACGGCGAGTTCACGCCGGAAGACACGCTACAAAGCTGGAGAGCACTGCGTTATTACCTCCCAGGGTTGCCCTTTGCAGCCATCGACCTTCCCCTGGTCTTTGCCTTCTACGCTCAAAAGGACACCGTTACACCGGTGATCGTGGGCATCCTCGGCGTGCTTTTCTATCTTGCTGTGGGCCCGGCGCTGGCCTTTGCGCTCGGCTGGGGATTTTTAGGGCTGGTGGTAGCCAACTCGGTGCAGCTCATCGGCCACGCGCTGATCATGCTCCTGCTCTTTGTGCGGCGCTTCGGAGGGCTAGGGGATTATGGTGTCCTGAAAACGACGGCCAAGGCGACAATCGCCTCGCTCTTGGCCGGGCTGGCGAGCTATTCAGGCTACGCGCTGCTGAGCCATTTGCCTTTACCGGTAGGCCTGGTGGGCAAGCTGCTCATCGTCGGCCTGTGCGCCGGCCTGGGCATCCTGGGCTATATGGTCGGCGCACAACTGTTGCATATTGAGGAATTCGCTCTCTTCCAGAAAATCATCGCGCGACGCCTAAAGCCCACACGCGCCGCATAAATGAAACCCTCGCCGAACCAATGGATCAAGCAGCTAACCCTTATGCCTTCAAATCAAAACCACTTCCTAGGCAGTTCGGCGCCGGTATAACTCTGGATGTATTCTAGGGCCTCAACAGGATGCGCGACAATATGATAAAGTTGACGGAACTCGTCTTTGGCGAAGCGTTGCTGATAGAGCCGCTCGAAATGGGCCAATAGGTGATCGTAAAACCCGGCCACGTTAAGAAGCACGATGGCTCCGTGCAACTGGCCTAACTGCTTCAGGGTCATCGTCTGAAACAGCTCATCCAGAGTGCCAAACCCGCCGGGCAGGGCGATGAAAGCCTCCGCTTTCTCTCCCATAAGCGCCTTCCGTTCGGCCATAGACTCAACCACGAGCAGTTCATCGGCCTCTCGGAAAGCCAAACCGCAATCTTTCAGCCATCGTGGGATGACGCCCACCACTCGACCACCTGCGGCCTTGGCGGCACGTCCTAGCTCACCCATCAGCCCCAGATCGCAACCGCCATAGACCAGCACATGACCTCTCACACCAAGCAGATACCCTAGCTCGCGCGCGGCCTGGGCATAGACTTCATCCACAGCCGAGCTGGAAGAACAGTAAACGCAGATATGCAAGGTTAGCGCACCTCCCAGCCCCAATCCATTCGCCTGGCATATTCCTCATGGATGGGGCGCAGCCTTTGACACAGCTCCTCAGGGTGATCGGCGGGACTCAGGGTGAACACCGGCACCACGATCACGTCCGGGGTCATCAGCTCCATGATCTCACGATACCAAGCTACAGGGTCTTGGAAGCGCCCGGTGACGTTATCCCAGAAGAGATAGATAAACGCCTTCTTCTTGAGCGAGACCTTGAACTTGGGCAAGTCGTCGTGGCTATAGGTATCAGAGAGGTCCAGGTTGCGTGGCGAGAACTCGTGGGCCACGTAGGCTGCGTGACAGGGATTAGGGCCGCAATTGTGCAGGCCCCCGCAACCGAACTCCTTAAAGATACGTGCGTGATAAGGGGCGGAGAACTCGGCGTAAATCGCCGGTCCAAAGTTGGCGCTGATGTCGTCGCTCACGTGCCCCTTGAAACCCTCGGGGAACCACATATCGGGAAAGTCCACGGTGGTGATGTTCTGCTCGCCGCCGGCAGCCTCAATCCCTGCGCGAATGGTCGCCGCATAAAGCTGCTGGATCTTGTCCAGCAACCGATGCAACGCTTCGGGGGCAGTATAGAAGGTGGTGAGCAGCTCCGTCACCCCTAAAAGGTCGGCAGCCACGTTCACGCCTCCGGCGGCATCCAGGAGCGAGACGGGGATGAACCCTTGCCCGGCCTCGGCGAAAAGGCGAATGCGCCGCAAACCCTCCGGAAGCCAGCCGTCCCTATAAGGGTCGGGGATGGGAAGGGCATCTACCTCTTTCTCGATGTCCTTGATGATCGGCTCGCGGATGCCCGGCGTCTGCTGAGGGTTATCCCCCCAGTAATATTCGGCGCCAAAGGCGCTGGCCAAGCACGAACAGCCCACATCGGGGCGCATGGCGGGAATCGCATCGGTGCAGGTGCCCAGCTCCCACGTAGCCAGGGCCGAAGCCAAGGCCACCTCCAACTGCTTAGAAGCGTCTTGGAATTGCTCGCGCACCGTGTAGTTCGTGGGCACGCTGACGCGCACATCAATGGGAATGCGTTCCAGCGGCTTCCCTGCCCAAAGGCGACGATAAAGGTCCTTGCGCCGCTCCAGCTCCTCGCGCATCCAATCGCTGATGACGAACTTCATGTCCTTGCCCTCTCCTTAGGCGCTATCTCGGGTCACGCACCAATCGCCAGGGCAGATTCTATCTAGAGGGAAACGCAGAGACAACTCCCTTATCAACGCTTCCGTCCCCACAAAGCGCACGGCGGTCATCCCCATTGCTTTAGCCCCCTCTACGTTGGCCGGGGAGTCGTCCACAAAAAGCGCCTCGTGCGCCTCCACGCCCAAAGCTGCCAGGATCGCCCGATAAGTGCACGGATGGGGTTTGAGCGCACCCACTTGATAAGAAAAGACTTGGGCGTCAAAGAGGCCGTCCATTCCCCAACGTCCGGCGGGGCTGGCACCGGATGCGCGTCCCGGCGGGGCATTAGAAAGAAGGCCGACCCGGTAACCCCCTGCGCGCAACATGTGGATGAGCTGCACCAGCTTCTCATCCACGCGATCTCCGGCGAAAAAGCGTTCCACGAACTCGTCCACACGCTCTACCGGCCATCCCAAGGAAACGACGATGGCCGCCCAGGCCTCATCGGCAGAGCGCTTGCCGAGGCAGGCCTCCCTAAAGGGAAGGCTCTCAAACACGGCACGCTCCAACTCGCCTGGAGACAACCCCAATTTCCGTTCCAACTCCGCGCGGGGGGCCTGGTCCTCGGTGCGCTGGAGGACCCCACCCCAGTCAAAGATGACTGCCCGGATCACCTTCGGGCCTCCCTTCGCCCGCAGCAAGCTTTGAACTTTTTGCCCGAGCCACAGGGACAAGGGTCATTGCGCCCCACGGCACGCCCAGGGGACGTAGAGGCTTCGGCAAGGGCCAGGCTGCGTTCGCGCAGGATCCGCTCGCGCAAGCGCATAAAGCTCTCATGGCTGTGGGCAAAGAAAAGCCGATAGGCTCGACAAAGGTAATGTCCCGGCCCGTCCAGGCCCACAAAGCGCGGACAACCTTGATGACAGTAAGGAAGCCATAGACAATCGCGGCATTCGGGGCGGGGAGTGGCTTTCCTAGCGGCAAAACGCTTGAGGCCTTCACTGGCGAAGAGGTTCTCCAAAGGGGTCTCTAACAAGTTGCCCAGGTAATGCCCACGATCCACCATAAAGTCGCAAGGGTAAACGTCGCCGTTGTATTCCACCACCAAATAGCTTCCGCACTCTCGCTGATAACTACAAAGGGGGGCTTCTTGGCCCAGATAGGCCGCCAGAATGGCCTCGAAATCGCGTACTGAGGCTTGAGGATTGCCACCATTGTACCAACGGTCAAAGACGGCGCAGAGAAAGTCGCCGAAGCGCTCCGGCTCTACAGAGAAATCGGCGAGCCGTCCGGTGGCGGGATCTCGTTCCACGCAGGGGATGAACTGCATGTAGGACCATCCCTGCGAGAGGAAGTAATCATAGATCTCAGCCCCGTGCTGGGCCGTCAGACGGTTGACCACCGCCAGGATATTGAACGCCACACCATACTGTGCCAACAAACGTAGGGCGGCCACTACGCGCTCGTGGGAAGGAGCACCACGTAGAGAGGTGCGATACGCGTCGTGATAGGGAGCAGGGCCATCCAGGCTCACCCCCACGAGGAAGTTATATTGGCGCAAGAAGCGCGCCCAACTCGCGTCAAGCAAGAGGCCGTTGGTCTGCAAGCCGTTGCCCACAACCTGCCCCGAGAAGCCATACCTTTGCTCTAACTCCACGACCTTCCTGAAAAAGTCCAGCCCCGCCAGCGTGGGCTCGCCGCCCTGCCAACCAAAGGTGGCCTGGTGACGGTTAAGGCGCATCCCCTGCTTGACCAGGGCCTCCAGCACTTGAGGGCTCATCAAATGGCGACCCTGCGCTTGGTAAGGGTCGCCGGGGCGTTGATGATAAAAGCAATAGCTACAATGTAGGTTGCAATCGCCCGATACGGGCTTAACGAGGAGGCTAAGCCCTCGTTCGTGGAAGGCTTTCTCTTTATCCATGGCTTCAGCGCGCCCAGCGCGGGTCGAACGCGCAACCGACGGATTCGAAGTCCGGCACTCTATCCATTGAGCTATGGGCGCGAGCAGACGTAAAAATTTTACTTGGGATGGAAGGTCACGTCAAGTTAGGCGAGGATAGCGCATCAGAGAAACGACAAATTACCGGCGTGCCAAGACGGTGCCGCGTTTGCTGTCAGAACTTGTTGCAGAGGCCCAACGACGTGGTACAATAAACAAGCAGCGGAATCCTAGAAAGCAAGGCCTTTCTATGCCCATTCGCATTTTGCCCCCCGAGGTAGCGGCCAAGATCGCCGCCGGCGAGGTCATCGAGCGTCCACTCTCTGTGGCCAAGGAACTATTGGAGAACGCCATCGATGCCGGAGCCGATGAGATCCACCTGGAGATCGTCCAAGGCGGGCGACGGCTGATCCGCGTCGCGGATAACGGCTGCGGCATTCCTGCGGCCGAGGTAGAGCTAGCCTTTGCCCGACACGCCACGAGCAAGCTCAGCTCGGCGGAGGAGCTCTATCAGGTGCGTACGCTGGGCTTCAGGGGAGAGGCGCTGGCGAGCATCGCCGCCGTCTCGCGGTTAACCCTCTCCACGCGAGCACGCGATGAAGAGGTGGGCACGCTGATCCGCCTGGAGGGGGGGACGATCCTAGGCCGAGAGGCGCATGGCCGGATGCCGGGCACTACCGTACAGGTGGAGAACCTCTTTTACAATACCCCGGCGCGGCTCAAGTTTTTGCGCAGCGAGGCCACCGAGGCCGGCCATGTGGCCCGGCTGGTCTCCAACTACGCCCTGGCTTACCCGGAGCTCCGCATTGTCCTGCAACATAACGAGAGACTGATCCTGCGCACTCAGGGGAGCGGGGCACTGTTGGATGTGCTGGTCACCCTCTACGGGCTGGACGTGGCCGAGAAGATGATAGCGATTCCTCGGCCGGAGGGGGATGAGGCAACCTTGTGCGTTTGGGGCTATATAGGAGCGCCCGAGTTACACCGCGCCGACCGCCATGACATCCTCTTTTTCGTCAATCGGCGTTGGGTGCAGGATAGCGCCTTAACGTACGCTGTAACTGAAGCCTACCGCACCTTACTACCCCAGGGCCGCTATCCCATGGCAGTGCTCAACATCGCCCTGCCGCCGGAGGATGTGGACGTGAACATCCACCCCACCAAGCGCGAGGTGCGCTTCCGCCATGAGCGCGAGGTCTTTACAGCGGTGCAAAGGGCCATACGCACAACCCTTCTGGCCCAGCATCCCGTGCCAATGGCTAGAGGGCCATTCGCTCCCCCGGCCTGGCAAGGGCACCAACCTTTCGCCCGCGGGAGATATCTGACGCCGACACAGGCGCAAATGGCCCTGGAGGTCCAGCGTACGGGGGAAATGCCCGCACCTACCCCGATTGAGCGCCCGGAGCGGCTGCCAATGCTGCGCGTGTTGGGACAGATCGCCCAGAGCTATATCATCGCCGAAGGGCCAGGGGGGATGTATCTCATTGACCAGCACGCGGCCCACGAACGCATCCGTTACGAGGAGCTAAAAGCCCAGCAAGGGCGCTCAGAAGTCGCCTCCCAGGAGCTTCTTGAGCCTCTACCCCTGGAGCTCAGCCCACAGCAGTCTATCTTGCTGGAGGCTCATATAGGGATGCTGGAGCCATATGGCTTTGAAATCATCCCTTTTGGTGGGACGACGTTCTTGGTCAAGCGCGTGCCGGCCAACCTGGTGGGCGAGGATATCACCACAGCCCTGATCGAGATCCTCAACGCGGCCCTTGAGGGTGGGCAGGCGTTCTCCTGGGAGGAACAAATCCTGATCACCCTTTCCTGCCATACGGCGGTGCGCGCCGGGCAAACTCTCACCTTGGAGGAGCAGCGTGACCTAGTGCGTCGCCTGGAAAGGGCCACCTTGCCGCACACCTGTCCTCATGGCCGGCCCACGGTGATCCACCTCAGCCAGGAGCGCTTGGAAAAAGAGTTTGGCCGACGCTGAGCAGCCAAGAACCTACTGGGCCCCTGTATAGGGCTAGGGCGAGGTCAGCTAG
>DAOTVR010000484.1:0-2796 GCA_034436315.1 Anaerolineae bacterium
CGCGCTCACGAGCCTTTTCCTCCGTGCGGCTATACACGGCGACGACCTCGGCCTTCTCATCCTTTGACAGCGGCTCCAGGTGGCCGACGGTTCCCCACCAGCCGACGCCGATGATCCCAATACGAGCCCTACGCATAGTACCTCGCTCTCCTCAGCAAGATTTCATCGCCCCAGACGCTGCGGGGCAACGCCCAAGTATATACCGAGCGGCCATTCCCACAAAAGCGAGAACGGCCGCCCGGCTCATAGCCTTTAACCCTATGCTGCCCCCTCTCACATCGGCGCGCCGTGCCCCTGATAACGCTCAGGATGCTGCAAGAACTCGTTCACCCGGGCACGCACGGCGGCGACGATGGCCTCCGTGGCCCGGCGGCCAAACTCGGCGCTGGCCTCCTGGATTCCGTTATTGCTCGCCCCGATGGGCTGGACGCTCCGATCCGCGGGCAGCAGGGAAAGGTCCTGCATCCCCGGATCCAGGTACATGAGCAGAGAGGTCTCCCATTTGCCGGCATGATCACCGCAAGGCTCAAACTGCCCCCGCACCAGCTCATAGCCGGTCATCGCCCAGGTGATCATCTTGGGCGGGCGCTGGGTCTGGTGGAAGATCGCCGCAGCAGCGCGCGCGTGATCCAAAAGTGGGTAATGCCCCGCGCCCACCACCAACACGCGGAATCCTAGGCTCTTGATCTCGTGAAAGATGTGCAAAAGCAAGCGGTGGTAATTCGTGTTCTGTTCGGCGATGGATTCGTACATATAGCCCGGAGCAAAGTTGTCCGGCGAGAGGTCCATCTTGGCGGCGATCTTGTCGCGGTCGGCGGCGTTGGCCTCCATCAGAGCTTGCTCACGGTTCTCGCCATAGTAGAGCGGGGGAAAGACCAGCCCGCCGATCGCTTGGGCGCACTTTTCCAACAGGGCGTGTATCTTGAGCGTATCCAGGCCCACAGGATTATGCTCCCCGTGCCATTCAATCGTGCCGATGGGCAAATAGGCCACCGGACAAGCCTCGCGCCGGGCGACGATCTGCGCCGGGCGCAATCGCTCGTAGCGGACCATGGGTTCGTTCGTCATGTGCTTCCTCCTAACGTCGTGTTCGGCCTCCCTGGAGGCTGGTGAAAGCTTTAGTGCTGCTGCAGGCCCCGACGATAAGCGGCGATGAGCTCATCCATCATGCGGTTCACCTCCTCGTTGACCACACGCCGCGCGGGATCGGCGTCGTGCCAGGCGATGGAACGGGCGATCCCTTCGGCAAAGCTCACCGTGGCCTTGTACTCGGGGACGACCCGTTTGATCTTGCTGTTATCAAAGACCACGCTGTAGGCCTTATCACCCAATAGGCTCCCTCCGGCCTGGGGATAAAGCGCGGCGATGAAATCGGAGGGGATATGCACCAAGCGGGCCTCACAGCCTGCCGCGCGTGCGATGGTCTGGTAGATTTGATCCCAGGTGAGCACCTCGTCGCTGGTGATGTGAAAGGCCTCGCCAAGCGCCTGCGCCTTGCCGAAAAGCCCCACAAAGCCCAGGGCGAAATCGGTGTGGAAGGTCATCGTCCAAAGCGACTGCCCGTCCCCATGCGAGATGATCGGCAGCCCCTTGCGCATACGATCCACCACGGTGTAACCATGACCGCCCACAGCACAGGGGATCCAGGTCGGCCCGTAGGTATAGGATGGGCGGACGATGGTCATCGGAAAACCCTGGTCGCGATAAGCCCGCGTCAGGCGCTCCTCGCAGGCGATCTTGTTGCGCGCATAGTCCCAGAAGGGATTGCGCAGCGGCGTGGACTCGGTGAGGATATAGTAGTTCGGCGGTTTCTGGTAGACGCTGGCCGAGCTGATAAAGATATATTGCCCCACCCGCCCTGCAAAGGCGGCGATATCCAGCTCCACTTGCTCCGGCGTATAGCCCACAAAGTTGGCCACCACATCGTAGAAGGCGCTTTGAGCGGCCTGGCGCAAGACGGCCGGGTCATTGCGATCCCCGACGATGACCTTGACCGGCCTTTCAAACGCACAGGCGCTTTGCCCCCGATTCAGGAGGGTGACTTCGTATCCCCGCTCAAGCGCCCGCTCAACGCAGGCCGAGCTGATGTTCCCCGTGCCGCCGATAAATAGGACCCTCATCTACTCTCCCCCATCATAAGATGATTGCTCTGGCGCGCTTGCGCCCCAAGGCATTTCATGCTATATGCTTTGCCCAAATGACCGGCAACGCGACCGATGATAGCATAGCTCTTGACTTGCGTCTAGCTGCGAGCTCTTGCGACGACGAGAAAGGGGAGATCCAGTATGCTGCCTACAGTGAACATGCCGCGCATCATGGACTTTCTCGTGGGATTGCTCAACACGCCCAGCCCCACCGGCTACACCGACGAGGCCATCGCCTACGTCCGCCGAGCTTTTGAATCTATCGGTCTCCCGGACCTTGCCTTGGAAGAGACGATCAAAGGGGCTTTGATCGCCACCCTTCCCGGCGAATCTGAGACGGCTCCCCGAGCCCTCTCGGCCCATGTGGATACTATAGGGGCGATGGTGCGCGAGATCAAAACGAATGGCCGGCTGCTGCTCACCCAGCTGGGGGGATATGCCTGGAACGCCGTAGAGGGCGAGAACGTCACCGTGCACTGCGCCCGCGACGGGCGCCGCTATCGGGGCACGGTACAAACGATAAACCCCAGCGTGCACACCAGCGAGCAGATGCGCGAGGGCAAACGCGAAGAGGAGCGCATGGAAGTGCGCCTGGACGTGCGCACCTCCAAGCGCGAGGAGACGCTGGCCCTGGGCATAGACGTGGGCGATT
>DAOTVR010000485.1:0-3578 GCA_034436315.1 Anaerolineae bacterium
GAGGAGCGCGTCAGGGAACAAACCGCCTTCGCCCGACGCGCGGGCGTACAGCAGGGCATCCCTGTATCTGCCGACCCGCCCACGATGCCCCCCTCCCAGACGCCCACGTGGACGATGAGCCCTTCCCCCTCGGCCACACGGACGCTCACTCCTGTCCCTTCGGCGACGGCCACGCCCGGCGAAAAGCCCCCCTCGCACACGCCCGTACCGTCGCCCACGGGCCCCCCCTTGCTCACGGCAAGGCCCACGAGGAAGCTATTTGTCGAGCTGATGGAGACCTACATCGCCGTGCCCCTGACGGTCACCCTGAATATCCCCCCGGATGCCCAGGACCTCTCGTTGAGCTGCGAATCCTCGGCGGCCAAGATGGCCGCACAGTACTTCAAGCCCACCCCGCCGGAGGGGTTTACCGATTGGGAATGGTATTTCATCAAGACCATCCCCCGGCATTGTAACCCCCATCGCGGTTATCGCGGCAAGATCGACGGCACCATGAGCCTCTCCTGTCGCGACCCCGAGGGCTATGGCACCTACGCCGAGCCGATCGCCAAGGCGCTGAACAAGGTGGGGATCCCCGCCAGGGTGGAGTATGGCGTGGATTACCGGCGCATCGCCAAAGAGGTGCGCCGCGGCCATCCGGTCATCGTTTGGGTGTCCAATAGGCATGACGAGCCGGTGCGCGAGGTGGACCCGGAGACATTGACGGAGTACGTCCTCCTCCTGGGGGAACACGTCTGGCTGGTCGTCGGCGTCTCGGCGGATAACACCAGCTTCTTGGTGAACGATCCCTCCGGGGGCCTGCAATACTGGGTCAAACGTTTCCCCCGCTGGGAGGTCTTTCGGGGGATGAGCGTTATCGTCGGTGGGTGAAAGAAGGAGAGAGAACCTATGACTCAAATACTGTTCAGCTTTGATACCGAGGATTGGATCAACCCCGCTGCCGAGGAGGGCGTTTTGCGCCTGGCGCGTACGCTGGAGGACGAGGGGCTGAGGGGCTGCTTCTGCGTGGTGGCGGAGGTGGCCCAAGAATGGCGGCGACGCAACAGCCGCGAGGTGCTGGAGGCCCTGCGCGCCCACGAGGTGGACGGCCATTCCTGGCGGCATAGCTGGCACCCGAATATCGCCGAGTATAGCGAGGACGCCGATTGGGAGCGTTCGCTGGCGCGCTTCCTGCGCGAGGAGCGCTACGGCTTTGACGTGATTATGGATATCTGCCAGCGCGATCACTTGTGGGCCTTTATCAAGCCGGGCAACGCCACCTCGGCACAGGCGATCTACGGCTACACGCTCTTGGGCAGCAACATCTTTGGCGACGGCATCTTGGATTCGCGAGGGGGGCGGGGGGTGTGGTTCTGTAACGCCCTCAGCCTGACGTATGATTTCTGCATCGAGGAGCCACTGATGCAGCAAGACTTGTCGGCCTTGCGGCCGCTCCTGGACCAATGGGCCGGCCTGGAGCGGGTGATCCTCTACGCCCACCCCACCAAGACGATCCATACCCAGTTCTGGGATGGGCTAAACATGGCTCGTCATAACCCGCCCGAATGGGGGCGGTGGATCCCCTCGCCGCAGAGGCCCCGCGCCGAGATCGAGCGCTTCTTTGCCAACTTTCGCGGGCTGCTTCGCCTGTTGAAGGATCATGGCGGGTTCACCTTCGGGACTTATGAGGAGGTGTGGAAGGCTCAACGCCTTCCCACGCGGAGGCGGCTCGATCGCCCTACGCTCAAGACCTTGTTAGAGCAGGCTGCGCGCCATCTGACCTGGCAGAAGGACACGCGGACCGGCGAAAGCTATACTCCCGCCGAGATCTTGGCCGCAGCGGTGGACGAGCTGGCCGGACGGCCCGACCCTTGGGATGCCTGGGCGGTCATGGGGCCGGTGTACGAGCCACAGGCGATCACGGAGCCGGTGACGCTCTCGGCGGAGGCGGTGCGCCTAGCAGCGAGGCAGTTACGTCCCGTGGTCTATGTGCCACCGGCGGTGCAGGTGGGCCGCGCCACGCTCGGGCCGGGCGACTTTCTCCGCGCCATGGCGCAGGTCCTCCAGGGAGCCGACGAGATCACCCTGTTTCCCGGCCCGCAGCTCCCCGAGGCGGCGGATTGGCCGGAGCTGGCCCAGCGCGTCACCTCCCGCGATTGGCTCTATCCCCCAGGCTGGACCAGTGACTGGGTGGATAAGCGGCTTCGCTGGCAAGCCTGGACCATTCGTCCGGCCGACTGAGCGCGGGACAAGTCGCTTGACAACGGTGCCTTGGCACGCCGGCATCCTTTTACCGCCTGGGAGGCGGCGTGCCGGGTTTTGGAAAGACCCTGAGCGGGGGCGTGATGCCCTTGACGAGCGCCGTGCTTAGGAATTAGAATCGGCTCTGCAAAAAGGATTCTATTGCGGACAAGAGGGAGGTGAGCGGGCTCAAAACGTGGTGTGGGCATCGGCTGAGGTTTGCATTCAGTCTTAGAGGAGGCAAAGGATGTATCGCAAGTTATTACGGGCTCTCGTTGTCGCCACCCTGCTGAGCACGCTGGTGAGCATAGCCCCCGCCAGCGCGCAGATGCCGGAACCGGACGACGTCTCTGTGGCTGAGGTGGCGGGTGCTATCCCCACCGTGCCCGAAAAGCCCGCCCGAGCTATCGGGGCGATTCCGCGCAGCGGGCCGCACCTCGTCAAGCCCCGCCCGGAAAACGTGGAAAAATGGCTCTATGAGCAGGGCGCTATCCCCCTCAACGCCACACCGGAGCAGGTTAAGGCCGCCCTCGCGCAGTACTATCGGCGCTTTAGCAAGCGGAGCGACGCCTGGGTCTCTCCTAAGGTCCAGGAGTGGCAGCTCCGGCGCGAGGCCGCCTTGGGCAAAGCCAAGCTGGCCTCTCAGGCCGTCCAGCCGGTGACGGCCACCGTGTTGGCTCTGGCCGTGGATTTCGGGGCCACTGAGACCTTCACCCTTCCCGTCCTCGTGGGAGACGAATGCGTCGTCCAGACGGTCACCATCACCGGCCCGCTAAAGGGCAAGATCCCTCACCCTGGGCCGCGAGATAACAATACCGTGTGGTATTCGCCCACCCTTATCGCCGATGCCAAGTTCTACGAGAAGCTCATCTTCGGCTATCAGGGCATCGGGCGGGTGCGCTACGACCTGCGCGACCCGGTGGACGGCCGGCCGGGGATCAACTTGGCGGGCTATACGGTGCAAGATTACTACGACCATGTAGCCGGGGATGGCCGCGTGTACATCACCGGCACGGTGGAGGGTTGGGTGACGGTGCCTCATAGCGAGGGCTACTATGGGGCCAACGACTGTGAGACGGGCAACGATGGCGGCGCGGGTGTGCCGGTGGGGCAATTGGTGGTGGATGCGCTCACCGTCTTTAGCGCTACACACCCCACCTACTACACCGATACCGGCCCTAACGCCTTCTGGCCGCGGTATGATGCCGATCATGATGGCGTGGTGGATAGTCTCTGGATCATTCACGCCGGGATGGGCGAGGAGGCCGGCGGCGGTGCGGAAGGGTCCTTTGCTATCTGGTCGCATAGCTGGGATCTGCGCGCCTTTGCCCGATGGCCAGATGGCTTCAAGGTCTACG
>DAOTVR010000486.1:0-5923 GCA_034436315.1 Anaerolineae bacterium
ATGCCCTGGAGAAGGATCACGAGTTCCTGCTCAAGGGGGATGTCTTCACGGAAGATGTCCTGGAGGCCTGGATCACTTACAAACGCCAGGTGGAGGTGGACCCCGTGCGGCTTCGCCCTCACCCCTACGAGTTTTTCCTCTACTACGACGTCTAGATCCTCGGGAGGAGATCGCTTTCTGCTGGCGAGGCCAAGGGCAACATCGCTCTTGGCCTCGCCGTGTTAACCGGGCGAGCGATCGTTCCCGCCGAACGATAGGGCTTTCACTGGCTTTGACAGCGCTTCAGAAAGGCTTAGAATGGGGCCGGTTTGCTGTAGTTTGTGCTTATCCATGTCTGGAAACATTTGTCTGCCGTTCAAGGATCTACTAAAACGTCTTGGAAGGTGTCCGATGGGTTCTCTGACTATAGTGTCGTTACATCGTTGGACCGAGTTTGCCGATGTGGATCGCGTGCTGGAACAATGTCTATCGGATCTCGGCGGTATGGAGCGTTTCGTTCGTCCCGGGCAGACGGTCGTGATCAAGCCCAATATCACCGCCAATGCGCCGGCGAGCTCGGGAGGCACGACCCACGTGGAGCTCGTAGAAGCCATCGTTCGCCAGGTGCAACGTTGCGCTCCTGCGCGGGTTATCGTCGCCGAGGGCACGCAGGCCTTTGGCACCACCTTGGAATCCGCCTTTCCCAGTGGCGGTTGGCGAGAGATGGCCGCCCGGACGGGAGTTGAGCTTTTCAACCTCGATGTCGGCCCCCATGTTGAGGTGCGGGTGGAGAACGGTCGCTATCCGCGCAGCATCCCGTTCTCCAAGCTTGTCTTGGATGCGGATGTCTTGATCAGCGTGCCCTGCCTGAAGACACACCTGTCTGCGGATTATACTGTGGCGCTCAAGAACCACTACGCCTTGACGCCGCAGTGGAAGCGCTCAGAGATTCACGGCGAATACCTGCTCGAAGAGGCTTTGGTGGATCTGAACCGCATTCGCAAGGCCGACCTCATCGTAGTAGACGGCTGGGAAGGCGCGGAGGGGATCGCCGGGGGCATCGCTTTTGATAGGCCGGCAGGGGCGCGGGTGATGATCGCGGGGACCGATCCGGTAGCTGTGGACGTGGTCTCTAAGGAGATCATGGCCCTTACGGGGGATACCCGCTATCTGAGATGGGCCGCCGAAGACGGCGTCGGGATCGGTGATTTGGCGCGCATTGAAATCCGAGGGACCTCTTTAGCAGAGTGCCGACATCCCTTTATGACGCCCGCTCAGGAACTTTGCCTTAGCCTGCCCGAGGTGACCATTTGCGATCAACGGGCGTGCAGCGGCTGTCGCATCCCCGCCCTATCGGTCCTCGGCCGGTTGCGCTTTCAAAAGATGCTCAAACCTCTGACATTGGTCTTTGGAGACGAAGGCGAAAGCCCAACCGTCAAAGGGCAGGTCGTGGTCATCGGCGATTGTGCCCAGAGGTATGCGGCGCTCGGCCTTTATGTGCCAGGTTGCCCTCCGAAGGTGGAAGACATCTTGCGCGCTGTGGACGCTACGGGATGTGTGTGCCACACCTGTCGTGACACGGCCGGCCGGATCCTAGGGCAGTTTTCCGGTAACCCGGCGTTTCTTGCTCACTTGCGGGTGACGGCATCGGGCACTCAAGTCTATGCCGGAGACCAGGTGAAGCGCGATGAGTGGCACCTGGAGCTTCTCGTCGGGGATTGCATGGAGCGCTACGCGCGTGTTATCATGGAGCGGGCAGCGCATTTCGGCCTGGATGCCGAGCGAGATATCATCTGGCTGAGGGGATGCCCGGTGGAAGAAGGGGCGATCCGTGAGGCGCTCTATCGGCTGGAAAGGGCTGCGGCGACGGTTGTAGCAATGTGATACGAAAGGAGGCCACATGGCAGAGAAAGTGAGTAAACCGGTGCGCTTGGCCATCATCGGCGCAGGGACGATAGGGACCATTCACGGCCTCTGCTCCCTGGAAGCGCCCGAAGCGGTGGTCACCGCGGTCTGGAGCCGCTCGGCGGAAAAGGCCGGACGACTGGCCCAACGTTTGGGGGCCAAGGTGTGTAACTCCGTTGAAGAGGCGGTGTATAGCCCCGATGTGGACGCTGCCTTGATCTGCACGCCGACCTTCTTGCATGAGGCTCATGCCATGGCGGCCATTCGGGCGGGAAAGCATGTCATCTGTGAGAAGCCGCTGACACGTGAGCTGAGCACAGCACGGGCAGTGATTGAGGCGGCCCGACAAGCCGGGGTCCAGCTCCACGTCGCTCATGTGGTGCGCTTTTTCCCGGAATTCTGCCGTCTTCATGACCTAGTTCGGCAAGGAACTATCGGCCGGCCGGCTTTAGTGCGCATGACGCGCGCCAGCTCGTTCCCTCACGGCTCGGGCGATTGGCATAACGAGATCACCCTGAGCGGCGGGGTCGTGTTGGATATGGGCATCCACGATCTGGATTGGCTCCTGTGGACCTTTGGCCCGGCGGAGCGCGTCTACGGGCGGGGATTATATCGGCGAGGGGTGCCCTTTCTGGATTATGCCTTGCTGACTTTACGCTTGCGCTCGGGGGTGCTCGCCCATGTGGAGAGCTCGTGGGCCGAGCCGGCCGGTTTTCGCGTCCACGGTGAGATATCCGGCGATAAGGGGATGCTCACCTACGACAGTTTGGATTCCACGGCCTTGCGCGTTGACCTGCGCCAGCCGCCGCAAACGCCGCCCGGCGTTAACGTGCCCACGACCTATACCGCCGAAAGCCCCTATGTCTCGCAATTGCGCCACTTTGCGCGTTGCATTCGGGGTGAGGAAACGCCCATCATCACCCCCGAAGAGGCCTACGAATCGTTGCGGCTGGCCCTGGCCTCGCTGGACTCTATAGTCAGCGGCCAGCCCGTGGATCTGTGAAAGGAGGATACCGATGCGCGTCGGGCTCTGGAGCTTGGCTCACCTACATGCGTTTAGCTACCTTCCCATCCTGCGCGATAGGCCCGATATCCAATTCGTGGGCATCACCGACGAGGAGCCGGAACGAGGCCAACGGGTGGCCCGGGAATATGGTGTGCCCTTTTTCGCCAACGCGGAGGAGCTTTTGGCCCAGGTGGAGGCCATCGTGATCACGTCGGCGAACGTGGACCACTGTCCCATGGCCTTACGGGCGGCGGAGGCGGGTGTAGCGGCCTTAGTGGAGAAGCCGATCGCCACAACGCTCTCCGACGCGCGAGCGATGATCCGCGCCTTTGAGAGCAAGGGATTAACCCTGGCCACAGCGTTTCCCTGTCCCTTCAGCCCGGCCTTTGAGGAGCTCGTGCGCACGGTGCGGGCCGGCGAGCTTGGGCGGGTGCTGGCGATCAAGGCCACGAACCGAGGCGTGATGCCCGGCGGGTTCTTTATTCAACTAGAACGCTCTGGAGGAGGAGCGGTCATAGATCACACCGTGCATGTGGCCGATCTACTGCGCCGCCTGACGGGCAGTGAGATAACACAAGTCTATGCCGAGATCGGGCATGGGCTGTATCATCAAGAATGGGAAGATAGCGGCCTGCTCACCATGGACCTGAGCGATGGCAGCTTTGCCACGTTAGATTGCAGCTGGAGCCGCCCCAAAAGCTATCCCACTTGGGGTGATGTCACGCTACATGTGGTCGGCGAGCGGGGGAATGCCACGGCGGATCTCTTCGGCCAACATCTGCACTTTTATCCCGCCGAGGAGGGCAAACCCTCCTGGCAGGGATGGGGCTCTAACCTAGATGCGCTTATGATTGCCGATTTTATCGCCGCCGTGCGCGAAACCCGTGCTCCGCGCTCTGACGGCTTGGACGGCCTCAAAGCCCTAGAGGTCGCCCTGGCGGCCTATGAATCCGCCAAAGCGAGGCGCCCGATTCGGATGGGGGAATTCGTTTAGCTTGCCTCAGGGCCTTGCTCGTCTCGTTCCGTTTTGATCCTGTCGCTGCCCTTACGCATCCAACGGTCCTCAACACGGATCACCCATCTGAGCGTCCCGAACACCAAGATGGCGGCGGCGACGGCGATAGAGTACATGCCCAGGCCCACTGCCAGGCCCAAGGCCGCTGCAGCCCACAGGGAGGCGGCGGTGGTCAGCCAGCGCACCTCTCCGCGCGCTTGCAAGATGGCCCCGGCGCCCAAGAAGCCGATGCCTTGAGCGATGCCGCTCATCAGCCTGCCCGGCTCGCTGGCTTCGCCACGCTGTAGCGCGGCCTGCTCTGCCGCAACGACATAAACCGCCGAGGAAAGCGATACAAGCATGAGTGTGCGTAATCCCGCTGGCTTGCCGCGCGCTTCCCGCTCCCACCCGATCAGGGCCCCTAGCCCCGTGGCTAGGATCAATCGCAACATCCACTCCCACCAAGGAGCCATGAGATCCTCCCCCCAGACTGATACCGGCATTCTACAAGGCGTCGATTAACCCGGCAAACTCCACCCGAACGCAGGATGGGGAACCTCCGCGTTGTTTTCGGGCGAAATTTCCCCCAAAACGACGTGGGTGCAAGTCAAGTTTTAGGAAGACATAAAATATGATACCCTCCAGGTTGAAAATGAGGCGTTTAGGCCAGACCTGGAGGGTATCTCATGAGCGAGCAGAACCAGAGGGCGCTGCAGCTCGAGGCTATTGTGGCCGAGGCAAAGCGGCGCGTCAAGCAATTGTGGGAATACGCGGATAGGCACGGAGGAGCAACACTGGCAGAGCTGGAGCGGCAAGCAGAACAACTGAGCCGAGGCTTGCTGGCTCCGGCGGTGGAGGCTGTTGTTGCGGAGAGGAGCTCTTGTTTCACAGAAGACACTTGCCCTAAGTGCGGAGCAAGAATGCACTATAAAGGACGGCAGAAAAGGCGGCAGGAAACACTGGCTGGGGTGGTGACATGGGAACGGGGGTACTATTATTGCCGGCATTGCCAACGTGGGCATTATCCCTTGGACGAGTTGCTCCAGATTCCAGCGGGGGAGTTTGGGCCGGGCATACAGGAAGAGGTGAGTCGGCTGGCGGCGGAGATGCCGTTCGAGCGGGCCGCCGAAACGTTCACGGCCCTGAAGGGCCTGAGTATCAGTACACGGGAAGTAGCGCGGATTGCGGAGGCCCGAGGATCGGCCCTGGGACGACAGCGGAGTCTACAAGACGAGCTGCTGCTGAAGGGGGAGCAGGAGCCGGAGGTGCAGGGGCCACCTATCGAGGGGACGCGCGGGGTGGCTCTGGACGCGGCGATGGCGCACTTCCGGGATGGCTGGCACGAGGTGAAGGTGGGCGTGGTGTTTCGGACACAGGTGGAAGCGGGGGCCGGGGAAAAGCCCGTGCGCGCGGTCGGACAGCATTACCTAACGCACATCGGTAAGATGGAGAAGTTGGGAAACGCGCTCTATGCTGAGGCCGTCCGTCAAGGGTACCAAGCGGAGCAGGAGACGATGGTGTGCTTGGGAGACGGGGCGGTTACCAACTGGGAGCAGTTCGCGGAGCATTTTGACCCCCGGGTGGAAGTGCTGGACTGGTACCACGCTACGGAGCATCTTTGGGCAGCGGGGAATGGTCTCTACGGTGAGAAAAGCGCTGAGGCCAAGTCTTGGGTTGAGGCACGCGAGGGGGAGCTGTGGGCCGGAAACGTGGCCGCAGTCATCAAGGCCCTGCAAGAGGCAGCTAACGGCGCACGCGGAGCGGCTGCCCAAGCCGAGATTCATTACTTTAGCTGCAACCAGGAACGTATGCACTACGACCAGTATCGCGCCAAGGAATACCCCATCGGCAGTGGCGTGGTGGAAAGCGCCTGCAAGCAACTGGTCACCTCGCGCCTGTGCGGGGCAGGCATGCGCTGGAGTCAGCAGGGAGCCCAAGCTATCCTCAACCTACGAGCCGCTCTCCTTAGCCATGACTGGCAGACGGCGTGGGCGTTGACGCAACCCCTGCCAAACTTGCCTAAATCCTGACTTGCTCCC
>DAOTVR010000487.1:0-5943 GCA_034436315.1 Anaerolineae bacterium
GAGCATGCTTGCCGGGGAAAAGCCCAACCTGTTCCGCTCTTCCGGCACCATCGGCCCAGCCCTCGTGCTGGGAGCTATGACGTTGCGAGCTTTGCGGGGCGAGCTAGGGGAGTCTTTGATCAATATCTCTAGCCGGACGCTCAAGGTGACCCTCAATAGCGGGCCAGCCTCAAAGAGCAGCGTGCCCATGTGGAGGCTTGATGGCAACCTAGCGCTCCTGCCCATGCTACTCATCGCTGCCATGCTTTTCAATGAGTGCCGCGAGACGTCGCGCATCTACTTTCGCGATTTTCGCCGTTTCGCCCCTGACGAGGCCAACTACTCCGTGGCCCTGGAGATGGCCAAGGCAATCCTTTCCTTTGAAGACGGCCCCGCGTATATCAAAAGCTGGCCCTATTGGTACGATGGGCAGGCCGTTCAGGTGCACCTTGAGGCCGAGGGCCACTCCTTAACAGGAGAACTATCTGACCTGCACCCCGATCGGCCGCCTTTGGCAGGGTTTCACGGAAAGATGCTGGTGTTATTACACCCTGAAGATACGGAAAGCTTGGCCACTCTGCGCACCTTTTTCCCGCGCTACGCAGTGAGATTGGAGCATTTTCCAGGGGGACGACCTTCTTTGGTAATATTTAGCGGTGAGAGGTAGGGGTAACATTACCCCTCGCTGGGAGGTCCTAAGCGCTCCTCAATGAGTTGCAAGAGCCAGGGCAGATCGTCAATGGTCCCCGGCTCCAGGCACATGACCGAGGAGACGCCATTGGCGTCGGGCCTGCTCACCAGTTCGTACGAGACAGGCAGCAAATCGGCGATGAGCTTGCCCTTGGTCAATACGCGGCTGAGCCAAGCGATGCGGCCCAGACGAGTTTGGCGGAAGAGGACCGGCTTACGGCGAAAGGCCTGCACATCGGCCCAGAGGAGGAACTCGTCGCCCCAGTGCGAGCGTCGCGCGATATATTCGTCAGTTACGGTGATCTCCTCCTCGCGCAACATGGACCAGTAATACAAGCCGACGAGGTTGGGCAAAAGGAAAAGGGCGAGAAAGAGCCAGAACCAACCCGTCCTCGCCAGCTTGCTCAGCGTAGCCCCCAAACCGTGGCCCAAACTGGTGACGAGGATAAAGAACAACACGAGAACAAGGGAAAAGAGAAACAATACACCCAGATAATGCCGCCCCTGGCCGCCGAAGCTCTCTCGTTCCGGGACCTGACGCCCGCAGCTCGGGCAAGGGCTTCCCCCAGGAGCAGGACACTTACAATCAGGGCAAAGCATTTTTTACCTTCATGAGCAAAGGAGCTTGATGGTCCAATTCAGTTTATCCGATCACCCTCACCGGCGGTTCAATCCGCTAACCAGAGAGTGGATCTTGGTCTCTCCTCATCGCACTAAACGGCCTTGGCTCGGCCAAGTCGAGAAACCACCTGTAGAACGCCGCCCGGCCTACGATCCCCAATGTTACCTTTGCCCAGGGAACCTCCGCGCCGGAGGCATCCGCAACCCACATTATACCGGGACCTTTGTCTTTGAGAACGACTTTGCCGCCCTATTGCCGGATACTCCCCAGGGCATCATCCAAGAGAAAGATCTACTTATCGCCCAGAGCGAGCCGGGCATCTGCCATGTAGTCTGTTTTTCGCCCGACCACAGCCTGACCCTGCCCCAGATGGCTGAAGCGGACATATGCCAGGTCGTAGATACCTGGACGTCGCTCTATCAAGAGCTTGCCTCTCGCCCAGAGATAAACTATGTACAGATCTTTGAAAACAAGGGCGAGATCATGGGCTGCAGCAACCCACACCCTCACGGCCAGATCTGGAGCAGCTATTCTATACCTCAAGAGCCCGCCTTAGAACAGGCCGCACAAGCGGGCTATCTACAGGAAAAAGGCTCTTGTTTGCTTTGTGACTATCTCGCCTTGGAGCTTGCCCGAGAAGAACGACTGGTCTGCTACAACGATCACTTCCTGGCTTTGGTGCCTTTCTGGGCCATCTGGCCCTTTGAGACCATGATCCTCAGCCGAAGGCACGTCGCCTCACTGGCAGACTTGACCTCAGGCGAACGGGCCGCTCTGGCCAACCTGCTCAGACGCTTGACGATCCGCTACGATAACCTCTTTGAGGTCTCCTTCCCTTATACGATGGGCATCCACCAAAAGCCCACGGACGGCGAAAAACATCCCGAATGGCACCTACACCTGCACTTTTATCCCCCGCTTCTACGTTCGGCAACGGTGCGCAAGTTCATGGTAGGATACGAAATGCTGGCCAATCCCCAACGCGACTTGACCCCTGAATCAGCAGCCGCACGCCTGCGCGCCTTAGCCGAGGTGCGTTTTGATCAGCGTTAAGCTCGCTCAGAACCGCTCGCCTGAGGAAAGATCACTCCGCCACGGCCGGCCCCACGGCGTTCTTCGCCCTCCAGGGAGCCCGCCTCTTTCTCTAGAGCCTGTAGTCGCGCCGCAAGTTCTTCAATGTCTGCCAACTCCAAACCATAACCCGGCGTGCCCTTGATGAGCTGATTGATCAGCGCACGCTCAAAGTGTCGGATGAACTCTTGCGGAGTGCGGTAATGTTCCCAGGCGATACCGGATCGTCCGATGAAATAGCTCGCCGCAGGCGAGGCCGGCACACTGACCTTTCTATAGGCGAAAACCGCCATACCGGCCTTCTGAGCCGCAAGCCATTCCACCCCTATCGGAGCGGTGATATCCATCCCCAAGAGGATGAGATAAAAGCTGCTCGCCTCTAGGGCGACTAAATCGGGATTCCCAGACTCACCGCGCCCTGGAGTCCGCTTAATGACCCATTTTACCGCCCGTGGCATGCCTGCAAGGAGCTGGCCTAGCAGCTCACATTCAGCATCCATCTCGCTTGAGGCACTCACGTAAAGGCCAAGAGTCTTCTCCATACATAAGCCTCCTTAGCCTCGCTTATTGGGATCAATAAGTGCCTTGACCGTGCGATAGTGCTCTACGTCGTCCAACGCTTGGTTGGCTTCCTCCAACGCGTAGCTGCGGGTGATGAACCGCTCCCACTGAAAGCGCTCGCCATATTTGGCCAAGACCCTTAACCCGCGCCAAAAGTGGCTAAAATCGCTTCCCCAACTGCCCCGGACCTCAAGGTGCTTGCGGTTGATATCCAGATGAGGGTTCATGCGGATGTCGCCCAGGTCGGTATATTGTCCCACGATCACATAGCGGCCGGCGTCGCGGGTCATGGCGAAGCCCTCGTTCACCGCCGAGGGATTCCCGCTGGCCTCTATGGTCACATCGGCACCACGGCCCTTGGTGAGCTCCAGGACGTGAGCGATGCGTTCTTGGGGGGATTCCTGCTCAATATCAATGGTCACATCGGCGCCGATGCGCCTGGCCTCGTTCAGGCGCTTCGCCGGCCCCCCGATGACGATGACCTCGGTCGCGCCACAAAGCTGAGCCAGGATCGCCGCGCTCAGGCCCACCGGGCCGCTTCCCTGAATCACCACCGTATCGCCCAAGGTGATCTCCGCGCGTTCTATGGCGTGGACAGCGGTGGGCAAGCCACAACCGGCGCCGATGAAGCGCTCTGGGGGCACCGTTTCGGGCAAGGGCAACACCTTGACCCCCGGCTTAAGGTAGATCATCTCCGCCCATCCGCCCAGCAAGCCCTCGTTCGCCGAATAGGTGATGCCATAGACCCGCCGATGCGGGCAGCGCGTAGAGGCCTTGGCCACGGTGCAAAACCAACAATGGCCACAGGTCTCGTGGACATCCAAGAAAGTCACGATCTGCCCCACGCGCAAAGGCACGTCATCCAAGTCCACGGGCCTACCCCTGATTTCTACGATCTCGCCCACATTGACGTGCCCGGGGATTATGGGATAAGGCACGCCGGCCAAGTGACCGTGATGGAGATGGACATCCGTGCCACACACTTCGCTGAACACCGTGCGCAGGAGGATCGCCCCCTCCTCTAAGGCGGGGCGAGGGAGATCACGCACCTCAAGGGGCACATTGGGAGCTGGCATGACAGCTGCTTTAACCATGTTAAGCCTCCAAAACCGTAAATGCTACGTAAAATCATCAATACATCGGATGATTAAAAAATTATAATCGCCCCCGACCCTCCCTGTCAACGCTGGCCACCTTAACGCATCTTTCACGCTTTATTTACGCCCTTTCACCAAAGCGGAAAGGCGTTTCATGCTATAGTGTGAGGTGAGTCGTCACCATACACTTTAGGATAGTTCAGGATGACCAAGCGCATTTTGCTCGTAGACGATGAACCTCAATTGCTCTTCTCGGTCAAAGAGTTTTTGTCTCGCGTCGGCTATGAGGTGACCGCCGTAGAGAGTGGCACCGAGGCTTTGGAGAAACTCGTAGAAGCGCCACCTGATCTGATTATCTCCGACATACTGATGGAGGAGATGGATGGCTTCGAGTTCCAGAGGCGGGTCAACGCTCTCACGGGGGCCAGCATCCCCTTCGTCTTTCTCACAGCAAAAGGGGACCTGCGGGATCGCCTGGATGGGTTGCGCGGAGGAGCGGACGATTATGTCGTCAAACCCTTTGAGCCCGAGGAACTGGAGGCACGCATCGCCGCCATCTTGAATCGCGTAGAGCTAACCCGTCAGGAGGATCGCCGCGAGGTGGACTACCTGCGGACGCGTATCTTGAATGAAGTATCGCGGCAATTACGCGTGCCGGTGACCAGCATCATAGCCCATTTGAACCTTCTCCTCACCGAACGCTTTGGCCAGGACCCCAAGAAGCAGGAACGCTACCTGCGCAACGCCCTGGAGGATATCAACACCTTGAGGGATTTGATCCAGGACCTGTCGTGGGCCAAGGCAAACGCGGATGGCGAGATCCTTTTGAGGCGCGAGCCCATTCGGGTAGCTCCGGTGGTGCGTGGGGCGGCAGCCAGCGCAGCTAAATTGGCCGCCGACAAGGGCGTTACCTTGCAGATCTCGTGTGGGGGATTGCTAAGCGCCAACATCGATGGAGAGGTTCTCGGTCAGGCACTCTCCGGGCTTCTAGAAGCGGCCGTGAAGCTCTCGGATCCCGGTACCCTGGTTCGCATCAGCGCCCAACGTGCCCGGGAGGGCGGCCTGGAATTCGTGATCACAGACGGCGGCAGCAACTCGCACGCCTCGGATGACGCGAACTTGGAACTGGGCAATGCATTGGATCTGGCGCGGCGGGTCGTCAAAGGACATGGTGGTCAGATCTCCATCCAAAGAGCAGCAGATGGCCGGCAGCAAATTACGATCTGGCTTCCCGGGCGCGTGGCCAAACACGTTGGAGCGAGAAAACACTAACGCCGTGGAAAACGAGAAGCTACGCCTGTGGCGCCTATTCATTTTGGGGCGCAGCGCAGTGACAGGGGTCTTCTGGATTCTCTTAGCTCTTATTGACGGTTTCTGGCCTCCCTATCCGCTGCGCCCCCTGCTCATCTTGGCCGGGGCACAGTTCTTCAGCAATGCGCTCTACCTTTACCTCTGGAAGCGCCGCGACATCGCCTTTTTGGGATTCCTCTCTTTCAGCCTAGAGATCGTGCTCATCAGCTTGATGGCCTACTTCCTGGGCCCAGACGGCCATGCCTTCGTGCTTGCCTATCTTTGGCCGATCATCATGGGCGGCTGGCTGATCGGCCGGCAGGCGATCCCCCCGCTCACTGCGTTGAGCGCCATCGCCTATGCCACCCGCGTCCTCTTGGAGCGACGGGGATGGGCCATTACCGAGCGCATCCTCGCCCCTGCCGGGATGCCCTTGGCCTTGGTGCTTACCCTGCCTTACTTGGCCTTTATCTCGTTGCTCGTTTGGCTATTGACGACCGAGATGGAAAACAGAGAGGAAAACCTGCTGAACGCCGTCTCGGAGAATGCCCACCTTCTCCAACGTCTCAAGCGTGAACGCAACCTCTTACGCGATATCTTGACCAACATGGCTGAAGGGGTCTTGGTCACCGA
>DAOTVR010000488.1:0-1577 GCA_034436315.1 Anaerolineae bacterium
GGATAGAGTACAGTGGCCATGTACCAGTCGGCCACAGCACGGATTCCTTTCGGATGGGGGATGGCCGTCCCTGGGACAAAGGCGATATCGCCGAAGCTGCCCAACCCAAAATTGCCGATAATGGCCCGGGTGCTGGCGTTATACAGTCGCTCCGCGCGCTCTTCCAGCAAACGCAGCTCTTCGTCTGTATAGACGTGATACATGTCGCGGACCCACTCTTCAGGGTCTAGAGTGCTCTCGTCATAGGGTTCCTGGCGTTCAATCGCATCATGATAAAACCCACCTGCCGGCATGCGCCCCGAAGGGGGCAAGGAGCGATCTCCTTTGGGGTATTGGTAAAGGGTGCCATCCGGCTCGAACTCTGTGTTAAAGCCTCCGGGCACGAGGACAGGTGTGCCATCGGGCAACGTGAAGGGCTTCCAATCCCTTTGAGGGAACCCAAAAAAGGTGCTGTCATCGCTGAGACCAATGATATCTACTCCTAGGGCATCTAGCACGTCGTCTTCAACGCGGCCTAGCATTTGAAAAGGCTCATGGACCTGGACCGGCCGCTGCTCCAATCCTAGCGCAGCTCTCAAGCGATATAGGGCAGAGGCGGCGATACCTGTTACGTTCGTTGCTCCTAGGTCAAGGGGCACGCGATCCGGTGTTTGATGGTTGAGAGCTCTGATGACACGCTCACGTGATGTGACCATAGCCTTACCTCCTCTAGTTACCTACGCCAAAATTCTAGCCCTAAAGCGGTATGGACGCAAGCCAAATGCTTTTTGGTCGCTTCAGGGCCTTTCTCTATAATGGGATATAAATGCATCCAGTGGGGGTAGCTTGAGAACGGCCCAAGAGAACGATTTGGTATTGCTGATCTCCCAAGATGGCAAGCGTTATCTGCTGCGCCTTCATGCCGGAGACCGTTTTCACACTCACAGAGGAGTTATCGCCCATGACGATTTGATCGGCAAGCCCTTCGGCCACAAGGTTAGCTCACATCTTAATCACTCCTTCCTAGTCCTCCAACCCTCGCTTCATGACCTGTTGATGAGCTTGCGGCGAGCATCGCAGATCGTCTATCCCAAGGACATCGGGCAGATCCTCCTTAAACTGGATGTGGGCAGGGGTAAACGCGTCATTGAGGCCGGCACTGGGAGTGGCATTTTGACCATCGCGCTAGCTCATGCTGTCCAACCCGATGGAATGGTCTACTCGCATGAGGTGCGCGAGGATATGTTAGCTATAGCGCGGCGCAATCTGGAGGTAGCCGGGCTTTTAGATCGGGTGCAGCTTATTCAGAAGGACATCGCCGAGGGCTTCGCGGCGACAGAGGTTGACTCTCTGTTCTTGGATGTGCGCGAACCCTGGGAGTATTTATCGCAGGTTTGTGTCGCTTTACGCGATGGGGGGTTTTTCGGCGCCATCGTGCCCACTACTAATCAGGTTTCGTGGTTGCTCGCCGAGATGGAGCGTTACCCCTTTATATCCGTTGAGGTGATGGAAGTCCTACTTCGGGAATACAAACCTGTGCCTGCGCGCCTACGTCCCCAGGATCGCATGGTAGCGCATACCGGCTTTCTGATCTTTGC
>DAOTVR010000489.1:0-5855 GCA_034436315.1 Anaerolineae bacterium
ATAGGTTTGAAGTAAGCCAGCGAACTTACGAGGTAACCTTGCGCGTAGGGGTTGTCTATTTCACAGGCACCGGCAACACGTGGCATATCGCTCAGCGATATGTCCAGGCCATCCTGGAGCATGGGAAGCAGGCGGAGCTACTCCGCCTTGAGGAGATCGTGCGCAAAGACGATTATGCCTCGTTGGAAAAATACGATCTCCTGGGGATCGGCTATCCGATCCACGCCTGGAATGCCCCCCGCCTGGTGGCCGAGTTCCTCAAACGCCTGCCGCGCTCCAAGGGACAGCCGGTCTTTCTCTTCATCATCGCCGGGTCAATGGTCGGCGGGGCCTTTGACTGGGCGCGAGAGCTACTTACGATACGCGGCTACGCCGTGTTGCACGAGGCGCGTTACTATACGGGCAGCGATCTCTTCCTCGCGGCTTGTGCTGGTCGGGCTGTAGATGGTGAGCTGAGCCAGCGCTTTGCCTGGCTTGATATGGATATCCAAGAGGCTGTTGCTGAGCTCTTGGCGGGCATCGAGCGCCATGTCTATAGCCAGAGCGTGCTGGATTTCGCCTTGTCCCACTTGGTCTGGCGCTTTTATCTTTTGGGTTGCAGGCAGGCACGCAGATACTTTCGTGTTGCCGACGCTTGCGACCGCTGTGGGCTTTGTGCACAGCTCTGCCCTACGGGCAACATACGCCTGACAGAAGCGCAGGTTATCTTCGGTCAAGCGTGCACCCTTTGTTTGCGTTGCCTGAACGTCTGCCCACGTCGGGCGATCCAGCTCGCCTGGCTAACCAGGGGGAAGGGGCGCTATCTGGCCCCTGGCTACGAAAAAATCGTGCGAGAGCTCACGATCCCGACATAACTCTGGTGCACAGGAAAAGTGGAGTCGGCATCCCTCTTAGGCATTGATGTGGGCGGGACGGCCGTCAAGGTGGGGCTATTCGCCGTTGACGGCCGTATGTTGGGGTTACATACAACGAACATCCCTGTGGATTCCCCGCGTCCCGGCTGGGCGGAGATCGATCCCCGACATTGGCTAGAAGCCATCCCTGTGGGCATCCGAACTGTTCTCGCCCAGGGAGGTGTCGCCCCGGCACAGGTGGCCGCCATCGGGCTGAGTGCCATGATCGGCACGGTAACTCCACTGGATGCCCAAGGCCGACCCTTGCGCCCGGCGATCGCCTACTTTGATACCCGCAGCGCCGCAGAGGCTGCCTGGATGTTAGAACGAGCTCCCGAGATCCCTCAGGTCACCGGCAATCGGGTCATCTCGGGCAATACGAGCCTGGCCTCGGCGCTGTGGATGCGTCGCCATGAGCCCGAGCTCTATGCTCAGATGACCACCTTGGCCACGACGAACACCTTCCTCTTTCACTGGCTTACCGGCGAGCGGCGCACGGATTGGACCAACGCCAGCTTCATGGGCCTCTTTGACTTTCGGGCTATGGGTTGGAGCGCGGAGCTGGCAGCGAAGCTGGACTTTGATCTTGAGTGCCTGGCCCCGATCGGCGCGCCCCAAAGCACAGCACCCCTTCTTCCGCGCACGGCGGCGCTTCTGGGATTAGAAGCGGGGACTCCCGTGGCTTTGGGTGGCCTAGATGGGGCCATGTCCTCAGTGGGAGTGGGGGCCATCAATCCGGGCGACGCCTTTGACGTGAGCGGCACCTCGGAGATGATCGCCGTCTGTTTGCCCCGTCCGGTCACCTGTCCTGAACTGTTGGCTCGCTGGCATGTGGTGCCTGGGATATGGACGCTCATTGGAGCCATCAGCACGCCTGGCGCGGCTCTGCAGTGGTTTCGTGACCAGCTCTATGCGCCCCAGAGCCAAGCGGATCCGCAGGCCCTCTACGAGGCCATGACCGCCGAAGCCGCCACCTCGCCGCCGGGAGCCAATGGGGTGCTCTTTCTTCCGCACATGATGGGCGAGCGCGCGCCGATCTGGGATCCTTACGCGCGGGGGGTCTTCTTTGGCTTGTCTCTCAGCACCAAGCGCAGTGACATGATCCGTGCAGTGCTGGAGGGCGCAGCCTATGCCATGCGGCAGCTCGTCGAGCTGATTGAGAGCTACGGGAACCTGCGCATCCGGCGCGTGCTAGCCATCGGCGGCGCGGCACGCAATCGCCTGTGGCGGCAAATCAAGGCCGATGTCTGGAACTTGGAGCTGGTCACGCCGACTGTACACGAGGCCACGGTCTTGGGCGCAGCTCTGACCGGGGGCGTAGGGGCCGGCGTTTACGCCGATTACGCCGAGGCTGTGCGGTGCGCCGTGCCCTCAGAGGGCGAGGTGACGCGCCCCGATGCCTCACGGCATGCGGCCTATGAGCATCCTTACCGGGTTTATCGGCGCTTGTATCCCGCGTTAGCGGATTGTATGAAGTTTGCCATTCAAGGCAGTGAGACGGATGCATTATGACGCTACCGGGGCCTATGAAATGATAGATCTAGCCAGTCCCCAATACCGCTCGCTCTGGCTCAGCCATCCTGTGCTCGGCGATGCTTCCTACGATGCCTTTGAGCGTGTGCCCGGCAACCCGATCTTTCGCGGCGCGCCCCCTTATGAATGGCCGGTTAACGGGGCGCTGTTCCAAGACCCGCGCTCGGGGTATCTCTACGCTTATATCAGCGAGTACCCGCGGGGCTATTGGCCGGCGGGGCCGTGTCGTGCGCTCCGCTCACGCGATGGAGGCGTTTCCTGGGAGGATCTTGGCCTAGTCCTGAGTGGCTCGCCCGAGGTGTTTGACGGCGATGGCCGGCAGGCGGGGGCGGCGCTGGACGTCTCGGTGGTCTATGATGGGGGGCTCTACCACATGGTCTATGGCTGGGCCAAGCCCGATAACTCCGACGGGGGCATCGCCTACGCCTGGGCCGAGCGCCCGGAGGGGCCCTTTGTGCGTGCGCTGGAGCCGATCCACGCCGAATCGCGCCAGCCCCTTCTGCTCGGCGTCTATAAGCGCGTTTACGCCTGCTCGCTGGTGAAGCGCGAACGGGATTGGTTGATATTGGCCGATATGTCCACCCCCCGAAACGCCGGGGGTACCTGGGCAGTGGTGGCCTTTACTGCCCCACAGGCCAGCGGGCCTTATGATGGGCCGCATTTGCTTCTCTATCCGCAAAGCAGAACCTTCCTGCCCTGCCCTGTAGAGGCCTATGGCAACTACGTGGACGGCGAGTACGTTTATTTGCCGGCCACGTCGGTGGCGGCGAACCGCAGCTTTCAGATCATCTTCCGCGCCAAGGTGGAGGAAGCACATCGTCCCGAGGCCTGGGAGGTTTATCAGTATGGCTCCGTCTGGCACGACGAACCCGTGGAGCATGAAGCCAAGGGCATCTGGGGGCAAACCTTCTGCGGCTTCGTAGACGGCTCGCGCCGCCTGCGCGTGCTCTTTCCATCTAAAGATTCCCACGACGTGGGCACCATCAACCTCGCCAGTAGGCCTCTGGATCGACCTTATCGCCAGGGGTTCGTGCTTTCCGCGCCCAACGGGCCGAGCATGACCATCGTCCAGCGCAACTTCTCCGAGTTCAGCCTAGAAGCCCACTTGCGCTCAAGCGGAACGAAAAGGATCATCTGCAACCATAACGCACCCCTCGGCCCCGACCGCTCTGTAGGGGCTGAGGGTCACCCGCATCCCCTCTCTCTGGCCGACTGCACCGAGTTCGCTTTGCACGCCCAGGGCTGGGCGCTCACCCGGATCTCTGAGGAGGGCGCGCGCCAGACCCTAGCGGAGGGGGGTTCCCCACGTTGCGCGGGGCTGGACGTGGACGTGCTGTGCATTGCCCAGAAGGCCGGCGAGCTGGCGCTCAGCGTCAACGGTCGGGAAATATGGCGAGGGCCGGTCGCCCCTACGTCCGGAAGCATCGGCTTCGTCGCCGACGCAGGGACGATCCTCCAAGTGGAGCATCTCCTCATTTCCACCTTAGGCGCGCCATGCAGTAAGTGGTTACTGCCCACCGAGGCGATCATGGGCTCTGGCTCGTTAGGGGAGGTCTGGGTGCGCCAGGAGGGGGCGTGCTTCCGATATGGTTTTGGCTTCCTCGCCGCGCAGGTTGGTGCTACAGCCAAGTGGAACTATCGTGGGCGAGGCTTTCGCCTTTGGGGGCCACGTGGCCCTACCCTAGGTGTGGGGAGCCTTTACGTGGATGGCCAATATGTCGGCGATGTCCTTCAGCACGGAGAGGCAGATGAACGCTCCCGGCTGCTCTTTGAGGCCCTTGATTTGCCCTTAGGCTTTCACGCTGTGAGTTGGGTATGCGAGAAAGGGAAACTCGGATGCGATAGCCTGGAGTTCTTCCCCGACTAGGGGCGCGAGGCGTTTCCCGTAACGGCATTCAGGCTGTGGTGTATAGTCAATAAAAGACCCAAGGGGCCATAAGCGATGAAAGCCTTGCAATTCGTAGAGAGCATCCCGCGGTACCTGATTACCAAAGCCGTTGGCGCGATCTATCGGCCGGCCTTTTGGGGACCTCTGGCTATGCTCCGTTACCGTGAGGTCCCTGAGCCTACCCTTCCAGGCCCTCACTGGGTGAAGGTCAAGACGCGCTATGGTGGCATCTGCGGCAGCGATGTGCGCACGGTCCTTTTGCAAGATAGCCCGACGCTCTCGGTCTTTACCTCTTTTCCCTTTACCTTGGGCCACGAAAACGTGGGCGTAATCGCCGAGCTCGGCCCTGCAGTAAAAGGGCTCAAAGAGGGGGATCGGGTGGTCGTTGAGCCGTTGCTTCCCTGCGCTACGCGCGGCATCGGGGAGCCGTGCGAATTCTGCCGGCGGGGGGAGTTCGCCCTGTGTCAGAACTTTGCCGCCGGGCAGCTAGCGCCCGGCCTGGGCATCGGTTACTGCACCACCACGGGCGGAAGTTGGGGGCCTTACTTCGTGGCCCATCAATCTCAGGTTTTGGCTGTGCCCGAACACGTAAGCGATGAGAATGCTATCATGATAGATGCCTTTTGTTCGGCTCTGCATCCCGTAGCGCGCGACTTGCCGGGCGATGAGGACGTTGTCCTCGTTATGGGAGCGGGGGTTATCGGGCTTTGTGTCGTGGCCGCTTTGCGTGCCTGTGGGAGCCGTGCACGGGTGATCATCGCGGCCAAATACCCTTTTCAGGCCGAGATGGCCCGCAAGCTCGGCGCCGACGAGGTGGTTGAGGGGAAAAAGAAGGACCTCTTGGAGTTCGTCGCCCAAGCCACAGGCGGCAAGATCTACAAACCCTTATTGGGTAAACGGGTTTTAGTGGGGGGCGTTGATCTCGTCTACGAGTGCGTGGGCAGTGACGGGAGCATTGATGATAGCCTGCGCCTGGCTCGCAGCGGTGGCAAGGTGATCCTTGTCGGCTTAGCGGCCACTCCCAAGCGGGTGGATTGGACTCCCATTTGGCTTAACGAGCTGACGGTCAAGGGCAGCTTTTGGTGTGGTACGGAGACCATCCAAGGGCGACGGGTGCGTGCCTATCAACAGGCTCTAGAGTGGATGGCCGAGGGCAGGCTGAATCTGGAGCCTCTTGTAACACATCGTTTCACATTGGATGATTACAAAAGAGCTTTGGCCATAACGACTAATAGGGGCCGATATGGAGTTATCAAGTCCGTCTTCACCTTTGAGTAAAGATCTTGGGGCGACTACCACGGAAAGGGGAGCGCGAGTAACCAAACCGGTGCACTCCTGGCTGCGCCACATCTGCGTAGCCGCAGTGCCCGGGGCTGCAACCCCTCTCGCAGAAGGGTTGATCCGAGAACTTTTGCACCGCTTTCAGCTCTTGGGCCATACCGTGCAAGGCGTGCCCGATGACCGGACTGACGTCATCTTGACCTCGGCCCGTTTCGGCGAGCCGGTGCCCTGGCGTGAGGCTTTGCTCTTCTCTGCCCGAC
>DAOTVR010000490.1:0-5608 GCA_034436315.1 Anaerolineae bacterium
AAGGGGCTGCGGCGTAGCCTTTACATCCGCGACGATGACTACCGTTACTCCTTTCTCCTGGGCAATTTCGTCACCCTAACGAACCTCTCTGCGCGCGATTGGCGGCGCATCGCCGAACAGCACCTCAGCCCGCTCTACGTCTCCATTCATGCTACCGATCCAAACGTGCGTCGGCGTATCTTGGGTAACCCCGCCGCCCCCGACATCCTCTCCCAGTTGCGCCGTTTAGGGGAACTGGGAATCCAAGTACATGGACAAATCGTCATCTCGCCGGGGATCAACGACGGAGAGATCCTGCGCCGCTCCATTGAGGAGCTTGCCGCCCTCTGGCCCACCATCCAGACCCTGGCCCTCGTTCCCGTGGGGCTAACCCGTTTCCACCGTGGCGATGTGCGCCTGTTACGCTCCGATGAAGCCTCTGCGATCCTTGACATGGCCAAACCCTATATTGCCTCCTTCCACGAGCGCTTCGGACGCACCTGGCTTTACCCCGCCGATGAGCTTTATCTCCTTGCCGGGCGGCCCATCCCGCCGAGCCGCTTTTACGACGACCCCGCCCAGTTGGAGAACGGCGTGGGGCTGGTACGGGCGCTTCTGGAGGATTGGCAACGCATCCGTGCCCGCCTGCGCCGCCGAGCGGTGGAGGAAGATGACCAACGAAAAGGCGGGGAGCCATTACGCTTCACCCTGGTCTGTGGCCAGGCCATCGCTCCCATCTTGCGCAAGATCATCGCCGAGCTGAATGCCCTGGGCCGCTATGAGGCTCAGGTAGTGAGCGTAACCAACCGTTTCTTCGGCGAGAGTGTCACCGTCTCCGGGCTGCTTACCGGCGAGGATGTGTGTCAAGAGTTGATGAACCTCGGAGGTCCGGCTGCCCTGGGCGCGCGCGTCTTTTTGCCGCGAGCGATGTTTGACGCCGCTGGCCGTCTGACCTTGGACGACCTGACGCCTGAGGCGCTGAGCGAGCGGCTGGGCGCGCCGGTGAGCTTGGCATCCAGGATGAGTGAGGTGTATGCTTATCTCGCTGGCAACTGCAGAAGCCCTTTCAAGGAGAAGCTATGCTCAAGGAACTGACTGTGCGGACCAGTGCGCAGAACGAATTTGTGGATATCACCCTCCAAGTGCAAGAGGCCGTGCGCGTAAGCGGCGTAGTCAGTGGGGTGTGTTACCTCTTTGTGCCCCATACCACGGCAGGGCTTGTGCTCAACGAGAATTGGGATCCTTCCGTGCGCGAGGATATCCTGCGCGCCCTCAATCGCCTCGTCCCCGCCGTAGGCGACTACCGCCACGAGGAAGGCAATTCCCCCGCGCACATCAAGGCCACCCTGGTGGGCTTCTCGGCCACGATCCCCGTGGAGAACTCTCGCCTGGTCCTGGGCACCTGGCAAGGGGTTTACCTGGCCGAGTTCGACGGCCCGCGCCAGAGGCGGGTGCTGATCAAGGTGCTCAGTGCTCCACACTAATTACCCCTGGGACTAAGGTTATGGTATAATTCTCATTGTGAGCACAGGCGATCATCCGAGCGACGTAGCTAACCGGCAGACAGGTCCTGATCCTCGTCGTGAATCAGGACCTATCCGGAGGCCGCGAGTAGGCCTCAACGCCCATTTGTTATCGCGAGATGAGACCTACCGCAGTGCAGGCGTTAGCCGGTATATCCATTATCTGCTCACCTATCTGCCCCAGGTAGACGCTCGCCTAAGCTACGTAGCCTTTTTGGGCACGCCCTTGTACTATCCGGGGTGGCATACACGGGTTTCATCCTGGCGCACGGAGCAGCCTGTGGTGCGCATCCTCTGGGAACAGTTCGCTCAACCTTGGGGAGCTCGGCAAGAGAGGCTGGACTTGCTCCACGCGCCGGTTTATGTAGGGCCTATCCTTGCTCCTTGCCCACTGGTGGTGACAGTGCACGACCTCAGCTTTTACCGCTACCCTCAAACACTTCCACCTCTCAGGCGTATCTATTTGCAACAGCTCACTCGCCACACCGTGCGACGTGCCGCCCACGTGATCGCCGACTCGCAGAGCGTCTTGAAGGACATCGTAGATGTCTTGGGCCTGCCGGAGAGTAAGATATCGGTCATCCCCCTGGGCGTGGAGGAGACCCTACGTCCCCTTGAGGATCAAGAGCAAATGCGCGCCTTTCGCCAACGTCATAGCCTACCCGAGCGAACGATCCTCTATTTGGGCACCTTGGAGCCACGCAAGAACATCACCACCCTCTTAGAGGCTTACGAGCTATTGTGCCATGAACGAGGCTTTGCCCACAGCCTGGTCATTGCCGGCGGCAAGGGTTGGTACTATGAAAAGATATATGCCCGTGCCGAGCAGCTCGGTCTGCAAGATAAGGTGATCTTCCCAGGCTATATACCCCAGGAGGAGCTGGCCCTTTGGATTAACGCGGCAGATCTGTTCGTTTATCCCTCGTGGTATGAGGGCTTTGGCCTGCCTCCCTTAGAGGCGATGGCCTGCGGGACACCCGTCATCGTCTCTGATACGCCGGCCCTGCGAGAGGTCGTCGGCGATGCAGGGGTCATCGTGGACCCTCATGACCCCCAAGCGTTGGCCAAGGCGATCGCGGAAGTATTACAGGACCGCGAGTTCCATCAAATCCTTCGGGATGCGGGGTTAGCCCGCGCCAAGCAGTTCTCGTGGAAAGCAACAGCGCTTCGGACGGCACGACTTTACCAATGGCTATTGGGAGACGAGCAAGTCCATGATGCGTAAGCACGACTCTGGTCCCTGGCGATATCTGAAACCGATCGTAGATGCTCTCTGTGTAGCCCTCTCTTTCGGCATCGCCTATTGGATCCGTTATGATCTGCAGTGGATCCGCGAGGTGGAGCCGGCCTATCAGGTCCCTTTCAGGGTCTATATTCCCAGCGTCTCGGCCTTGATGGTCATCCTCGTCTTGGTCTACTGGCTAGAAGGGGCTTATCGCGCCGAGAGGGGGCGTACGCTCTCCGACGAGCTATATATCCTTTTCCGGGGCACACTCGTGGGCATTGCGGCAATGATCTTTGGCGTCTTCCTGACCACCCCCAACTACTATTCCCGGCTGATCTTTGGTTACACGGGGATCATCATCCTTGGCGTGATCGGCACAAGCCGCGCCATTGAACGACAGATCATCGATCGGCGGCACAAACGCGGGTTGGGAGTGGATCGCGTGCTTATTGTGGGGGCAGGCGAGGTGGGGCGCGCTCTCATGCGCACCATCGTGGCCCGCCCGGAGCTGGGCTACAAGATCGTCGGTTTTGTGGACGACGATCCGCTGAAGGCACAGACGGACATAGGCCCTTACCCAGCCTTGGGAACAACTGAGAACCTGCCCGAGATACTTCGCAATAACGAGATCCACGAAGTGATCATCGCTTTGCCTTGGGCTTCATATACCAAGATCATGAGCGTGATGAGCCAATGTGAGCAGGCTAATACCCGCGTGCGCATCGTGCCCGATCTATTCCAGATGGCCTTCAGCCGGGTCGCCGTAGATAACTTGAACGGCATCCCCCTTCTGGGGACCAAAGAGCCGGTGCTGCGGGATTGGCAAGTGCTCTTCAAGAGGTTTCTGGACGTGTTCATCGCCAGCCTCGCCCTCGTGGTCTTTTCACCCTTGTTCCTGTTGATCGCCATCGCCATTCGCTTGGATTCGCCCGGCCCGGTGATCTTTAAGCAGAAGCGAGTTGGTCGTAATGGAGTGGAGTTCACTTGTTTCAAGTTTCGTTCCATGTTCTGCGACGCCGAATCCAAGGTTGACCTACTGCGCGAGCAAAACGAGGCCACCGGCCCGCTATTCAAGATGCGCAACGATCCTCGCATGACGCGCGTGGGGCGTTTCCTTCGCCGCACCAGTATGGACGAGCTACCCCAGTTCTGGAACGTGCTCAAAGGGGAGATGAGTGTTATCGGGCCACGTCCGGCGCTTCCCTCAGAGGTGAAAGAGTATGCCCCTTGGCACCGACGTCGCCTGGAAGTGCCGCCCGGCATCACGGGTCTCTGGCAGGTGAGCGGCCGGAGCGATCTCACGTTTGACGAGATGGTCCTCCTAGATGTCTATTACATTGAAAACTGGTCACCGTTTCTCGACCTACGCATATTGCTCAAGACTATCCCCACGGTCATCTTGGGCTCGGGCGCTTACTAGCAAGCAGGAGAAAAATGGAGAACGAAAATGGGGCCGCTCAAGTTCAATGACCCAGACGCCCTGGTCGCCTTCGCTCAGAAACTCGTGCGCACGCCCAGTCTCTCCACGCAAGAAGGAGAAGTAGCCGCCCTTCTAGCCGAGGAGATGCATCACGTGGGCTTTCACGAGGTGTTCGTTGACCGCATGGGCAACGTCATCGGGCGCATTGGGCGTAACGGAGGTAAAAAGCTCTTTTACGATGGGCATATGGATACGGTGGGCGTCGGTGACCCGGCGGCTTGGAAACGCGATCCCTATGGAGGAGAGATCCAAAACGGCGTGCTCTATGGCCGTGGCGCTGCGGATATGAAAGGGGCACTAGCGGCGATGGTCTATGCTGGCAGAATACTCGTAGATAGCGGCATAGAACTCGGCGGGGATCTCTATGTCGTGGGGGTAACTCAAGAGGAGCCTTGCGAGGGATTAGCCGTACGCCACATCATCGAAAAAGAGGGCCTCCGCCCCGACTGGGTGGTTATCGGCGAGCCCACGGACCTGCAAATCTCCCGTGGGCATCGTGGGCGGATCGAGTTTCAGGTCACAGTACAAGGGCGTTCCTGCCACGCCTCAACGCCAGAAAGGGGCGTAAACGCTATCTATGAGGCGGCACGGATCATCGTTGGCCTGGAACTGCTCGCCTCTCGCTTCAGCCAGGATTCTTTCCTCGGCAGGGGCAGCATAGCCGTCACAGAGATCAGCACCAAGTCGTCCAGCCGCAATGCTCTTCCAGATAGCTGTACGCTTTATATCGACCGCCGCCTGACGGCCGGCGAAACCGAGGCCAAGGCCCTGGCAGAGATCCGACGCGTGCTAGCCCGAGAGGGGGGCAACGCTACGCTAGAGGTTTCGGAGTATCGCGATGTGAGCTATACGGGATACCCCGTTGAGGCCAGGCAGAGCTTCCCCTTTTGGATCACGGCGGAGGATGAACCACTCCTCGTCACCATGGCGAGTGTCATTGAAGACCTGCTTGGCTTTGTGCCCCGCATCGGCAAGTGGGCTTTCTCCACCGACGGCGTTTACACCGCCGGCGTTGCCGGCATCCCCACAATCGGATTCGGCCCTGGCGAGGAACGCTACGCCCACACCACAGAGGAGCAGGTCAGGATCAAAGATCTAGAAGCGGCCGCGCGCGTCTACGCGGAGTTGGCCGTCCGTATGTTGGGCAAGCAGTAGACGCAGCACGGGAAACTGACCGCAGAGAAGCGGACAAAAAAGATAAAATCCTCTGCTTATCTCTGTCTTCTTTGCGTTCTCCGGGTCACTTCTTGCCTTGGTTTTCAGGTGCGGTAGTGGGCATTGATGTCCACATACCTGTGTGAAAGATCACAAGTCCAAACCGTCTCTTGGGCAGATCCCTGGCCGAGATCCACGCGGATGACCACCTCAGGCTTGGCCAAAAGCTCGCGTGCGCGGGCCTCA
>DAOTVR010000491.1:0-8365 GCA_034436315.1 Anaerolineae bacterium
GTGGCCCTTGTGCCCGGATTTCGCGAGCAGTATACGGCAAACGCTCGGGATCCCCTGAACTTGGTGGGACGTTTGGGTTATATGATCATCATAGGGGCCATCGTTGGCGCCTCGTATTATCTTGAGAAGCAGATCATTCAGTTGAAAGAACAAGCTCTATGACGCCTTTTATCGTCTTGGTGGCCGTGGTCCTTCTAGGGGCAATGGCCGTTCCTTTGACAGGACTGGACTATCATATCAGGCGCATCATGCTCTTTCAGCGGCGGCGACGACGTAGCAAGATTACCTCGACGCCCCCGGCCCTTCTGTCCATCTTTCAAAAGCCCAAGAAAATGCAGGTGCCCCTGACTGATGTGCGCGATCTCATTATCAGCTTGCAATTGGGGACCTCGATGGAGTCCACCTTGACCGGCTCGTTGGCCAAGGCGGCAGAGCAGTTTGCCGACCGGGGTGTGCTCGGTGAGCGTTTGAAGAAGCACGTGGAGGCCAGGTTGAGTATCTCGCCTGAATCGGTTTTGGAGGGCCTGGCGGAGGATCTGGATTGTCGTCAGCTTAATGAGGTCCTTGAGCGCATTCGCATGGCCGCGAGTGGCGGGGTCTCGTACAATAGGGTTTTGGCCGTAAGCGCCAGCGCGATCGAGGAGGATATTCGCGGCGCCGTCGAACAGCGCATTCAGAAGGCGCCCATCCGCCTAACGCCGATTATGGTGGCTGGGGTGTTTTTCCCTGCCCTGATATTGCTCATGTGGCCTCTTGTGGCCTCTGCAGTCAGTCAATTGCGTTAGCAAGTCGCGCTACATCGCTACAGATGAGTTGTGGTGATGCGGCTTGAAGGTTTTTTCAATTAGCAAGGGAGGTGAGTTCAATGTTTAAGGAGCAGGTTCGGTTCTTCAAGGACGAGTCGGGCGAGATCGTGGACTGGGTTGTGGTAACCGCCATTCTGATCCTGGCCACTTATGCTACGCTGAAGCTGATCGGCAATAGGCTGGGCGATCTTTTGAACCAGATCCTGCAGGCGCTTCAGGATATTGGCCGCTAAGGTCATCTCAAGAAAACGAGTGACTGTTTTTGTTTCAGTCTGTTCTTGGTTTTTTTGCGTCTTGAGAGCGAGGTTTTAGCGCCGAGCGGTCAGCACGATGTGGCGTTGATGGGTTGAAGATGGAGTGGAGAACTCGCCTGACGACTCCGGAACGCAAGGGGTTTTGGGGGGATGAGTTCGGGGCAGAGATAGTGGAGTGGGTGGTGGTCACTCTGATTTTGACCCTGGCGACCTTTGTCCTACTACAAGCTATCGGTCCCGAACTCAATAATCTGGTGAGCTGGATCGCGGGCAAGCTTCGGTAAGCATCCGTCTGATGTTCCTGGAGGTAGGTGCAAGTAGGCGGTTATTAGGCAAAGATGGTGTTATGTTCAATTTGCGGTTCGGGGGACTAAGGACGTTTCGTCAAGGGATTAGGGCCTTGGCGGAGCAACTCGGGTGGTTTTACGCCGATGAAAGCGGAGCTCACATCGTTGAGTGGACGGTGTTGACTGTGCTCATTATCCTGGCCACCTATACGGCGATGGTGAGGTTGCGCGAGAGGCTGACCGAAGTGTTTCGCTCGCTTATCTTGCGGCAGTGCGCGCCCTGAAACCATCGCCCTCTAGGGTGTGTAAATGTCTTATCAATGGCTTGAGCTAGCTTTCAAGGTGCTTGTGACTTTATGGTTGGTCACGGTAGCGGTTTGGGATTTCCTTACGCGGCGCATTCCTAACTGGCTGGTTTTGCCGGTGATGCTGCCGGCTCTATGCTGGCAGGTTTATCGGGCGATCCAGAGGGCTCCAGATGGTCTCCTCTTTGCCCTTGGGACATGGGCCGTCCTATATACGATGTGGCGAGCGCATGTCTTTGGTGGGGGTGATGCCAAATTTCTTATGGCTCTATTTGCCCTTTTCCCCACGGCGCAGTTCCTCTTGTTGTTCTCGCTGGTTGTGCTCGCCGTGAGCATCCCCATCATCGTGATTCAATACGTAAGTCCTAGGTTGCGTGGCGTCCCTGACGCCGACCGGAGCGCGTCAGAGCGTAGCGTATTGCCCTCTGCGGAGCGATTGCGCACTAGGGGCCAGCCCTTCTCGTGGACCTTCGCGTTGCCGGGAGTGCTTTATCTATGGCTAGGCTATTTCTAAAAGGAAAGCGAGGGACCGTCGCCATCCAGGTGGCCCTGATCTTGCCTATCCTGATCATCATCGTGCTCGGCGCGTTTGAAGTGTGGAAGATTCTCTATGTCAAGCAAACTTTGAACGACGCCGTTTATCAGGGCGTGCGGTTCCTCGCGATGCGGCCCAACTATCCCAATATTAGAGGAGAAGTTGAGGCTTTGGTGCGCCGCTCCGCTTCGCTGAACTCTTTTGTCGGCGAGGAGGCGTTGAGCACCGCGCCGCTCCTCTTTGAGGTTCTGATCGATAATGGCGACGGACGATGTTTCGGCGGTGACCCCTACGACCCTTTTAAGCCGGCGCACGTGAGTATTACCGTGATTTATCGTTGGACCCTGGGAAAAGGCCTAAGCGGTTGGGCGTTTCCCGAGAATAGCTTTCTCGGTTTCATGAAGTTGCCCAATCTCAAGCTGGTGGTCTCTGCGGGAGGGCCGGTCCTTTGCGAGCGACAGGTGCCGGTGCTTGAGGGTATGGTGATGGGCAGCCCATAGGTAGAGGATGCGGGTTCATGTGCATGGAGTGTCCCCATAGACCTCGCCGATCGCGTCTAGTGGAGGCGATCGCTCTCTTCTTGGGAGACGAGCTGGGATCAGAGCTGATCCAGTTTGTGATGGTTCTTCCCTTGCTGTTGGCTTTGTTCTGGACCTCGTTTGAGATCTGGCAATTGATGAGCTTGCGTGCTGCCTTGCGGACGACGGCGGCTCAGGCAGCCCGTTATGTGACTGCCTTTGCTTTGCCCGATGGGTTCTACCAGCGACATCGTTATCCACCCATACCCGTCTGCGAGGGGGTTCGCAATCTGGTCATCGATTCGCTCAGCGGCTATCGCGGAATCTTGGGGGATCGTCTGGGAGAGCCTGAGATCACGCTTTATTGGATCCGCGATCCCTCAAAGCCCGAATGGGAAGGGAATGTTGAGCCAGGGATCCCCTTTGCGGATTGTAATGCCTTCCTCAGTGGGCTTAAGCCCGACGATCCGGCGGATGAAGGGGGTGGCGCATGTGACGGGAGGATCACCTACAGGCAATTTGGTATCAGGTTACGCGTTGAAGTGCCTTGGGTCAGGGTGCTCTTTGGCTTGGGGAGGTCATCCAGTACTCGCTTCACCTTGACCTTGGCGGATACTGCCGTAGGAGCCATCACCTGTCTCCCGCGCTGCTGCGATGAAGGCCTTAGGGTGCGGGCTTTCGGGTTGCGCGATTGTACGGATACCAGCTGCACGGTGACCGTTCGTTGGGATTTGGGAGAATGCGACTTTGTGCCCAGGATCCAGATTCGCCAAGGCGAAAGGGAGCTCTTGACGATAGACAACCCCGAGGTGCCCATAGGTCAGGCCGATGTCTTTCGGGTTGATGCGCCGGTGGGCGCGCTCAGTTTTGTGACCGTTGAGGTGGTCGGGAGGCAAGACCTGATTTGTGCGGCGAGCGCTGAGGTTGACCGCCGATGAGGGTGAGGTTGCAGAGAAAACATGGGCGGGGGCGTGCGGGGATTGTAGGTAGATCAGGTGACTTTAACCGGCAGAGACAGGATGTGAGCCGTAGGGTAGTCAACGAAGGGATTGCATGGTAAGGCGGATGAGGATGCCAAAGATCGGGCGAGGGCAGAGGGGCGCTGCGCTCGTAGAGTATGTGATGATCTTGCCCATGCTGCTCTTTTTATTCTTGGGCACGTTGGAGGTCTTTCGTTTGTTTTCCATCAAGCAGTCGTTGCGCATCGGCGTGAAGCGAGCCCTGCCCTGTATCAGTCATTGGAAGGACGTCACATATCGTAGGGAATATGACTGCGAGAATATCGCCACGCACATCGCCGATGAGTTGAGCCGGAACCCCTTCGCGCCCCAAGATGACGTTCGCTTGACGGTCACAGTTGATCCCGCGAACCTTGACGTGGAATACGGGCAATTGGTTCGGCTCACCGCTGTGGCTGAGGTGAAGTTGGGCTTTATTTACTTTTTCCCCGGCAGGAGCACAGTCACCATCGCCGAGTACGCTGACACCTTTATGGATGCTTCTCCCGCCTTTCTGGATTTTGATCCCAACGTGCGCTTCCCTCTTGAGCCCGAGGGTATAACCCCAACGCCGATGCCTCAGCCGACTCCCCGTCCCTAAGCAGACAAAAAACGCTAACAAGCCCTTGACAGTCGCCCAAACTTGTAGTAAGATGAACTCGGAAAAAGTTTATCGCCTAATGCGTAAGCAGCGGGGGACCCAAATTTGGGGCGAGTCGGCAAAGGTGCCGTAGGGCGACTTCTTCGGCCCGAGCCCGACAGCTAACCTCGCAGGCGTGGAAGAAGGACACCATTTGTGCTTCATGGTGCCCTTCTTTTTTTGAAGCCGGGGTGTGTCTCAGCTATGCGTGGGGACCACTGTGGCAGAGATTGAGACCATGAAGACGGAGGATAAGCAGCAGATGGCGGAGAAGCCGATATGGACTGACGGGCTTCCTCCCTCGGTTTTGCGGGTTCTCAACGCCAAGGGTGGGATGCCCGAGCAAATCCGTATGGCGGTCAAGTCCGACCTTGCTCCCGACGGTAAGTTTGGCGAACAATGGTTGCTCATTGATGCAAAGTATCTGTGGGTCATTAGCCGCGAGAATGGCACCGCGACTTTGCGCCATCAGGTGCCCTTGGACAAGATCCAAGATGCCCGTGTGGAGCGTTGTGTGGGCAACGGATTGATCCAAGTCACGGTTGACCAGAAACCCCAGGTCCTGTTGCATTATTCTAACGAATTAATGGACCGCTTTGGCCGCGTCGCCCAGTACCTCCGCGAGCGCGCCTTGAGCGGGCCCGATATACCGGTCCCCAATCCGGACGCCGATAGCCATCGCTGTTTAGTATGCGCCAGGCTCTTGGTTGATCCTTCTGCCAAGGTGTGCCCTCATTGCATCCAGAAGGGCAAGATCCTCAAGCGTCTGATCGGCTTGGCCAGGCCCTATTGGGGCCAGATCGGGGTCATCGTGGTGCTCATGCTGGCCGGCGTGCTCATCGATCTCTTGCCTCCTTACCTGACGCGCATCCTGATTGACGATGTGCTGCGAGCAGAGGGCAATCGCAGCCTCTTGCTCTGGCTGGTGGGCGGATTGTTGGGCATCCAGGTAGCTCGGGTTATCGTCACCATCTTGACGAACTGGACGACGGTCAATGTGAGCACGCGATTTACCTCCGAGATCCGCGATCGGCTCTTCTCTCACTTGAAGAGACTTCCTATAGATTATTTCGACAAAAACCAGACCGGGCGGTTGCTGACCCGAGTCAACCAGGACACGGCCGAGTTGCAGGGGCTGGTCTCGCAGATGACCACTTTCGCCTTGAACATCCTATTGGTCATCGGCATCGGCGCGGTATTGTTCTCTATGTCCCCCTCGTTGGGCTTGTATGTGCTCATTCCCACGCCCCTGGTCATGGCGGCAGCTTATTTCTACTACCGTTATATGCGGCCCCACTTTGAGCGCTTCTGGATCGCCAGGTGGCGATTGAACGCCATGCTCAACACCTTCCTCGCCGGCGTCCGCGTGGTCAAGGCCTTCGCCCAGGAAGAGCAGGAAGAAGCTCGTTATCACAACCGCAACCAGCGCCTGCTGCAATCGCGGCTACAGGTGGACCAGGCCTGGAGCAAGTTCTATCCCTTGATCTCCTTTGCTTTTGGCGCTGGTGGCTTGATCATCTGGTATGCCGGAGGCCAGGCCGTGCTGGCTAAGCGCATCACCTTAGGCACCCTGATGGCTTTCCTCGGCTATCTGGGGATGTTCTATGGCCCTTTATCTAACCTCACCCATATCTCGCAGGCGTTGAATCATTTTCTGACCATCTCCCAGCGCATCTTTGAGATGCTTGATGAGGAGCCGCAGAAGGAAGTCAGTAATCCGGTAAGAAGGGCCAAAGTAGGGGGCAGAATCGAGTTTGATCATGTCACGTTCGGTTATGACCCCTACTATCCGGTGATCCGTGACTTGACTTTGACTATTGAGCCTGGGGAGATGGTCGGCATCGTCGGACATAGCGGCGCAGGCAAGACGACGCTGATCAACCTGCTTTGTCGTTTTTATGATGTGACCAGCGGCTCCATCCGCATTGACGGCGTGGATGTGCGCGACCTTTCTATGGAGGAGATCCGCAAGCAGATCGGCATCGTGCTCCAGACGCCCTTCCTTTTCCGAGGAACATTGGCGGAGAACATCGCTTACGGCAAGCCCGACGCCACCCGCGAGGAGATCATCCGCGCGGCCAAGGCAGCCAACGCCCACGATTTTATCACCCGCCTTCCCGAGGGCTATGATACCATCGTGGGTGAAGGGGGCACAGGGCTTTCCGGCGGGGAGATGCAGCGTATCTCCATCGCACGGGCCATCTTACACGACCCGCGCATCCTCATCCTAGACGAGGCCACTTCTTCGGTAGATACGGAGACAGAGCGCCAAATCCAGGAAGCCTTGGAAACCCTCGTCAAAGGGCGCACGACTATCGCCATCGCCCACCGGCTCTCTACGCTCTACAACGCCGATCGCATCATCGTGCTTAACCACGGCAAGCTAGAGGAGCAAGGCCCACCGCAGAAGCTCATGGAAAGCAAGGGCGCGTTCTATCATTTGGTGCAGTTGCAGTCGCAGTTTGCGCGCCTGGACGGCGTCGCGACCCTGTGAGGGAGGGCATCATGGCTCCGAAAGCTTTTGAGCTGGTTCGTTTGCGCCCCGAGCAGGTGCACTTTGAGCGGCAGGGCGACACGCTGAGTTTGACCCTTTTGGAGCAGGCCGATGGGGTCAAGGTGGGAGGTGATTCCCGGGGCGAGGTTCCGGGTGTGCGCCATTTCCCGCGCGTCGTCCTGCGTTTATGTTTCCCGGTCTCTGCGGACTCGGTTTATCTCTCCGTGCGCGATGCCTCCACCGAGGAACAAGAGGAGATCGGGATTATTGAGGACTGGATGTCCTTGGCTCCTGCAGACCGCGAGGCTGTGGCTGCCGAGCTGGGGCTGCACTACTTTGTGCCTCGGATTACGCGGGTCCTGCGAGTGAAAGAAGAGTTCGGCTTCCTCTACTGGACGGTGGAGACGGACAAAGGCCCCAAGGAGTTCATCATGCGCAACAGCGTGGTACACTATGCGCGCGAGGTGGGACCGGAGCATTGGTTGCTTATTGATGTCAACCAGGCACGCTACGAGATCCCCAAAGTAAGCGCCCTGGACGCCCACAGCCAGAAGCTGGTGAAGCGGTTCTTGTACCTCTAGGCAAACTACTCCTCCCACCAGCGCCGCGCTTCTCGGGCGATCTCCTCTTCAATGGGCTCGATGAGCGTCTGGCGTAGTCGCCGCCCGCCGGGGGCGGAGCGCATGGGGCCACCCCACCAGTGAGGGCTATAGCGCCGGCTAAGGTCCAGCGTCACCAGGAGCATCCGCCCTATCTCGTCTCGCTCCACTGCCAGGATGGAGGAGGGCGCGTGGCGTGTGGGGTTGGGCTCTATCTCCCCCGCGCAGGCTCCTCCCGGATCCCATACGCCCGCCGGCCCGCTGAGGCTGCTCACGGCGATCCACACGCCGTTATCCGCTGCCCTCGCCGGCATCAGCCCGGTAAAGTAGCCCGCATTAGGGAAGAGGATCAGCTCTGCTCCCTTGTAGGCCAATAGCCGCACCGTCTCCGGGAACCAACTGTCGTAACAGATGATGATCCCCACCTTGCCGAAGTCAGTTTGAAAAACCGGAAAGCCTACCCCTGGCGTGGCTCCCTCGTCCTCCTCCGGATCGTAGAGCTGGTTCTTGCTATAACTGCCCACCAGCCGCCCCTCGCGATCAAAGAGCGGCGCGGTATTGAGGACGAGATCGCCGCGCCGTTCGTAAAAGCTGCCGCTGACGTACATCCGCCACTGGCGCGCCTTCTCGGCCATGAGTTGACCTACGGGACCGTCCAGCGGTTCGGCGATCTGCACCCAGGGGCCGTTGAAGGTTTCGGGAAGCAGGGCCAGGTCGGCGCGGCGCTCACCTGCGCGATCCAGCCAGGCGCGCCAGTCATCCAGGTCGCCCTTGCCCCAGCTACAGGCCACCCTCACCAGCCGCGGCGGGATGGGAGGACATTCCTGGAGGGAAACCCGTTCCCACCAAACCTTTCCATTCGCGCTGAAACGAAAATAGAGCCGTACCTCTCCATCGCATGGCTTATCCCCCGCGGGGAAGCGCCCCTC
>DAOTVR010000492.1:0-4781 GCA_034436315.1 Anaerolineae bacterium
CCACGTCATCTAAAGGAATCCTCAAGGACATCTGCGGCGGCGAAAGAGCCAGCGTCAGGAGAGCGTTCTGGCCGTTCAATACTTCCATATAACCCCCCTCCACATCGGGGGAAGTGAACGCCTGAGCGCGAAACTCAAGGGGATTCAGCCCATCCGGGATGGGTAGGACGAACTCCTGTTCCCCCAACTGCCCCCCGATCCGCAGCGTCTCGCCGTAACCCAGCAAGGCCAGGGGCAACTCCCACTGGCCGGCGGGTGTACGACCAATGGACAAAGCTCCTCCAGGCCTGGCCTCGGCCAAGACTACAGGCGCGCCGGGGAGAAGCAAGGATAACATCAGAATAGCCAAAAAGGGCCGAATCTTCATTTTGGCGCCTGTGCCCCCAGAGATCCTGCGCCCTGTTCTCGCTTAAGGTGGGCGCAAGCAAACTCAACCTTTAGCTGAGATGCTTGCCTCTATATTAGGGCAAACGGGGACCGAGATGCGTTAACTTGGCGACAAGGGGGAATTAAGATTGTGTAAAGGCGTTCGCGCCGGAACGGGCTAGAGGGATCACAGGAGAGAAAACCCCACGACGTCGGCGATCAGCCGGCACCTGCTTTTTCCTGTTCTTCGCCGGCTATAAACGCGGTTAAAGCAGACGCCCCGCCCCAGACCGCCCCTGCACCATAGGCATACTGCAGGCTGTGCAAAAAAGCCAAAGCCTCGGCGGGCTGGAGGACGGGCTTGCGGAGGATGTCGGCCGGGGCAAAGGCATAAAGCACGGCCCCGGCCGAAGCGATGCCCAGAACCATCCCCACGTTGCGCATCGTGGCCAGGATCGCCGAGGCCACACCCCGATAGTGCCTCGGCGCGCTGCCCATGACCGCGCTCACATTGGGGGATTGAAAGATCCCCGTGCCCAGGCCAAAGAGGGCCAGCCGCCAGACGACGCCCATCCACCCGGCAGAGGGCTGTAACCGGCTCAGGAGGAAGGCGGCCACTGCACATACTAAGGCCCCTCCGACCGCCAGCGCCCTGGTCCCCACACGATCCGAAAGCGCGCCGCTGAAAGGGGCCACGATCATCGTCGCCAGCGGAAAGGCGGTCATGATCAGCCCCACCTTGCTGGCCGAGTAGCCCAACACCCTTTGCAAGTAAAAGGGCGTTAGGAAAACGAGGACATACTGGGCCATGAAGTTGAATAGTGTGCTGAGGCTGGCGAAGGAAAACGTGGCCTGTGAGAGGATGCTCAGGTCAAGCATCGGCTGGGCGCTCCTGCGCTCGGTGCGATAGAAGCCCAGGCCGGCGAGCACGGCGACGAGGAGCATAAGGCCCATAGCGAGATTCAACCCGCTGACCTGCACGCGGTTCACGAAGAGCAGAAGCGAGGCCAGGGCGACGAAAGCCGTCGCTGCTCCGAGGAGATCCATCCGCCCCGCCTGGCCTTTGAGCTCGGGGATGACCCGATAAGCCCAGAAGAAACCGGCGATCCCGAGGGGAAGATTGATCAGGAAAACGTAGCGCCAACCCCAGAGAGAGGCGACGGCCCCTCCCAGCGAAGGGCCTATGGCCAGCCCCACAGAGACGGAGATAGCATTGATCCCGATGGCCTTGCCGCGCTCGGCGGCCGGAAAGGAGGCAGTGATGATCGCGAAAGGCACGGCCATCATCATCCCTGCCGCCAAACCCTGAAGAGCCCTAAAAAGGATCAGGGCCTCAATCGTCGGCGCAAGGCCACAGAGCCCCGAGGCCACGGTGAAGCCGGCCACGCCCAGTAGGTAAACCCTGCGGTACCCCCAGATATCCCCCAGTCGCCCATAGGATAAGAGCAAGCTGCTGATGGTCAACAGGTAGATCATGGAAACCCATTGGGCGGTGGAGAGGCCGACCTTGAAAAACGCGGCAATCGTGGGTAGGGTGACGTTCACGATGCTGGCATCAATCGGCCCCATGATGCCGCTGAGCATGACCACGGCAAGGATGGCATAGCGCCGCGCATAGGGCGTGACCGGCAGTTGTCGGTTCATGTCACGTGCCGCAGCAGGATTCGCCGCACCCACAGCCACAGCTCGCCTTCTTGCCTGTTAGCGCAGCATAGATCAGGGCAGCAGCGCAGCCCACGCCGCTTTCCACAGTGATTGCCTCCGTAGGGCAATTCGTCTGGCAGGCCCCGCATTCCATGCACGCCTCGGGGCGCACGAGCCGGGCAACGGTTTCGCCGGGCTCAAAGCAGCCCTGCGGGCAGACGATGCTGCAGAGGCCACAATTGACACATCGCGCGGGATCGTAGCGGAGCGTATTGATCGTAGAGACGTCGGCTCTCGTTATCTTGATCATCGTACTCACCCTCTCAAAAATCGTATGACGGCCAAGGCAAGGATCAAAACCACACCGCCCCCGAACATCCCGGCCATGACGGGGATATAGGCCAAGATCTCGCGCTTGACCCCCGTCTTGGAGGTGAATGGCGTAGAGCCGGTGAAGTTCAACGCCAAGAAGGCGGTCACAGCGGACATGGGCAACAGATAGCTGAGCGCCTCCAGCGCCCGAAGCCACCAAGCGGCATCGCTCTGGCTCCAAGAGGCTACCACGAAGGGCAGGGCCACAATCCCGCCGAGGATAAACCCCTTGGTGCTGAACGCGCGCGTGGGAAGGAAGGGCAACAAGATGGGAAAGAGGACCACGCCGGCGAGAACAGCAGCCACTGCGGCCAAAGCGTAACGCAGGCCACTGAGGAAGAAAAGCACCACTGCGGCCAGCAGCATGGGCAAAAGGGTGTGCACTAACTCTATGGGGATCAGCACCAGCCGATCACCCAGATCAAAGCGCACCCGACGCATTTCGGGCGTGGCCTGGTGGGTCTTGAGATACTCCGGCAGGTCTTGGGCGCGCACGGGGCCGAACTCTACCTTGAATCCCGAACGCCTTTCCACCTCGTAAGCCGAGACGCTCGGCGCGCCCAACTGGGGCACGATCACCACACGGTGGTTGACCACATCGTGCAGCTTGGCTTCGTTGATCCGCTCCACCAGCTCATAGGTACAGAAGGTACCCTCGCCGGCAGCGCACCAGACGTTGATGCCCCGAGTGTCCAGCACCAAGATATAGCCATCCACCCCGGCCAGCGACGAGCGGAGGGCGTCAAAGCTGAGCGTGTAGTTGGCGGTGACGAAAACGGGGGAATCCGCCGTCGGGTTGCCCAAGGCGTAGAGCCCGGGCTCGACGCGGTGCCCATTGCGCTTGAACCCCCAGCGAGCCAAGATGTGATCCCAGCGGTCAAACCAAGTGAGCTCGCTGGTTGTCTGACGAAAGCGAGGCTGCGTTGCAATGACTTCAGTAGCTGACACAATGACTCCAAAGCCATCAAGGGATCAGGCCCCTCAAAGAGGCCAGCTTTTCCTCGTTCAGAGAATAATATACCCGCAATCCGCGCTTGTGGGTCTTGACTAGCCCTACACGGCGCAAAATCTGCAGATGATGGGAGACGGTCGGCTGGGCCAGGCGGCAGCAAGCCAGGAACTCGCAAGCGCACATCTCGCCCCGTTCCCGAAGCTGGCGGAGGATCGCCAGGCGCGTCTCGTCGGCCAAGGCGCGAAACAACCTGGCGCTTTCGCCGAGGTCCGCGTAGAGCCGGTGCACTTCGGGCCCTTGGACTGAACAGCAAGTATCTCGCTCGGGAGGGGATTCCAGCTCGCTCATAGCAGCAAGTATAGACCGTATATTGAAGTTTGTCAATATATCGCCACAAAACGACTCCGTAGGCAGGGACGGCTATGCCGCAACAAAACCTCGAGTTGCCACGCCGATACTTCAGGGGCTGGCGAGAACCGAAGAGCCTTCCGTTTGTAGTTCGATGCTGGTCATCGTATAATTTATTGTCAAAGGCCTAAGGAGCTGTTTGCCGGGTTACGAGATTTACTGAAGGGGAGCAGCCATGAAGCATGTTCTCAAGATTCCCTTGGTCCTAAGTCCCCAACCGGAAGGGGGCTACACAGTGACTAGTCCGGTAATGCCAGAGTTGGTTACAGAGGGCGATACATTGGATGAGGTCATGCGTAACGTCCAAGACGCGGTGAGTGCTGCCATCGAGATCTACGAGGACTTGGGCAAGCCGCTGCCGGCTAACCTGCTCCAGGACTCGGAGGGGAATCCTATCTGGTTCGAGTGCCTGGTGCCTGCCCCATGAAGTATCGTCAGGTTGCGGAGAAGCTGGCTCGACTAGGGTGTGTCGAGTTGCCACGCCGTTCAGGAGGGTCGCACCGTAAGTGGTTCAACCCCGCCACCAAGCGAGCGACCGTGTTGCCGGACTGGGGTTCCAGGGATTTGAGGCCTGGTACCATTCGAGCGGCGGTGCGCCAGCTTGGGATCGATTGGTCGGCATTTGAAAAAGCGTGACCGAGATCCAAGCCAATATAGGCTGAAATGCTTCCAACAGCACAAGCCTCAGTCTAGCTCAAGTCGTTGCAGCAGTCTGGTAATTACCAGATGGGATCAATGTCTTTCTATATCCGAGCATTCTCGTTGCTTTCTCCAGATCGGCGTATTCTCCCGTCCCCACCGCTGCCAACAGCGCCGCGCCCACAGCGGCCTCTTCTTCCAGCGCGGGGATGTGCAGCGGCATCCCGAAGCGCTCGGCCAGGATTTGGGCCAATAAGGGGTTGCGCCGGAGGCCGTTCCCCGAGCCGATTAACTGCGTGCGCGGCCTCAACAGGGGGCACATCTGCTCGTAGAAGACGTAAAAGCCCTCGGCCATCCCCTCCAGAAGGGCGCGGGTGAGGTGACCCGGCGTCAGGTTCTC
>DAOTVR010000493.1:0-1598 GCA_034436315.1 Anaerolineae bacterium
GCGCCGCGTGAACTCCTGGTTCGACCACTCCTATCCGACCTACGAAATCACTCCCAACGTGGGCACAAACAACATCACGCTGTACGATGGCCGGACCTTCCCCATCACCCCCACGATGAAAAAAGAGCTCGAAAAAGGCAAAGGGATATGGTGGTATGATGGCCACGACGGCATCGACTTTGCGCGGCCCGAGGATAGCGAGGACCTCCAGGTGCGCGCCGCGGCCGGCGGGATCGTGACCAAGACCGTCACCACCTGCTCGGCGAACTGCTGCAACGGAGGGTGCGCCGAGGGGTGCATGTTGGGCAACTATGTCCTCCTCTACCACGAGGAGGAGGGCTATTTCACCCAATACGCGCACCTCAGCGCGGTCCACGTCAGCGAGGGGCAGCGGGTGAACGCCGGGGACGTCCTCGGCGTGATGGGCAACTCAGGGCATAGCTGCGGAACGCACCTACATTTCGGGGTCTACCGCGATAACGGCAACGCCCGTTGGGATGGCAGCTCGGTGGATAGGCCCGTGGACCCCTACGGCTGGTCCCCTGGGGGGACGTCTTCCGTGGACCCCTGGGCGCAGGAGAGCGGGTTCGTCAGCCACTACCTGTGGGTGCACGACCTGGGCCCCGAGCCGGCCTCCCTGCCGGGGGCGCAAGGGGGCGTCATCTCGGATACCGCCAGGGGGATCACGGCGCAGATCCCCGGCGGCCTCTTCGCGGACACCGTGACCCTGGAGCTCGCGCCCGACCCCGTGGCGGGGGCCTCCGCCCAGTTGCGCTCCACGGGGCGCTCCTTCTGGTTGCGCATCCTGGAGGGCCTCCTGGGCCAGGGCGGGCTGCAGAGGGCCGAGGGCCGGGCCCTGCGCGCCGAGGGCCCGCCGGAGCAAGCCATCACGGTCACCCTCACCTATAGCGATACCGATTTCCTCCACCTGGACCCGGACCAGGCGCGGCTGGCCTGGTGGGATGAGGACCTCCAAGCCTGGCAACCCTTGACGACGACCATCGCCTCGGCCACGCGGGTGATCACCGCCCAGGCCTACGCCTTCGGCGCCTTTGACCTGCAGGCGCCTTTGCGCTGCCCCCAGGAAACCCAGGAGCCGGATGACTCCTTCTACGCGGCCCAGAGCCTTACCACCACCGGCGAAGCGCTGGGCCGCCTGCTGGACATCCCCGAGGATGAGGACTGGTTCACCTTCCAGGCGCGCGCCGGCGGCTGGTACGAGATCAGGACGCGGGACTTGGCCCCAGGGGTGGATACGATCCTGGAGCTCTATGACGGCGATGGCCTGACGCTGCTGGCGACGGACGACGACGGCGGGGGCGGGCTCGCCTCGCGCCTAGCGTGGCATGCCCCCACCGATAGCAACCCCTTTGTGCGCGTGCGGCCGAAGGAGGGCAGCGCGACGGGCTGTGAGGCCGGCTACGCGCTGAGCGTGGGCGAGATGAGCGTCTCCGGCGTGACCCTCGCCGGCCCCACCGTGGGCCTCGTCGGGGTGAGCTACCCCTTCACCGCCACGGTGATGCCTTCTTCCGCCACCACCCCCATCACCTACACCTGGCAGGCCACCGGCCAGGCCACCGTGGTGCACGTCGGCGGGC
>DAOTVR010000494.1:0-6723 GCA_034436315.1 Anaerolineae bacterium
AAGCCGGAGATCTTTTTGTTGGGCGCGAGCGCCCGAGGGCGCGACCTGGCCGGCTCGGTGGCTACACTCCTCTACACGGGCCTCACCGCCGATTGTACCGGCCTGGAGATAGACCCTCAGACGCGCCTCTTGCGTCAGACCCGTCCGGCTTTTGGGGGCAACATCATGGCCACTATCCTTACCCCCAACCATCGCCCGCAGATGGCCACGGTACGTCATCGCGTCTTTGAGATGCCCAAGCCCGATCCCGCGCGCCGAGGGCAGATCGTGCCCGTTCGGGTGCAGCTATCTGAAGAGGAGATCGCCACCAAGGTCGTTGACTTTATCCGGGAAAGTGAGGAAGTCAACCTGGCTGACGCACGGGTGATCGTCGCCGGCGGACGCGGGGTAGGTGGGCCGGAGGGCTTCAAGCCGCTCCGCGAGCTGGCCCAGGTGTTAGGCGGGGCCTTGGGGGCCTCGCGCGCGGCGGTAGATGCGGGGTGGATCCCTTATGTCCATCAGATCGGGCAGACGGGACGCACTGTGCGGCCGGATTTGTATATTGCCTGTAGCATCTCAGGAGCCATTCAACATCGCGCGGGGATGTCTACCTCGCGAGTGATCGTGGCCATCAATAAAGACCCTGAGGCGCCGATCTTTGACATCGCCACCTATGGCCTTGTGGGAGACCTTTTTGAAATCGTCCCCGCCTTGACGGAACAATTTCGCAAGAAACTGGCTCAACGATGACGCGCATTGAGATCAACCTCGCTTGGTGCAAGGGGTGTTATCTTTGTGTCAGTTTCTGCCCGCGTGGGGTGCTTGGCATCGACCAAGATCGCTGGTCGCAGGGATTTCATCCCGTTTATGCTCGTGAGATTGAGCGTTGCACGGTATGCCGCAACTGTGAGTTGCTTTGCCCCGATCTGGCTATTGAGGTCAAAGAGGAGTAGAGAACGTTTGTAGTGCGCCCGTGAGGGATTCTGTAGGGAAACGTAGGATTCGCCGCAGAGACGCTGGGGACGCAGAGGGTTCTACTCGTTTTCTCCGTCTTTCTCTGCGCTCTCTGCGCCTCGGCGGTGGATTACCGGCTGTCCTACGGAACCGTGAGGGTATCTACACCTTACGGCGTCACCGCAAACATGCGAAGGGCTGCAAGGAATAGATGACACCAGGCGGATGGCAGGTTATCCCCAGCGTGCTCAAGCCGGGGCGTTACTTTATGCAGGGCGATGAGGCCTGTGCAGAGGGGGCGATCGCGGCGGGCTGTAACTTTTTCGCCGGCTATCCCATCACCCCGGCGACGGAGATCATGGAGCAGATGGCCCGTCGTCTGCCCAAGCTTCCGGGGCGCGTCTTTATCCAGATGGAGGATGAGATTGCTTCCATCGCCGCGCTTATCGGCGCCTCGTGGTCTGGGGCCAAGGCCATGACGGCCACCTCTGGGCCGGGTCTGAGTTTGATGTTAGAGAACCTGGGGTATGCCATCATGACGGAGACCCCTCTGGTGGTCGTGGACATCCAGCGCGCCGGTCCCAGCACGGGCCAGGCCACTCGCCCTGCTCAGGGGGATGTGATGCAGGCTCGTTGGGGGGCCGGGGGTGATTACGAACTCATCGTGCTTGCGCCGTGGTCGGTCTCTGAGATGTACTATGAGACGGTGCGCGCCTTCAATTTGGCCGAGCGTTTCCGTGTGCCGGTGATCGTTCTCGGCGACGAAGGGATCGGTCACTTGCGCGAGCAGGTGGAGGTGTGTGCCGAGACCAAGGTGTACAATCGCGTCAAAGCGCCCGGTGCGGCTCCCTTCGGTGGGTGCGAGGTGCCACCGATGCCCTCCTTTGGGGAAGGCGAGAAGCTCCTGGTCACTGGTTCCACCCATGATGCTTGGGGTTACCGTCGCACGTCCGATCGGGAGGTACAAGCCGCTTTGATAGAGCGCCTGGTGCGTAAGATCAGCGCTTATCGGGGGGAGATAACCCGCACGGAAGCGCTACTGACCGACGAAGAGGAACTGGATATCTTATTCATCGCTTTTGGCTTCACGGCGCGTAGCGCCTATCGCGCCGCCCGGGAGTTGCGTCGCGAGGGGCTACGGGCGGGGCTGTTGCGTCTGGTGACCCTCTGGCCCTTTGCTGAGGAGGCCGTGCGTGAGCTGGCGCCCCGCGCGCGGCGGGTCTTGGTGCCGGAGATGAATCGCGGTCAGGTACTGCGCGAGGTGCAGCGCCTGGTACCAGAGGCCAGGGGTTATCATCGCACGGATGGCGAGGTGATCACGCCGGGAGAGCTCATCGCTTTCATCAAGGGCTGATGCTCATGAAACCGGGGACGAACGCTTCTATCAAACGGATGATCCGCCCCGAAACCTTTCCCACGCCCTTCTGCCCAGGGTGTGGCCACGGCATCCTCATGGGGGCCATCCTGCGGGCTATTGACGAGCTGGGCTGGGACATGCGCGAGATGCTCTTCGTTTCGGGGATCGGCTGTGGGGGGTGGATCCCCAGCCCGCACTATGCGGCCGACACCCTCCATGTGACTCATGGACGGCCCATCGCCTTCGCCACAGGAGCCAAGCTCTTTAACCCTAAGCTCAAGGTGGTGGTGATCGGCGGCGACGGCGACATGGCCTCCATTGGGGGCAATCACCTCATCCACGGGGCGCGGCGCAACCTGGATATGACGGTCATCTGCGCCAACAACAGTATCTACGGCATGACCGGTGGCCAAGTGACTCCCACCACGCCCCAAGGCCGGCGTACAGTAACCACGCCGGAGGGCAACCCTGAACGGCCCTTTGATCTCAGCCAGCTTTTGGTGGCCGCGGGGGCCAGTTACGTGGCCCGCTATTCGGTCTATCACGTGCGACAGTTGATCGGAGCGATCAAGGCTGCCTTGCAACATCCTGGCTTCTCTTTCGTTGAGGCGCTTACCTCCTGTCCCGTGCAGTATGGGCGGCGCAACGAACTGAGCACGCCTACGGCCATGTTGGAGTATTTCCGCGATACGTGTGTGACCATTGCCCGCGCGCGTACCATGAATCGGGAACAGTTGAGAGACAAGATTATCATCGGCGAATTCATCAGTTAGCCATGTCCTTTGATTACACCCTGGAGCAGGTTGAGGCCCTGCGCGATATTCGCTACCATCGCACGCCGGAATTGCGCGTCAAGTCAGAACGGGAGGCGCTGCAATTCATCAACGAGGTTGGCTTTTGCTTCCTCTTCGGCGACCAGGACGTAGAGATCCCCACCCTTTGGGCGGCCGTTTGTGGCAGTCGACGCGCCGTGCCCAGCGAGCACTTTGATCGGGAAGTGGGATTAACCTGGGATTGGAAGGATACCCTCCCCACTCGTGGCGAGGTTTACTATGGCAAGCTCCTGCGCGGCAAGCCCACGTTGGTCTCTCTGGAGCTATTGCCCCACTTTTACGCCCTATCGCCCAATTACGGCGATATAGAGGATTACCTGGAGCAATACAAGGAAGGGCGGCTCAGCGTGGAGGCCAAGAACGTCTACGAGGTGCTGCTCAAGGAAGGGGCCATGGCCACCAGTCGTTTGCGCCAACTGGCCGGTTTGGCTGGCGGAGGAGCTAATGCGCGCCGCTTTGATCGCGCCATAGCCGAGCTGCAAGTGGGGATGAAGATCGTTAAAGTGGGCATCTCCGACGCCAACCGCTGGGGCTACGCCTATGTCTATGACCTCTTTCTGCGCCGCTTCCCGGATATACCAGAGCGGGCGCGCAAGATCAGCTCTGACCAGGCCATGTCCACCTTGCTTTTGCGTCACCTGCATAACGTCGTGGTGGAGACGGAACGTGCTCTCCAGCGCCTCTTTCGCTGGGAGGATTGGGAATGGGAGCGACTGATGCGCCGGCTGACAGGGCAGGGGCTGATCCGGCGGGGAGTGCGCGTAGAGGGATGGGCGGAAGAGGGCTTGGCGGAAAGCGAGCCGAGCTGAGCGGAATTTTTTCGGGAGCATACATATGGGACAACGTCACCTACAAGGCAAGATCGCCTGGGTTACAGGATCGTCGCGGGGGTTGGGGCGGGTCATCGCCACACATCTGGCCAGTTGCGGGGCTACGATGGTCGTGCATGGTACTACGCCCACCTCCACGCGGGCCTTTAACGAGGCCGAGTCGTTGGAGGCCGTAGCTCGGGCCATCGCCGAGGCGCACGGCGTGGAAGTCCTGGCTGTGCACGGCGACCTTTCCGACGAGGCCGAGGTCAAGCGCATCGTGGGCGAAATCCGAGCGCGCTTTGGGCGCATTGACATCCTGGTCAACTGCGCCGGGGGCGATATCGGGGCGGCGGGAGTCAACGCGCCCCTTGCGGGCAAGCCGGCCCACAACGATGCGGTAATGGTCTCGGTGGAGGATATTCGGGCAGTGCTGAACCGCAACCTGATGACCTGCATCTTGGTCTGCCGCGAGGTAGCCCCAGAGATGATGGCCCGCAAGTCGGGCAAGATCGTCAATATCGGCAGCATCTCTGGCTTGTGGGGCACGGCACAATCGGTGATCTATGCCACGGCCAAGGCCGCAGTGCACGAATACTCGCGCTGCTTAGCCGTGCAATTGCGCCCCTATGACGTCGCGGTAAACGTAGTTGCCCCAGGCGATACCGTCACCGCGCGTTTCCTAGCCAGCCGTCCCATTGACCAAAGCAAGATGGTCACCGGCGGTACGCTGGATCGCTATGGCCAGCCCATTGAGATCGCTCGCGCGGTAGAGTTCCTCGTCTCCGACGCGGCCTCCTACATCACCGGCCAGGTATTGCGCGTGGATGGTGGCCGACAGTGCTGGCCGGCCTGAAAGCCGTCAGTTATCAGCGATTTAGCCATCAGTTTTCTGGCTGATTGCCGATAGCTGGCCATTTCGTCTTGTCTTCGCTGGCAAGGCGCTTGAGGAAAGCGGTGGCCTCCTCGGCGCTCATCTCATCCTGGATGGCCAGGAGGAACCCTTTGCCTCCTATCGTCCTGACGATGTTCAAGGCCCCCTCAGCACTCACATAAACCTGGCAGAGCTTTCCAGCTTCAATGATACGCTTGAGCAAGTGTGGCCACTGGTCAGCAGGGGGATTGCCCTCGCCCGGGATCCACTGGATGCCGCGCAGCCGAGGTATGCTGAGGAGCAAGTCCAGGTGCGGGATTTGACCTGGCCCGTCCCAATGGTAAAAGCCATGCTCTAGATGTTCACAACAGGCCACGAGATCCGGCACTACGAAGCGTTCAAACATCTGCGGCGAGATCATATAGGAAAAGTCGCATTGCAACATATAGGTGGTCTCTTTAGACCAAATGGGCGCCCAAGGCGAGCGGCCACGGCAGCGAGGATAGATCATCGCGTCCAGCTCGTCGTAATAGCGCAGCCATAATTGCGTCAACTCGCGCACGAGGCGGTCGATCTCTTCGGGGGCATCGTAGAGGTCATAGAGCAAGCCCTCGGTCGTGCGCAAGGAGGCAAGGATATCCAAGTTGCCTCCCAGGTCGGTGTGGCTCACCTGCACTTGGCCCTCCCAGGCGTCTAGGGCGGCACGGGTTAGATCCTGGACGCGCAGCCACCAGGGATTGTCGGCTTGGTAGGTGAGGTGAAGGTCCTTGGCTGCGCGCAGCTCGGCCGGCTCGAACCAGACCGTCTCGGGGACGCTATGTACCTTCGCCCCCAGAAAGCCGGCCACGATCCCCGGCCCGAAATTCACCCACCAGCGCGGGTAGGCATCGCCGTAGTAGCGCGTGGCCTCTAGGTGGGGCGTGAAGAGGGCGATGACTTCCTCGGCAGGCATGCTGAAGGGATAATTACTGATAAAGTCATGAACCTGCGGGTAGGTGATCCGAGGATCATACTCTTTGCCGGTGAGGTAAACGAGAGGGCGGGGCAACTCATGGGCCCACCAAGCGGTATAGTCGCGCTCAATACGCTCCCAATCGGCATCGTCAAAGTGCAAATGGATGTTCATCAAGCCTCCTTGTGTTACGAAGATAACTGGTAATAAGATAGGCCTTCTCCCCACAAGAGCAGGCCCCAGGCCAAAAGCGCGAAATAGACCCAGCCCGCTGTGATCGTCAAGACGAGGAGTATTCCAGGCCCTATATACCCACCCCAAGCGAACAAGGCGCGCTCATTGCTCGTGCCCTGTAAGGATGGGTAGGCTCCGCCACTCCTGCCCCTCCCTATTATGCTCCGACGAGGAAAGGCTAGGAGGCTCGCCATAGCAGCCAAGATGACTAGACTCACCGTGCTTTGATCCGCCATCACGAAACGGCCGTGAATAGGAAGGCGCGTGATGAGCCAGTCGCCTAGAACCCCCAGCTTGATGGCCGTCAACCAAGGGAAAAGGCCGAAGATATAAAGCTCTGCGCGCTCTTGCTGCGCGCGATAGTCGTTAAAGGTGATGATGACCATAGCTGCTAGGCCTGCTGCTAGGGCGATAAACCGCGCCAGATAAGCCTCTTGTCGTCCGGATAGGGTGATGACGAGGTGGGCTATCGCTCCCAAGGAAGCCCCGCCAAGCAGCCCACACTCGTCATATGGCTTACGCCGAGGCGATTCCCCCGCTGTTTCTGCGAGGGAGGAGCGACATCTCAGAAAGGCCAGGAGTAGCGAGATCAACAAGCCTATAACGGGGAAAAGGGGCCGAAAAAGGCCCTGTGGCACAACCCAACACTGTCTGCCGAGAGCTCCCACAGCACAGGGGGTTAGGATGTGCTCCCCAATCCAGGCCCATTCACCTTGTATGAACTTGCGACG
>DAOTVR010000495.1:0-2028 GCA_034436315.1 Anaerolineae bacterium
CACTTGGAAGCGGCTCTCTTCTCTTCTATAATGTTTGAATAGCCGGATATGGAGCGGGTGAAAAAGATGGGAGAGACTCTAATTGGGCTGGACATCGGGGGTACCAAGTTTGCCGTGGTTGAGGGCACCATCCATGGCGAGATCCTGGCACGCCAGCAACAGCTGACGGAAGTAGAGCGCGGCTTTGAGGACACCTTCGCTCGCATCTGCGCTGAAGTGGAGGGAATGCTCGCCCGAGCTCGTGCCGCCGGCCGCAGGGTTGTGGCTCTCAGTGTCTCCATCGGTGGACCGTTGGATATCGAGCGTGGGATCATCTACTCGCCGCCTAACCTGCCCGGCTGGGATGCCATCCCCTTGAAGGATCTTTTGGGTCGGCGTTTTAACTTGCCCGTTTATGTGGAACATGATGGCAACGCGGGAGCGCTGGCCGAGTGGCGCTTTGGCGCGGGCGTTGGCGCGCGCAACCTCATCTTCCTCACCATGGGCACCGGTCTGGGCGGGGGGATCATCCTTAACGGGCAACTCTATCGCGGCACGAGCGACTTGGCCGGCGAAGTGGGCCATATGCGCATCGCCCCCGATGGCCCTCTGGCCTATGGTAAGCGTGGCTCCTGGGAAGGGCTTTGCGCCGGCCCGGCTTTCGCGTTCCATGCACAGGAGATGTTCCCCCAGCGCTGGGGCGCGGGGGTGACTACGCCTGAGATCGTCAACTTGGCGCTTGTGGGCGACGCGGACGCACTGAAGGTCGTGGAACGCGTCGCCTATTATCTAGGACAAGGTCTGGCCATCTTGGCGGATATCCTCAATCCGGAAGTCATCATCCTAGGTAGCATGGCCGTGCGCTTGGGTGAACTGCTCCTTGAGCCGGCGCGAAGGGTGATGCAGGCGGAAGCCCTCCCGGGCACCTATGCCGTTTGTCGCGTGCTGCCGGCGGCTCTGGGTGAACGCATCGGCGACATCGCCGCCCTCTGTGCTGCTATTGAGGGATTGCGACGAGGCTAACGAGCCCCATCCTCACCCTAGCAGTGCCTCTCGTACCAGTGCCGAAGCCGCCATCGCATCGCCGTTGGCGATCACCTCGCCGAGGCGCTCTCGTCCGATCTTGTCCAGCAGGGCATGCAAGCCCTGAATCCAGCGGATGCATTCTGTGGCCGCACGAACACCATCCTCTCGGTAAGGGAAGATGTCCAGAGCATACCAGCCATCGTATCCGATGCGATCCAGCCAGTAAAGCAGTTCTAGCATCTCCACCGTGTGCACCATGCCCACGGTCATGTCGTCGTCCCATAGGCGCCAGTTGTCGTTAAAGTGCATGTAAAAGAGCTTGTTGCCAAAGTACTGTAATAGGGCGGCCGACTCGGCCGCCACCTCGTAGGCCATAAGGGCATGGCCTACATCGATCATGGCTCCCACGTTGGGCTTGTTCACCTTCTCCAGAAGGAGCAAGGTCTTGCCCACAGTGCTGATAAAGCAATGCGTCCGGGGCTCCTTGGGTTTGTACTCGATGACTAGGTTGACGTCCGGCAAATGCTCAGCGCACTCTATGGTACCCTCAATTAGACGATCCCAAGCGGCCATATAGTCAGCCTGTAAAGGGTAATCATAGCCATCCTGCCCAAACCACAGATCCACCACCTTACAATCCATCTGCCGCGCCCATTCCATAGATTTCTTCACTTCCTGAATCGCTGCGCGGCGCACCTTCGGATCATTGGAAGTGAAGGATCCCCTCCCCCATTGGGCCGAAGCCCAAATATCCGGCGTGACACAGGTCACCTGGAAGCCAGCGTCGCGGATACGCCGGTTCACTTGGTGGACGTTGTCGTCGTTAACGTGCCAGAAGCCGACGACCTCTAGCCCTGTGAGGCCCTCCACCTTTGTGGCAGCGGCGATGAGCTCTTCTGTCGTCAGGCGTTGGCCGTAGCCGGAGAGAACATAGCGATCCGCACAGGCGTTGAAGGTGTTGATGTTGGCCGAGAAGCGAAGCTCTTTCATGGTTGCTCTCCTTGTCCGCAGGCTTTTTATAGG
>DAOTVR010000496.1:0-2402 GCA_034436315.1 Anaerolineae bacterium
AAGGGCTTCCCCTACCGAGAGATGACCCGACGCGTCTCGCAGACCATCATCGGCATGGTGGTCTCTCCCAAGATCGCCGAAGATGGCACCATGATCGCCGCTGCGGCTGGCGAGGGCGTATATATAAGCAAAGACAGGGGACGCAATTGGGAGCTTCTTAGCCCGGTCAAGGACGTTTACAACATCTACGCTGCCCCTACTTTCCCTGATGAGCCGTTCCTCGCCCTGGCCACTACTGGACAACAGGTGATGATCTCCGCCGACGGCGGCAAAACGTTCGTCTCCAGCGGCAAGGGTTTGCCCGAAGGTATGCGTGAGGTAAGAGGCGTAGCCTTCTCACAGAATTTTGCCCGGGATCGTCGCATGTTCTGTTTTGGCTTGTCAGGCCTTTTCGCCTCGGAGGACGCCGGCGCTTCTTGGAAGCAGATCGCCGTCCCAGAAGGAAGCGCCTCCATCACGGCGATGGCCGTCACCGGCGATTTTGAAACGTACGGCTGCATCGCCTATGGCACAGATGATGGCCGGGTGTATCTTAGTGAGGACATGGGCAAGACCTTCAACTCGCTGAACGCCGAGTCTCTACTCAACTATGGCGTGGACACGATCGCTTTTCCTCCCGACTACAAGACGAACCCAATGATCTACGTCTCCAGCCAAGATGGCATCTTTCGCTACGGGATACCCAAGAGCGCCAGTGCTCAGGCCACGGCGCGGGCTGAGGCAATGAACGTTGAAGCCACGCGTGTGGCCCGAGAGACTGCTGTCGCCGGCCTCAAGTTCGTCCCTGAGAAGAGTGACCGGGTGGAGACCGGGTGTATAGCTTATTTTCTCGCTCCCGCTCTGCCCCTTTTGATCCTCGGCGGACGGCGTTTGTGGTGCGGGCCCGAGGACTTGAAGGGAAAAACGCAAGATAAAACATAAGAAAGGACGCGTTAGTGACCACCATTCGTGCAACTCGGCCTTTGGTGATCGGAAGCACAAGAACAGCTTGGGGTGATCTTCTAAAGAGGATCTGGGCGGCGCGCGCCCTATATCTTCTGATTCTCCCAACTTTTTTGCTCATCTTTGTCTTTAGCTATGGGCCGATCTTCATGGGCATTTACTATTCTTTCTGCCGTTATGACGGCATGCACGCCTTCTGGATCGGCCTGGAGAACTACCGGCGCATTTTCCAGGATCCCGCCTTGGTCCAATCTTACAAGAACATCGCCATCATCTTGCCCTTCTCACTGACCGTAGGGACCGTGATGCCCCTCTTCGTGGCCTATCTGATCTATCGTCTGAAAAGCCCCAACCTGCGCTATTGGTTCCGCGTGCTGTATACTATCCCCATGGTTGTACCCGGCATTGTGAACCTGCTCATTTGGATCTTTATGTACACGCCTAGTGGGGGCATCAACACCATTCTTACCCTGCTGGGGCTTGAGAAATGGACGCTTACTCCTTCCGGCCCGCGTTCCTGGCTAGGAGACCAAAAAACGGCCCTGGGAGCGGTCCTGTTTGTGGGCTTTCCTTGGGTCAGCCCCATGACCATGCTTATCTTTCTAGCCGGACTGGAGGGCATCTCCACCGAGATGGTAGAGGCTGCACGGGTGGATGGCGCCACGGGCTGGCGCATGTTCTGGAACATTGAATTACCGATGATCTTTGGCCAATTGCGCTTTGTCATTGTCACCGGCACCATAGGCGTCATGCAGGGCTTCCAATCCATCCTGGTGTTGACGCGAGGAGGCCCGGGATACGCCACGATGGTTCCCGCAATGCGGATGTATGACGTGGTAATGCCCTATGGTAGTTCCCAGGCAGCCCCGCAGATGGGCTTTGGATCGGCAATCGGCGTATTCATTTTCTTGGTCATCATGCTCATCACTATCTTGAACTTCCGCGTCTTACGCGGTTCCAGGGTGGAGACGGAGGTCTGAGATCCATGAGAAGGGCTCAGTTCTGGCAGAATCTTCTCTTTGTGACCATTCTCACGGTTATATTCCTGATTTCCATGATTCCCGTGGCGGTGATGTTCATTCGCTCCTGGAAAACCCTTCCCCAGGTAGGTCGCTCTCAGATCTTTCCTACTTTGCCCTTGCATTATGGAAATTACATCATGGCCTGGCAATTGGTGAGCAAATACCTACTTAACACGGTGCTCATCGTACTCATCACCCTGCTAGGGGTACTTCTCCTCTCATCCGTCACGGCCTATGTCTTCGCTCGCTACGACTTCCCAGGCAAGAATTTCCTCTTTTCCCTGATCCTCGCCCTGATGATGATCCCCGGCGTGATCGCCTTCGTGCCTTTGATCGTCTTGGTGCTCAAGCATTTCAAACTCAGCAATAATTGGTTTGGGTTGTTCTTCCCCTATTGGGCCGGTGGACAGGTCCTGGCTATCTACATTCTGCGAGTCT
>DAOTVR010000497.1:0-1685 GCA_034436315.1 Anaerolineae bacterium
GCTCGGTGATCCAGGCATCGCTGGTATCCACGATCTCGGCCAGGTCGTCATTCGTGAGCACGACCTTGGGGATATATTTGCCCCAGCCCGTGATATACGCATAACGAGTCAATGAAAGCTCCTTAGACTAGATTTCGGGAATTGGGTCCCTCACGGAGTCGGCGTTTTACAACCCTATCACCCTCAACAGGGGCTGAATCTTAACGTTTAGCCTCACATAAACGCAAACGGAAGAAAAGCACCACGGCCGCTATCGCTGCTGCGAGAAGCCCGGTAGATACACCGAGAATGACCCCTTCGCGGAAGGGCTTGGGATATTCAATAACCAGCCCCGCTGCTTTGCGCTGCACAGCTAGGGCGAGGTTTCCTCGCAAGCTCTCACGGAAGCTGGCCGATGGTTCCACAGGACGCAAAACGCCCCGCACCGCGCTCTCAAACCCTTGAGGGACTCGGCGAGGCTCGCGCAGCCGACGCACCGCCCGAAAGGGATGTCGCAAAGTTCGCTTCATCCGTCCGATCATTCGATATCCAGCCCTTTCTTCAGGAGGTCTTTGCGTATGGCCAATAAGGTGCGGTGGTAAAGCGATTTGATGGCCCCCTCGCTTCGTCCCATGATGTGACCGATCTCCGCATTGGACAATCCCTCACTGAACTTGAGCACCAAAAGCTCTTGTCGGGTGGGATCAAGCCGGCGGATGGCGGCCCGGAGTTGTTGCGCTTTATCCTGAAACTCGGCTAATGCCTCTGGATGTTCGTGGGGCAAACTCCTGATGACCAACTCGTCAAGGGCGACCACCTGCCGACGCCCACGATCGCGGTGCCAATTGGCCACGAGATTATGAGCGATGCGATAAAGCCAAGCAGAGAACGGCACGCCCTGATTTTGGTAACTTTGCAAATGCGAGAGGGCACGAAAAAAAGTCCGCGAGGTCAGGTCCTCGGCATCGTGAACGTTGCCCACGCGATGAAAGATATAGTTGTAAATCCGATCCACGTAACGCTCATAGAGCTCACCAAAGGCATCGGGATCTACTTTGGCTGCCTCTATGCAGGCATCTTCATCCCGTCCTGACATGCAGAACTCCTCAAGCGCCTAAGCTTCTAACACCCCAAGTAAAAGGGAGTTGCGAAAGGTTTCTTAAAAACAAATTGTACCTCTATTTCCTCCGGGCTCGCAAACTGCGGGACCGCGCTTGCATTCCCTAGACAAACGAACTAATCTTGTGATAACCTGCGCGGAGGAGAACACAATGTATAGAGTGCATGTCCGGCGACATTTCGACGCAGCTCATGCGCTGCGGAATTACCATGGCAAATGTGAAAACTTGCATGGACATCGGTACGAGGTGGTCGTCTGCCTTGAACGCCCCCAGCTCGACGAAACGGGCATGGCCTTTGACTTCGCTTTGCTAAAAAAAGAGCTGGATACCGTCCTGGAGCGTTTTGATCACCAGAATCTGAATGAGATAGCCCCCTTTGATCGCCTCAACCCCAGCGCAGAGAATATCGCTTGCACGATCTATCAGGAACTGGAAAAGCGCTTGCCTCACGAGAGATTGAAATATGTCAAGGTCTGGGAATCCCCTGACGCTTGGGCCACCTACACGAAGGATTAGAGGCTTTTGATGATTACCCTGCATTATGGTATAGTACTACTCAAAGAATAAACAGTTTTACGGAGGCAT
>DAOTVR010000498.1:0-12283 GCA_034436315.1 Anaerolineae bacterium
GGCCGAGGCCGACGGGGTCATCGTGATCCCCCAAGAGATCGCCATGGAAGCGCTGATCAAGGCTGAGGAAATCGAACGTCGCGAACAGGGCATGCGCACCGATCTGGCCGCAGGCATGCCCTTTGACGAGGCTTACAAGAAGTGGGGCCGGGCCTAGCGCCCGCCCCACCGCTCCTTGAGCTCTTGGCCCAAGGCGCGCCAAGCGGCCCAAAGGGGCTCTAGGTCGACCTTCCATTGCCGCCAAAGGATGGGCACTTCCTGAGGGTCAACCAGTTTGATGACCAGCTCCCCCTCTGCTGGGCGGTTGATCGGAAAAGGCACCTTCTTGGTGTACCGATAGACCCACCCGACAAGGGCGGCCAAGAAGATCAGTGGGGCAAAAATCCCCACCATCACGCCTTGCTTACAGGCTTTACCCATGGATCCTCCCCATCACGTGATCGGCCAAGGCGCGCAGTCGGTCTGCGACCTCGCTTGGGGTCACCAAGCGTGCCCTTCCCTTCTCCCATATGGGCAGTTTACCGGTTAGAGAATAAAGCAGGCAATGGGCCACGAGGCCGGCCAAGATGTTTGCGCCGGCGCAGACGCCAAGCAAGAACCGACAACTTTTTGCCATCTTTCCCCTTTCGGATCAGTCGGATTTATCCGTCCCGAATGGCTCCTCTTCGCTTGAGGCTTCCTCCTTGCTCCCGGCGCGTTGGGTAGCAAAGGGGCTGCCCTCGCTCTCGCGGGTCAGCGCGCCGACAAGCATGCTCACACCGATCAGGATCAGGATGCCCGGCCAAAAGTGGCCGGAGGCAAACAAGATCGCCAAACCGGCCAGCCAAAAGAACCCCTGCCAGCCGAGCCAACCCCTCTTATTGGCCAGCGAGGCGGGCAGCCCCGCCAGCCCGACGACGACCAAGATCCAAGGCCAAAACGACAGCCCAGGGACCAGGAAAAGGATGCCTAGACCGATGAGAAAGATGCCTCCACTGAGCGCCTCGTAGTATTTCTTGTCTTTCATGATCTTTTATCCCTTTCGCGTTTTCCGGATCGGTGCGCCGCACGTGCCTTTTTCTTTTACGTCCCCGGCCTCCATAAGTTGCGATGCCCGATTCCCGCGAAGCCGATCATAGCATATAGGTTCGCAGGAGGTCAAGCGCGCTGGGAGGCGTTTGCAGTTGAGGTCGGTATATATCGGATGGACACGCCGCGATGGCTTGGGTAAGATGGACTCAAGCTCGGCATACTTAACGTTTTGAGGGGGCCTTATGAGGACTTTACGTTTCGCTTGTATCGGCTGTGGGAGCATGGGCACGTTGCACGTGCTCAATTCCAAGTATGTGCCGGGGATGCGCGTGGTCGCCTATGTGGATGTGGTCAAGGAGAGGGCAGAAAGATTCCTGCGGGATTTCGGCGGGGAATATGCCACAGATAACGCCGAGAGGGTTTTCTCCGATCCGACGATTGACGGCGTGCTGATTCAGACCGGCGAGCGCCACCATCCGGCCCTGGGCATCGCCGCGGCCAGGGCGGGCAAGCACATCTTCATGGAAAAGCCCATCGCCGTCACCGTGGAGGAGGCGTTGGAGTTGGAGCGGGAGGTGCGCCGGGCCAAGGTCAAGTATCTCATCGGCCTGTGCAACCGCCTGGCTCCCGCGGTGAAGCGGGCCAAGGAGTTGCTCCCCAACCCCTGGATCACCTTCGGCCAATGCACCGATCTGGTCTCCGGACAGGCCTGCCATAACCTAGACCTCATCGTACACAAGTTCCATGATGCGCGCTTGGTCAGCGTCTATGCGACGGGCGGACACTATTACGACCTGGATCTACACCTCCCGGCAGATAGCTTCATCGCCACCCTGCGCTTTGCCGATGGCTCTCAGGCCTGCTACATCCAGCATGGCAAGGCCTATAATGCTTTGATGAGCAAGTATTCCTTCCAGCTCTTCGGCAAGGATCGTTGTGTGTTCCTCGCGCGGCGCTTCAAGGAGTGTCACCTGAGCACGTCGCTGGCCGCGCCGGATTTCTCCACGATCTTTGCCGGCCCGGATTTCAGCCCGCCCGACCCCCAGGCGCACTTTAAGGACGTGCGCGGCCCACACGGCTATATGGGGCATTACGACGAGTTGGTGGCCCTCTGCGAAGCCATCCGCAACGACACCGAGCCGCCGATGACCGTGGAGCATGGCCGGCATGTGCTGCAAGTGGAGAAGGCGATCTTTGAATCGCTGACCACCGGGCAGGTCGTGGACTATCCCGCGTTTCTGGCCCGTTGGGGCACCACTCAGCCCTAGTTCCGACTCAGCCGAAGGCCATGCTGAAGAGTTCCGCTGCCGCCAGGCGCACGCGGAAGGCCAGGGGCGTGCCCGGAGCATGTCCGAGAGATGCTTCGCCGCGCCAGGTAACCACTTGATCCAGATAGTCGCCGTTGAGCGGGTCGCAATCCTCAAAGCTTCGACCCGGCAGGACCTGGCCATCGGGGCCAAGCACCTCCACGCGCACCTCGCCCACTTGCTTGGTGCGCACGTTGAGGCGCAGGGTATCCCCTTTGAAGATCACTTGCGCCGTGCGGAACTCGCCCCGCTCCGGGGCTTCCAGGGCCACCAGCCGGCCCTTGGGCCACCAGGCCCAGGCGAGCGCGCCGAGGGGCGGGTGCCGGGTGTACTTGTGGGGCACCTTATCCCCCGTGTAGACGACGCCCACGCGATCTCCCGGAAGCTCCACCATGCCGCAGGCGATGCTCACTCCGCCGGCATCCCAGGCATCGCGTTCGCCCGGAGCGAGGATCTGGCTTTCCGGTGGAAAGCCCCAAAGGATGCCATCCGGGCTGGTGGCGATGTGCATGTAGAAACGATCCTGGGCCACATGCCACCTCTTGGGGAAGAGCAGGTGGTAATCATTGGCTCCCGGATAGACGGTTTTGCCGTTGCAATACCAAAGGTCCGAGGGGCCAACGGAGGCGTCCGGCCAGAGGATCGTCTCGGGCAGGGGAAAATGGCGGAAGTCCTCGCTCTCGCTGCGCCCGATGGCCCGCCGGCCCATGACCCAGGTGCGCAGGTAGGCCACATAGCGCCCCAAAAACTCGTCGTAGTAGGCGATGTTTTGCGTGTCGCTCACCTGGAGCATAAGCGGCTCCGGCAAGGGGCGCCAGTGGAAGCCATCGGGCGAGGTTGCCCCAAATAGCCCGCAGGGGCGCCGCATGCGCTCGTTGTGGGGATCGTTCTCGCCGGGATACTTGCGTAGGAACTCCTCTGCCGTTTCTCGGCTCATAAAGCCCAAATGAAAAGCCTTGTAGCGTTCCTCAGCGGGGGCGTGTGGGTCGTGAAAGACGTTGCCGCCGTGATATCCGGAGTCCGGCGTCAGGGGTCCCCCGAAGACGATGTTGGTCGCCGTATCTCCCCGGTAGGCGCAAAGGCCGAGAGCCGGCTTATCCCAATGGAAGCCATCCTCCGACTCGGCGTAGCAAAGCAAGTTGCGTTCCCCGGCCGTGCCTGCGGCGATGTCGTCGGGCGGGACGACCTCATACCACAGGCGGTATTTGCCTCCCTCATGGAGCACCGTGGAGCCAAAGAGGACGCCCTCCCAGGGGCGGCCACAGTGGATGAAGGGCTCGGATTTTTGCGCGGGCTGCGCGCGGAGGCGGATGCCCCAAGGGATGTCGCGCCCAGCCCAGCGGAGCGGAGGCAAGGGATCACGACTCCATAGGCCCGGATAGTGGCCTTCGGGGGTCTCCCAGCGCGTGTCGCCGTTGTGGACGTAACGCCAGTCGTGGAAAAAGATGACATTGGACCTGAGCGTAAAAGGCTCGAACTTGCCGTGGAAGGGAGTGCGCATGGGGTTATACCTCCTGATCCTTAGGGAACTACCATGACCCGAACGGGGAGGATCACCCGATCCTCGCCCTCGGGCGTTTTGAGCCTCTCCAAGCTCTGGGGATGATAAAGGCCCACCTCTAGGATGGCCTCGCCCTGATAGGCCTCGTCCTTGAAGGCCAGTTCGTGGACATCGGTGATGACTTGTCCTTTGACCCAAGTGGTGCTCGGCCAGCGGCCAGAGGCCGGCGGCCCATCGTGCTGGGCGAGCATCTGGTTCTGGGGCCCCAGCAGGTGAGTGAAGACGACGTAATTTACAGAAACCGGCGCCTCATGGATCGCCTGCCAGTAGAGGGTCAAGCGCAACGGTTTCCCGCGTTTCACGGTTTCCGTTTCCAGAGCAAAGCCCTTTAGGCGCACCAGGTTGCCGAACTGGATATCCAGGGGATATTGGGTGGCCGGCAGGATGAACTGGCGCTCGCTCTTTTCCACCGTCACCGTTTGTAACGATAGCGATCCCTGGCCGGCGATGGACAGGCGCACCTCGGCTGCGCCCGATTCCGCCTCCGGCGAGATGGGCACCTGGCGCCGATCTATGACGATCTCCCCTTGTCGCCAAAGGTTACAAGGGTAAAGGCCGTATCCCGGATCGCCCCTCTGGGTGCCGATGAGCTTCCCAGAGGGAGAGGCGACCCGGACCTCGGGTTGGTAGGCGGGGAGCGGGGCAGAGACGGCCCGCCAATAGAGGAACACGTTCAGCGCTTCCCCGGCGCGGACGGGCTGGGGGTGGATGGAATAACCCTCAAGCACCAGGCCAGGGGCCAACTCCACGCCTACACGGGCCATGGGCGTATCCGCCGAGAAGCCTTCGGGCAGCGCATCGGCCGGCTCAACCCGGAACGAGCCCAGCGCGCGGCTGATCCCCACGGGCACGCCCTCGGCGCTCAACAGGTCCAACGCTCCCTTCTCGCCGTAGACGTTGACCGTCAGGGTGTGGGTCACCGGCGGGGTGCCGGGGGGCAATTTGAGGAAGTAATAGTTTCGCGCCTTGAGCCCGTCGGGCCATTTATCGGTCGTCGCTTGGGCCTGTTCGCTGAGCAACACCCGATCCGCCTGGGCTACGGTGAAGCCCAGAGGGTCTAGGACCTTCACGGAGACCTTCAACGCCGTCGTCGCCGAGCCGCTCATCTCCCATTGCAAGGCGACGGGCAGTTCCTGGTCGGCCGGGACCCTTTGAGGGAAGGACACGCCGCGCAGGCGTAGCGGGTCAAAGCGCGCATCTACCGCGTTCAGCGCGGGTACGATGAAGGGGGCGTTGAGGTCATAGACCGCCACCCAGCGTTCTGCGCGCCAGCCGGCGCTTTGCAGTTTGCCGTTGGTTTGCAGGAGCCAGGGGATAAAGTCGCGGGGATCGGCGAAGCTGTGCACCCAACGCAGGAGGACCGCGCGCCTCGCGCCCTGGATGCGCGGCAGGAGCCACTGGGCCAGGGCTTCGTCGCCCACGCGGGTCTCCAGATGATAGACTTTGGCCGGCCCCTTAAAGTAGTAGTCAAAGGCGTAATCCATGTGGGGCAGCAGCACCACGTCGCCCGGCGCGGTCAGGGCCTGGACCTGGCGGGCGAGCGCGCGCACGTCGGGGCGCTGCCGCTCCGGATGTTGAAAATACCAGGCCAGGCCCGATAGGAAGAGGCCGAGCACGACAAGGCCGGTCATCAGGCTCGCCAGGCGGACGAGCCCTGCCCCCACCGCGCGAGCCCCCACCTGCCCGGCCTTCGCCAAGGAGAAGCCTGCGCTGGAGGCCCTGGCCAGGAGGATCATCAGCGGCCCGGCGAGCATCATCAGGTGGCGCGGGTGCACGATTCCGGGGCGCAGCTTGAACATCGCCACGGCGGTGAGCAAGGGGCCCAAGATCATCCCCAGGAGATATAGATCACCGATAGAAGCCCCAAGCGCCTGCATCTTGGACGAGCGCCCCTTGGCCGGCCCGGAAACGCATAGGGAGGCCCACACGGTCAGCCCGAGGAGCGCTGCCCCCAAGAGGATCGCGGCTGCAAGCGACAGGCGCTGGAGGAGACGAGCGTCGGGCGGGGTCACCGGCCCGTTGGTGTAGAATTGCCAGGTCTGGACCAGAAAATCGCGCACGCGCGGCGCCGCAGGCATCACCGGGTTGACCTCGGCGGTGAGGTAATCCTCGGCGCCGCCTCGCCCGCCGCGGATGACCATGAGCCAGGGGAGGAAGGCCAGCCCCGCCGCGACCTGGACGGCCAGCCAGCGCTTCAGGTCGCGCCAGCGCCGCAGCCTCGCCAGGGTGATCAGCGAGGCCAGCCCCAGCCAGAGGATGAAAGGGATGGCAAAGTAATGGGTGTAAAGGCTGGCGACCTCAACCCAAAACAGGGCGAGCAGGGCGCTCGTGCTCATCCCGCGCTCTTCGGCCGTCGGCCACGGCGAGAACATCATCAGGAGGGCGAACTCCAGGGTCATAAGGCTGTACATGCGCAGCTCTTGGGAATACCAGAGCAAGGTGGGGGAAAGGGCTGTGAAGAAGGCGGCGAGCAGGCCCACTTTCCGCCCATAAAGCCGGCTCGCCAAAAGGTATACGAGCGGCACCAGCGCGGCTCCGCAGAGGGCCGAGGGCAGCCGCAGCCAGGATTCGGCGTCGGGGACTAGCGCGCTCCAGCCATACAAGAGGAGATGATAAAGCGGGGGGCGGTAAGCCCGCTGAAAGATCTCCCCAAGGGGCAGGCGGGCGACGAACAGGGTCTGGGCCTCGTCGAACCAGAAGCTTTGCCCCCCGAGGCGAAACAGGCGCAGGGCCAGCCCGGCGACCGAGATCGCGGCCAAAGCCAGGGCTGTGCGGTCGGCCCTTACCTTTCCGTGTTGCTGCTGAGGTAGCGCCAAGCCATCCCCCGACCAAGAGCGAATGCGACCATGGGCATTGTAGCGTTTCTTGGAGGAGCGTCAACCTGGGCATTTGCTTTGGAGGGGGGTATAGGCTAGACTGAGCGGAGCGTCCTTGCAGACGCTGGTAACTCGGTGTGGCGATCCTGTAGATAGATATGGGCCATGGTCTCTAGTAGAACGAGCATCACGGCACGCCTCAGGCTCTGGCATCCGGAACGCCTCGCCGGCTGGGGCATCGTCTTGCTGGCCGGCGTGCTGCGGCTATCCTGCCTTGACCTGGTGGAGTTCAAGGCCGACGAGGCCCAGCACCTGTTGCGGGGGCTGGAGGTCTTGCAGCTTCGCCTGCCCCTTGTCGGCTCGCAGGCCTCCGTAGGCGTTGCCAAGCCGCCGATGATGAGCTTGCTCATGGCCATCCCCCTGCTTTTGGGGCGCGATCCACGCGTCGCCTCTGGCTTCATCGCCCTGCTCAACGTCCTGGCGGTTGCCGGGTGCTATCTTCTGGCCTGTCGCTACTATAATCGGCGAGTGGCGCTCAGCGCGGCGACGCTCTTCGCGGTGAACCCCTGGGCCGTGGTGCTCTCGCGGAAGGTCTTTACCGCCGACGTCCTGGCGCCGTTTCTGGTGCTCTACCTCTATGCCTTGCACGCGGCCCTCGTGGACGGCCGGCCTTGGGGCTGGTTCCTCGCCGCCCTGGCCCTGGGCATCGCCTTGAACATCACCTTTTCGCCCCTGCCGCTGCTCTTTGTCTTGTTCCTCGCGGTGATCATCTATCGTCGGCGCGTCCGTTGGGGGTATCTCCTTTTGGGCGTCCTTGTGGGCCTGTTGCTCTTTGCGCCCTATCTGTATGCTCAGGCGAGGCATATAGAAGAGATCAAGGGCCTGCTACGCTCGGCTACCCAAAAGGGGTTCAAGGTTGGTAACGTGGCCCAGACCCTGCGCTATGCCCTGTATCTGCACTCCGGCTACAACCTGGGCGCGCTCGCCGGGGCCTCGTTCCCCTCTTTCGCTCCCGCCCATAGTTGGCTACGCCATCTCAATGGCTTGGCCGGGGCGCTCTTCATCCTCTCGCTTCCCGTGATCACAGCCCTGGCGCTTCGCGCCCGATCCCGGGGCGGGGAACGCGGGCAGGGAGCCACGTACACGCTCCTCGCCCTGTGGTTGTTGGTTTCCCTGGGCGTCGTTGCCCTGCAGGGCGTTGTCCAGGACATGCATTACCTGGTGATCCTCTACCCGGCGGGCTTTCTGGCTATGGGGCTGACGGTGGATCTTCTCTGGGGGGCCTTGGGCGCCCGTTTTGCCGGGCGCCTGGGCTGGGTGCGCTCGTTGCGCTTTGTCATCGGGGCGGGCTTGGCCTGTCTTGTGGCGTGGCAGGTCTATACCCTCTTTTACCTCTACCGTTTCGTCGCCCAGGAGGATACCGGCGGCGGTTACAGCGTGCCGCTGCGCTACTGGCAAAGCGTCTCTCGCCTGGTGCGGCGCGAGGCCGCCTCCACCGCGGTGCGCGCGGTTTGGATCATCACCCAGGGCGCCAGCATAGAGTATGAGGAAGCGCCCGCCATCCTGCACTACCTGCTCGGGCCGGACCTTGAGGCGGTCTTTATGGGCCAAGGGGGAAACGATTGCCTCTTGCTTCCGGTGGGATCTCCGGCGGTGTATCTATTCACCTGCCCCCTCTCGGAACGGATCGAGCGCCTCATCGTTCAGCTGGGGGGCGAGGAGAAAGGCTCGCTCGCCGCGCCCGGTGGCCAGGCTTGCGCCCGCGTCGTCGTCGTGCCCGCGCGTTCGTGGGAAGAGGTCCTCGGCTCGGCACGTCAGCTTGTGCCGCCGAAGAGGTTGGACGTGGGCCTGGCGCTTCTGGGCTACCAATGGCCGGCAGAAGCCCATCCGGGGGATACCGTCAGCCTGGCCACGTATTGGTCCTTCGGGGATATCCCGGCCATAGAGCGAAATGTCGGCCATAGCCTATTCAATCACCTCCTGGATGCCCAAGGGAATAAGATCGCCCAACGAGATGGCTTCGGGTTGCCCGAACGCTACTGGCGCAAAGGGCTGGTGCTGGTGCAGTGGTTTGATCTGGAGCTGCCGCCAGAGACGCCGGAGGGCGACTATACGCTGATCACGGGGATGTATCGCCTCAGCGACCTTTCGCGTTGCCAGGTGTTGGATGGAGAAGGCGTTGCGGTGGGCGATCACATTTCGTTAGGGGCCATCCACGTTGCTCCTTAAAAGGAGCACTTGTTGCATCCGAGCGCAAAGTAAGTAGAATGCTCGCCATTCTCAATAAAGTTGGAGGACAGCATGACCGACATTCGTCAAGGGAGGGGGCGCTTCGGCGCGGATTTGACGCCCCGCGAGCGCTTTAACCGCGTGATGCATTACCAGTACGTGGATTACGTCTCGCATCTGGAATTCGGCTACTGGGACGAGCTGAAGGACGAGTGGATGAAGCAGGGCCACCTGCCACAGGCCTTTCGCCAGCCGGATGGCTCGATCCCCGATCGCCTGGTGGAGGAGTATTTCGGCTGCGAGCAGGTCGAGGTTTTGGGGCCGCGCATCGGCGCATTGCCCCTGAGGGATACGGAGATCGTGGAACGCACGGCGGAGACCATCACCTACCGCGACGGCCTGGGCGTGCTCAAGCAAGAGGTCGTCTCCGGCACGCGCACGATCCCCCACTTCCTAGAGTTCCCCATCCGCGACCGGGCCACCTGGGAACGCTTCCGCGATGAGTTTCTGGATGTAAATCACCCCGCGCGGGTCATCACCGAGGCCGAGTGGCGCGCCGCCGAGGCGATGAGCCGCAACGCCACCAATCCGGTCAGCGTCTGGTTTGGCTCCTTCATCGGCTGGATACGCGACTGGATCGGCTTTCAGAACCTGGCCTACATGTCCATGGATGATCCTGACCTTGTGGAGGAGATGGTGGCTCATCTCTCTGGCATGTTGCTCAAACTCCTTCCCGAGGTTTTGGCCCGCTGTTCGTTCGACGCGGCGGGTGGCTGGGAGGACATCTGCTTCAACAGCGGCCCGATCCTCAGCCCTCGCTTCTTCAAAGAGCGCATCATGCCCCACATGTTGCCGGTGATGCGCCTCTTGCGACAGCACGGCATCGACGTCATTTGGACCGATTGCGACGGCAACATCCTCAAGCTGATCCCGCTATGGCTGGAGGTGGGCTTGAACTGTATGTTCCCCCTGGAGGTGAACCCCGGCAATGACCCCGTGGCCCTCAAACGCGAGTACGGGCGGGATCTCTTGATTCGCGGCGGCTTTGATAAACTGGTGCTCCATCAAGGGCGTCAGGCGATCCTCAAGGAGCTCAAGCGGCTTGAGCCGGCGGTGGCCGATGGCGGGTTCATCCCCCACATTGACCATCGCTGTCCGGGAGGGGTGTCGTTTGACACCTATTGCTACTATATCTGGGAGAAATGCCACATGCTGGGCTGGCCGGAAGAGGTCATCAAGGCCTTCCCGGCTTTGCAGGGGTGGAAGCCTTAGGTTGGCACGGGCAGGCCCATTCGGGTGAGGCTGCCGGACAAGCTAAGCCATGGCCCTCGGCGGGCTGCGCAGCGCCGAGGGCCGGTTCATGTTCTGCCTCAGGCAGTTGCCTCTCGCGGACCAAGCCGCCCACCAAGGCCGAGATGAGGGCAAAGATGCCCGCCGTGAGCCAAAAGGCGCTGCGCATACCCCAGCTATTGGAGACCCCCGCGCCGACCAGCGGCCCCACAGCGCGCCCCCCAGCCTGAACGCTGGTGACCAGGCCGAATATCGCGCCCCTCTGGGAGACGGGCGTGCTCTGGGCGAGGAGGGCGTTGGCCGTGGGGATCACACCTCCCATGAACAAACCCTGGATGGCGCGCAAGACCAGGAGCTGTAGGGGGCTGGTGGCCAGGGCCTGGGGCACATGGATCAAGGCCACGCCGATCACGCAGCCCAAAAGCACGGTCTTGCGCCCGATCTTGTCGCCGAGGTGGCCCAGGGCTAATGCCGAGGTGGAGGCGCTCAGGGCGGATACAGAGGTGATGGCTCCGGCGAGGGTCGCCAGCCCCTCGGTGCTCGCGCTGAGCGATTTGATGTATAGGGAAACGATAGGGCTGAGCACGGATAGGGCGAAACTGTTGCTGGCCAGGGCTACGAGGAGCACCAAGGTGTTGCGCGTGGCTATCGTGCTCAGCAGTTGCCGCGTGGGGTGGCGACGCGCCTTGGGCTGCTTCGCGGGGACGGTTCGCGCCCGTTCGCGCACGAAGGCGATGATGGCTATCAGGGCGACGGCCATCATGCCTGAGGAGATGGGGAACACGGCGCGGTAGCCGAAGGCGTCTGCCGCAAGCCCTCCGACCAGGGGCCCGGCCGCCTGGCCCACGAACTGGGTGGTCTGCATGATCCCCAGCCCCTTGCCCAAGGATTCGTCGGGGGTCTCGGTGGCCACAAGGGTATTGGCCGCGGCGACGGTGCCGCATAGGGCCCCTTGCAAGATGCGCAGCGCGACGAGTTGCGTTGGGGAAGTCGCCAAGCTCATGAGGAAAGCGAGGACGGCGCCAGCGAGGGTGGCTCGCACCAGCATGGGCTTGCGCCCGTAACGATCGGCCAGGGTGCCCCAGACCGGCGAGAGGAGCATCATGGCCATCGCCGCACCGCTGTCAAAGACCGCCAGCCAGGCCGTGGCCTCGGCGTAGCTTTGGGCACCTAGCTCCTGCACATAGTAGGGGATGAAAGGCAGGTAGGCGGAGAAGCCGATGAGGGTGAGCAACTGGGCGAAGCAGAGAACGATCAGGTTGCGTTTCCAATGCGACATGAGCCATGGCTCCGGCTGCCTCCTCTGCGACTCGCCCGACAGCGGAGGCAACGGGTATTCAAGACCATAATAGGCACGCCAGAGCGCTTTGTCAAAACGGGCGCGGCTAGGAACCTTTATCCAGCAGATAGCATAAGGCGAGCCGCGTCGTCGCCTCCAGGCTATCGCGGTGGGTGCGCTCGTAGGCGTGGCTGGCGTCCACGCCGGGGCCGATGACCCCCACCCGCGCTGCGCCTCCCGCCTCCAGGAAAGCGCTGCCATCGGAGCCGTAGCGAGGATAGGTGTCCACCTTATAGGGGATGCCGTTCGCCTCACAGAGCCGGATCAAACGGCGGCGCAGCCGCAGGTCGTAAGGCCCTGTGGAATCCTTGGCACAGATGCCTACGGAGTATTCATCCGAGTTCTGGTGTTCGCCCGTCGTGCTTGCGGCCATGTCGATGGCCAGGAACTCGACGACGTCCTTGGGGATGCCGGACGTGGCGCCGTGCCCCACCTCCTCGTAATTGCTGATGAGGAAGGTGGTGCGCTGAGCGGGCAAATGGCCGGACTCCTTGAGGGCCAAGAGGACCCCGAAGATGACCGCCACGCCCGCCTTGTCGTCCAGGTGGCGGCTCTTGATGAAGCCGGTCTCTGTCACTTCCACGCGGGGGTCAAAGGAGACGAAATCGCCCACGTCTATGCCCAGGGCCAGCGTCTCCTCGCGCTTGGAGGTGCGCACGTCCAGGCGCACTTCCATGCGCTCCTCTTCGCGTTTGCCCTCGCGCATCTGCTCGCTGGTGTGCACGCTGGG
>DAOTVR010000499.1:0-5544 GCA_034436315.1 Anaerolineae bacterium
GTGGTCTCGGCGATCTGCGCCGCGCCGGACCCGCGCCGGGCGGCCGAGGACCTGGCCCGGGTCATCCGCGCCGCCATCGCCGAGCGCTCCAAACCCACCGGGTCTTGAGACAAGCCCATACCATTTAAGGAGGAACCCCCATGAAGCACTACCGTCGGGCCTTGACCATCGCCGGCTCGGATAGCGGCGGCGGGGCGGGCATCCAAGCCGATCTGAAGACCTTCTCGGCCCTAGGCTGCTACGGCATGTCGGTCATCACGGCGTTGACGGCGCAGAACACCGTGGCCGTGACCGAGATCCACGCTGTGCCGCCGGCGTTCATCGTCCGGCAGATAGACGCCATCCTGGACGACATCGGCGTGGATGCCATCAAGATCGGCATGCTCCACAGCGCGGAGGTCGTCCGGGCCGTCGCCGAGCGCCTGGCCCGGCTTGGCGCGGTGCCGATCGTCCTGGACCCGGTCATGGTGGCCAAGAGCGGGGCCAGGCTGCTTCAGGACGAGGCCGTTGAGGCGTTGCGCACGTCCCTTTTGCCCCTGGCCACGGTGATCACCCCCAACCTGCCGGAGGCGGAGGTGCTTTGGGGCCGGCCGATCGCCGATCTCGCCGCGATGCGCGAGGCCAGCGTCGCCCTGAGCGCGCTGGGGCCCCGGGCGGTGCTGGTGAAAGGGGGGCACCTCCGCGATCCGCATAGCCCCGACGTGCTCTACATCGCCTCGGAGGGGCGCTTGGCCGTGCTGGAGGGCGAATGGGTAGAGACCCCCAACACCCACGGCACCGGCTGCACCCTCTCCTCGGCCATCGCCGCCTACCTGGCCCGGGGCGAGACGATCTACGACGCCGTCGTCAAGGCCAAACGCTACCTCACCGAGGCCCTGCGGGCCGGCGCAGCGTACACCTTAGGGCACGGACACGGGCCGGTGCACCATTTCTACGCCCATTGGGAGTGAGTCACATGACATTCCGAGAGACGCTTTGGCAGGCCATCGTACCCATCTATCAGGCGATCCTGGATCACCCCTTCAACCGCGAGCTGGCCGAGGGCACGCTCTCGCGCGAGCGTTTCGCCTTCTACATGCAGCAGGATGCCCTCTACCTGCTGGATTTCGGGCGGGCCTTGGCCCTCATCGGCGGGCGCTCGGATACGCCCGCGAGGATGCTGGCCTTTATCCGCTTCGCCGAGGGGGCGGTGGTGGTGGAACGGGCCTTGCACCAGGAGTATTTCAAGCTCTTTGGCATCACCGAGCCGCTGACGACGCCCTCGCCCGCCTGCTTCGCCTACACCAACTTCTTGCTGGCCACCGCTGCCTGCCGCAGCTACGAGGAGGGCGTCGCCGCGTTATTGCCCTGCTTCTGGATCTACCGCGCGGTGGGCACGCACATCTACCAGCACGCCGCGGCCAATAACCCCTACCAGAAATGGATAGACACCTACGCCGGGGAGGAGTTCGGCCGCCTGGTGGAGCAAGCCATCGCCATCACCGACGAGGTGGCCGAGCAGACCACGCCCCGGCTCCGTGAGGCCATGAAGGCGGCCTTTGTGACCTCCTCGCGGCTGGAATGGATGTTCTGGGATAGCGCCTATCGCCTGGAGCGCTGGCAACCATGATTCGGGGCGGCGTGTGATGCTCCCCAATCGCCTGGTCGCGTTGGATTTCTCGGGCACGTTGAGCCTGGGAGCCTGCCTCTTCGGCCGAGACGAGACCTTGCTCGCCGAATTAAGGGCCGCCGGCCTGGACCGGTTCGGCGTATCCGACGTGGGGGCCTTTTGGGAGCAGGTCATCAACCCCACCTGGCCGGAGGGGAGCACCACCTCCAAAGGCTACAGGCGCTTGCTGTTTGAACGGATACGCGCCCTCGCCCCCGAACAAGCCGACGAGGCCCGTCTACGGGAGGCCGTCGACCGCTTTGCCGCGCGCTATTTCGCCCATTCTACGATAGACCCGGCCTGGCAAGGCGTCCTCCTCGGCCTGGCCCGTCAGTCCGCGCTGCACGTGGTGATCGCCACCGACCACTACGCCGAGGCCACGGAGCATATCCTGCAACAACTCGCGGCGTGGGGCATCGCCGGGGAGAGGGCCTTCCAGCCCGGCGGGGCCGAGCGGGTGCTCGTCGCCAACTCCGCCGATGCCGGGCATCCCAAGGCGAGCGCGCGCTTCTGGGAGCTTTTGCGCCAGGCCCGCGACCTACAAGCCCTAGACACCATCGCCCTGGTGGACGATTTCGGCGCCAACGAGCAGCTCCGCGACGCCTACGCCGACGCACAGCGGGTTGCCGAGCGTATGGAGCGCACGGTCGCGCTCCTCGGCCAGGTGTTCGGCGCGCGCGTGGCGGCCTTCCCCTTCGTCCTCGGCCCGCGCCGCGCCGAGGCGACGGAGGGGGAGCTTCTCCGGGCCTACCGGCTCTTGGTCGAACAAGCGGAGCGTTTCCTCACGCGGGAGCTTGCCCTAAGCACACCCTAGCGTACACCCCTCGCGCGCTCGTAGGGGCGATACGAAAAAGCTGGCGGTAAGTGCGCACGGCCGTACACCCCTCGCGTGCTCGTAGGGGCGTTCAATTGAACGCCCCTACGAGTATACCCCTCGCGCGTTAGAGTCGGAGGGTGGCGGGCGCGATTCCTCGCCCTGGATTTACATATACCCCTCGCGCGTGCTAGACTCGGTTCATGGTGTTGGGGATAAGGTGGTCGTCGCCGTATACCCCTCGCGCGCCAGACCCGGAGTAGGGGCGTTCAATTGAACGCCCCTGCGAGTATACCCCTCGCGCGCCATTTGAGGTTTTGGCCGAAGGGAGATAATATATTGGTTAGAGAGGCGACATGAAACCAAAGATCGCGATTCCTCAGGCTGAAATTGAGGCATTTTGCAAACGCCATCGCATCTGCAGGCTTGCTTTTTTTGGCTCGCTGTTGCACGGCGACTCGACACCGGATAGCGATGTGGACGTGCTGGTGGAGTTCGAGCCGAATACGCATATAGGGCTAATCGGCTTTGCTCGCCTTGAAAACGAGCTCAGCGAAATCCTCAAACGCAAGGTTGACCTGAATACCCCCGATTCCCTGAGTCCCTTTTTCGCCACGAAGTATTGCGCGAAGCAGAGGCCATTTATGAGCAAGCGTGACGATTGTAGAGGGACATTAAATTGCAAACAAGGCTCCAGGAAGAACCCGGCCTTGCGGCGTAGCCGATCACGGCAAGCGCCACCAATCCGCACAGTGGCGCGGGTCCATCCAGTTGCCCGAATCGCGGATGGCCAAGCCCATGACCTCCCCGCGCGCGTGCCCTAGGGGGTGCCTAGCGCGCAGGGCCGGCAAAATCCACCGCCCGCCGGCGTCGCACGCCCGATAGAGCGCCAACAGGTTCGGGTCCACGCAGATATCCTCTAGGTGCAGGGTATAGCCCTGGACGACGTTATCCTCGCGGGTGTACTTCAGGGTGATGCGCTCCTCGCCGGCGTACAGGACCAGCACCTCGTAGCCCTGGGCATCTATGGAATAGCCGGATTCGGGCACATAAAGCACCTCGCCGGGCGTCACGGCTACCTTGGCGAAGGAAGGCCCCCAGCGATCCTCCACCCTCGTCGAGCGGCAGTTACAGGCCCAATCCCACTGGTACACCCAGTACACCCCCACGAAAACGGGCCGGCGACGGTCGGCGAAAAGCCCGCGCAGCTGCGGCGCGCGGCTATCGTCCGGCGTGGCCCAGCAGTTATCCAATAGGCCGACGTATTCGCCCATGGCCGGGGTATAGCCCCGCAGGGCGAGGTTGAGGTCCGCGTGGGCCTCGGCGGGGCGGTCGCTGGGCGAGCCCACGATGGTCAGCGTGCCATACGTCGCGCCGGGGATGGGCCGACAGAGCGGGGTCGGCGTCGGCGAGGGGGTCGGCGTGTGCGTCGGCGGCGCGGGGCGCCAGACGATGGGCAGGTAGAGCCTCGCGGTCGCCGGGCTCGGCTCCGTCGCCCCGATCCCTTTGCCGAGAGCCAGGCCCACCGCCAGGCCGAGCGCAACCATCCACATCCGGTTTCGGTTCATGAGCCCTCCGGATTCACCGAGGCGAAAGGGCGCTCTTCATCCGCGCATCAGGGGCAGATGACCGCCTTGACCACCCCGTCCCCATAGCTCTCCACCAGGCGAAAGGCCTCGGCGGCCCGCTCCAAAGGGAAATGATGCGTGATCAGGGAGCGCAGGTTGACCATCCCTCGCTCCACCAGGGCGATGGCGCGCGGATAGGTCAGCTTCATCCGCCGCGAGAGCTTGATGGTCAAGCCCTTGCGGCGCACCAGGTGATGCGTCAACAGGAGCCGATCCTCGGCGGGGATGCCCACCAGGACCATCCTCCCCCCGCGCTTGACCATCTGGGCGGCCTCCTCCTGGGCGGCCATCACCCCGGCGGCCTCGATGGCCACATCCACCCCGTGGCCGCCGGTATATTCCTCCGCACGGGCGGCGAGGTCCTCCTGCGGATCCAAGGGGATGGCCCCCATCTCGGCGGCGAGGTCGCGCCGATAGGGCAGCGGATCCACGGCGAGCACCCGTGTGGCCCCGCCCACGCGGGCCAACTGGACGAGCAACAGCCCGATGGGCCCGCAACCGACGACGGCCAACGTCTCGCCGATGCGCAGCTTGGCCAGGTCCCAGGCGTGGATGGCCACCCCTAAAGGCTCCAACAGCGCCCCCTCCTCGGCGGAGAGGGTGAGCGGCAGGGGAAAGAGGAATTCGGCCTTGTAGGCGATATATTCCCTCAGCGCGCCGTCCATGGGCGGCGTGCCCGCGAAGAGGAGGTTTTGGCAGAGGTTGGGGTTGCCCTCCTGGCAATAGCGACAGTGGCCACAACTCAGGGCCGGTTCGGCGGCCACCAAATCCCCCACCTTGACGCGCTGCACGCCGGGGTACACGTCCACTACCTCGGCGGCGAACTCGTGTCCCAGGATGAGGGGTTTGTCGCTGACGGTATCGCCGATGCGCCCATAGCGATAATAGTGGATGTCGGAGTGGCAGACCGTCACCGCGCGGACACGTAACAGGGCCTCATCCGGCCCTATCGTGGGCTTGGCCTCCTCCACGAGGCGCAGGTCCTGCGGCCCGTACAACCTGAGTGCTCTCATGCTCCGCTGATCCCCCTCTACGCATGGTACGCCCATTGTGGCCTGGCCCAAGCCCCTTGTCAAGCCTCGGCGGACCGGGCATAATAGCCGTTGAGGCGGCCGGCTCGACACCCAGAGGGACGAGATGACGAACGGAGGAGCTGATGCCAACCGAGCGATAGGACCCAGAACGCCACCATCGTCACTCCATCCGCCTGAAGGGCTACGATTACACTCAGCCTGGTGCGTATTTCATCACCCTCTGCACCCACGAACGGGCGCACCTGTTCGGCCGCGTGGTGGATGGGGAAATGCGTGTGAACGCCTGGGGCGAGATCGTCCAGGGGTGTTGGCATGAGATCCCCATGCATTTTCCCTACGTCGAGTTGGACGCGTTCGTCGTCATGCCCAACCACGTCCATAGCATCATTTGGATCGTGGGGGCACGGCATGCCGTGCCCC
>DAOTVR010000500.1:0-5746 GCA_034436315.1 Anaerolineae bacterium
CCTCGGCCCAGAGGATGAAAAAACTATAAGGCAAAATAAAGCCCTTGTTTGGCCGGTTAAAGATCTCCCAATCCACTAACTCGCCTCGGCCTGAAAGGGATACACAACCCGTGCCGATCCCGCCCAAGGGAAAAGCGATTTCTCGGAGTCGCTCTCCTTCGTAAATCGGCGGCCTGCCCACGGTATAAAGCTCTTCCGCCTCAAAGACCTCCAATGCTTTGGACATCTTCCTCGCTCCTGGAGAGATTATGCTCTACCATTCAACCCACAAGCTGCCCCTTTGTCAAGCAAAGTTTGCCTGGTAGATATCAAGCTAGTACAATGGGGCTCGCTCTAGCTACATAGAGCCGAATCCTCAACATCTACAAAACTACACCTGGGAGTTAACCGAAATGCCGAAACCGATCAGCCCTGAACTGACCCGCTTAGCGGTCAATACGATCAAGATGCTGGCCGTGGATGGCGTAGAAAAGGCCAAATCCGGCCATCCAGGCCTGCCTATGGGAGCTGCCGATTACGCTTTCGTCCTCTGGTCCCGCTACCTGCGCTTTAACCCCGAAGACCCGCAATGGCCTAACCGCGACCGTTTCATCCTCTCCGCCGGCCATGGTTCCATGCTGCTTTACGCCCTTCTTCACCTCGCCGGCTATGATCTATCCCTTGAGGAGCTCAAGCGCTTCCGGCAGTTCGGCTCCAAGACGCCGGGGCATCCCGAATATGGCTTGACGCCAGGCGTAGAGACGACGACCGGCCCTTTAGGTCAGGGCTTTGCTAACGGCGTGGGCATGGCCATCGCCGCCAAGATGGCTGCCGCGCGATACAACACGCCGGAGCACAAGATCGTCGATCACTACATCTACGGCATCGTCAGCGACGGAGACCTGATGGAGGGGGTGGCCTCAGAGGCGGCCTCCCTCGCCGGGCATTTGGGCCTGGGGAACATCATTTATTTTTACGATGATAACCGCATCAGTATTGAGGGCTCCACCGATCTGACCTTTACCGAAGATCGCGGCAAGCGCTTTGAGGCCTACGGTTGGCAGGTGCTCTACATTGACGGCCACGATTGCGAGGCGGCGGCGCAGGCCATTGAAGCCGCGCAGGCCGATACGGAGCGCCCCAGCCTCATCATAGCCCGCACGCATATCGCCATGGGCAGCCCCAACAAGGTGGATACGGCTTCCGCCCACGGTGAACCGCTGGGTGCAGAGGAAGTCGTGGCCACGAAAAAGAACCTGGATTGGCCCTTGGAGCCCACCTTCTATGTTCCCGATGAGGTGCGCCAGCTCTTTGCCGAGCGTGTGGCCGAGCTGAAGGGTATCTACAGGGAATGGCAAGATACGCTCAGATCCTGGGCCAAGGCTAACCCCGAGCTGGCCGCCGAGCGCGAACGAGCGATGCATAAGGTGCTCCCCGTTGACTTGGAGGAGCAACTTCTGGCCGCGCTCTCGGGCAAGCCCGACGCCACCCGTCGCCTAAGCGGTGAGGTCATCCAGAAGATCGCCCAGATCGTGCCCTACGTGGTGGGCGGCTCCGCCGACCTGGCCCCCTCCACCTCTACATTAATGAAGGGCTTTGGCGATATCGGTCGTGGTGCGTTCAAGGGGCGCAACTTCCACTTTGGCGTACGCGAGCACGCCATGGGAGCCATCGTCAACGGCCTTGCCCTCTACGGCGGTTTTATCCCCTTCGGGGCCACCTTCCTGGTCTTTGCCGACTATATGCGTCCACCGATCCGCTTGGCATGTCTGATGAGGATACAGTCCATCTTCGTCTTCACCCACGATAGCATCTTTGTGGGCGAGGATGGCCCCACCCATGAGCCGGTGGAGCAGATCGCCTCGCTACGCCTGATCCCAGGGATGACGGTCATTCGCCCGGCAGACGGGCCAGAGGTGGCCGCGGCTTGGGCCTATGCCCTGCGGCATCAAGATGGTCCCACGGCACTTATCCTCACCCGCCAAGCTGTGCCGGCGATCGAGCGTCAGGTTCCTTTCTCCTTCGCGGCCTTCAATCGCGGGGCCTATGTAATCGCCGAGACGAAGGGCAGGAAGCCTGATGTAGTCCTGATAGGCACCGGCTCGGAGCTGCAGTTCGCCCTGGCAGCCCAAAAGGCGCTGGAAGAGGCTGGCTATGCTGCTCGGGTGGTCTCCATGCCCTGTCGCGAACTCTTTATGCAACAAGAGGAGTCCTTCCGCCACGAGCTCATTCCCCCCACGGCGAAAAAAGTGGTCATTGAGGCCGGTGTACGCTTCGGTTGGGGGGATATCGTAGGCTGCGATGCCCTCTTTATCACCCAAGACACATATGGCCACTCGGCGCCCTACAAGGTGCTGATGGAGGAGTTGGGCTACACCAACGAGAAGATAGCCGCTAGGGTGTTGGCCTGGGTGAGGCGACAATGAACGTTCGCGAGCGGTTCCTGGCCACGATGAACTACCAGCCGCGCGACCGCGTGCCCTGGGGTGAGATGGGGTTTTGGCCCGAGACGATTGAAGTCTGGCACGAGCAGGGCCTGCCCGAGGATGTGCACCTCAACACCTTTTTCGGCTTTGATCGCCTGCGCGAGGAGGTGCCGATATCCTTTGGCCTCCTGCCGGGGTTCAAGGCGCAAACCCTGGAAGAGGGCACGAACTACCGCATTGTACGCCGCGTGGACGGCGTGATCTGCAAAGAGTTCACCGGTGACCACTCCTTCCGCATGCCTCAATGGCTGCGCTTCCCCTTGCAGACGCGCGAGGATTGGGAGAAAGAGTTCCTGCCTCGCCTCAATCCCCATTCCCCTGCACGCTACCCTGAGTATTGGGAGGAGCGGGTGCGCATCTATGCCCAGCGCGACTATCCCTTGGGCTTGCGTATGGGCTCCGTCTTCGGCTGGTTGCGCAACTGGATGGGCCTGGAGGGCATCTCCCAAGCCCTCTACGATGACCCACAGTGGGTTCAAGAGATGATGGATTTCATTGTGGATTTCTGTATCGCTGTGGGGCACCGCGCCTTGGAGGAGGTGCAGATAGACTATGTGCTCCTCTGGGAGGACATGGCCTACAAGGCCGGACCGCTCATCTCGCCCAAGATGTTTCGCCAGTTCATGCTAGAGCCTTATAAAAGGCTTACCTCCTTCATCCACGAGCATGGCGTAGAGCTGATCTTTGTGGATAGCGACGGCGACGCCGAACCCTTGCTACCCTTGTGGATAGAGGGCGGAGTCAACGGCTTTTACCCTATGGAGCGCGCTGCCGGGATGGATCCGGTGAGGTTGCGTGAGCGCTTCGGGCGGAATTTGCGCCTCATGGGAGGCATTGATAAGCGGGCCATGATCGCCGGGCCGGCGGCCATTGATGCCGAGTTGGCCCACGTGGCTCCGCTGGTTGCGGAGGGAGGTTATCTTCCCTGGTGCGATCATCACGTGCCCCCCGATGTGCCTCTGAAGCATTACCTGTATTACGTCAAGCGTATGAAAGAGATGACCCTGGATCCTTTGCGGTTCAGGGCCGGCTCCTGACAAAACAGTTCCGTAGAGGAGGATGATGACCCAACAGCCAGAGCTGAAAGCGCAGTATCCCCTTAAGGTGATCCCCGGCTACTTTGCCAGCAAGCCCGGGATCCAGATCGGGACCTACCTAGGCGCAGACGCCAGCGACGAGGAGATCCAGTTCCTGCACCAATTGGGGATCGAGTGGATCATGCTCCTCGTAGATGGCAAAGAGGCGCACACGGCGGAGAACTATATCCGCCTCCGGGAAAGGTTTGAATCCAAGGGCCTCAAGATCTACCGCTTGGCCAATCATCGCGTCCATAATATGGAACAGGTGACCCTCAACCTCCCTGGGCGCGACGAGAAGATCGCCGAGTTCCTGCAATTCATTCGCAATTTGGGCAAGGCCGGCATCTACTACTCCACCTATGGGCACATGGGCAACGGCATTTGGTCTACCGGCCATGCCGTCATGCGCGGAGGAATCGTCGGGCGCGCCTTTGACTTGGCCAAGGCTGAGCAGGGCGAATGGGATGGCAAGGTCTTTAAAGGCCCTTTGACTCACGGGCGGGTCTATACAGAAGAAGAGCTGTGGGATAACTATGCCTACTTCATCAGGCAGGTGGTGCCCGTGGCCGAGGAGGCCGGCGTCTATATTGGCATCCACCCCGATGATCCGCCGGTATATCCACTGGGCGGAGTACCTCGGCGCATCTTCGGCACCTTTGAGGGCTTTAAGCGCGCCCTGGAGATCGCCAATAGTCCCCATATCGGCGTTTGCTTGTGCGTGGGCTGCTGGCTGGAGGGCGGCGCAGAGAACATGGGCGCAGATGTGATCGAGGCTATCCGCTACTTTGGATCCCAGAAAAAGCTTTTCAAGGTGCACTTTCGCAATGTGAGCAACCCCATGCCCGCACCTTGGAGCGAGACGCTCCTTGACGACGGCTACATGGATATGCATCGCGTGATGCAGGCCCTGCGCGAGGTTGACTTCGATGGAGCGATCATCCCCGACCATGTGCCGGCGATGATCGGCGGAGGACGTGTCGGTTTGGCCTACTCTATCGGCTATATGCGCGCCCTCGTCCAAGCGGTAAACAACGAATATATGGATGCCTCGGGCCGAAGTTAAGGGGCCTTGCCCGATCATCAGGAAATGGCCACTGCCCGTATTATCACCCTCTCGCTCGAAAGGACGCTCGGAGCGAGAGGGTAGCCTCACGCGCTGGTTTTCACTTTATGGTTACCTGTGCTATAATGAAAAGATGATGGACAAAGACGTCTTTCGCCACGTCGATCTCAACCAAGAGGATGTGGCTTTCTTAAAAAAATTAGCTGCGGACTTGCCCATTCTCGCCGATATCTCCCGGGCGGACCTTTTGCTCTATTGCGCCAAGGGGCGTGAGAAAGCGATCGTTGTTGCCCAGGCGATGCCACACTCGGTCTCTCCCTTGTATCAGGAGGAGCGAGTTGGACTGGTCTTTGGCCCCTCAGAGCAGCAAGAGGTGCTACGTACGCTCAGTGGCAAGCCAAATCCTTCTCACGTGTACACCGTTGCTGTGCGTGGGGCTACTGTGGCTCGTCAGGTCTTTCCGGTGTGGAGCAGGCGTGGGAAGCTCATTGCCGCCATGGCGATGGACTCTTATTGGCTGGCTCACGAGCGCCAACTTCGCCGAAGCAAGGCTTTCCAGAATGCCCTGCGTGACCTGCGCACCATGGTCCTACACGGTGAGCTGCGCGGGGCAGAATCGCTCTCTCCCTTTGGCGAACATGATGGCATCGTATACGTGAGCGCAGAGCGCATCATCCGCTATATGAGTGGAGTAGCTGCTAGCCTCTATCGTCATCTAGGCTACCGGGATAGCTTGATCGGCCGGCGGGTGAACGAGCTAGAGACAGTTGATCCCTACCTGGTCAACCAGGTGCTTGCCGAACAGCGTTGCTTTGAGCGTCAGGACGAACAATACGGGCGCACCTGGATACGGCGGGCTTTGCCCGTCAGCGTGCCAGAGAGGCCCTTCTGGGACTCGCTATGGAGGTGGAAACCCTTCACAGGGAGCAGCACCTGGCGCCCCCAGGGCGTGTTGATCTTGATCCACGACGCCACCGAAACTTTGCAGGCTCAGCATGAGCTGGAAAGCAAGATGGCCCTCATCCGTGAGGTCCACCACCGGGTCAAGAATAATCTCCAGATCATCGCCTCTCTGATGCGCCTGCAGGCGCGAAGGGTTTCGAGCCCAGAGGCCAAGGCCGCCCTTGAAGAGAGCGTGA